>NZ_DGNR01000001.1:0-5419 GCF_002389025.1 Kordiimonas sp. UBA4487
CCGCCAGCCGGTCATTGCCAGTATCGCTAGCACCTGCCCAGATCTGGTCGTTGCCATCACCGGCCTCAAGATTGTCATCACCGTCGCCGCCGGTGATGGTGTCGTCGCCTTCCGAACCTTCGATGGTGTCATCGTCGTCCGTGCCTTTCAGGCGGCGGTTCGTGCCGGTCGAGTTGCCGGGGTTGCCTTCGTCCACGCCGTCCTCGTCGTTGCCGTGACCATTATCATCATGGTCACCGCCGCTGTTACCGCCGCCATTGCTGCCATCGGAGTTGCCGGGGTTGTCGTCGTCGACGCCGTCTTCGTCATTGCCGTGACCATTGTCGTGGTCGCCGTCATCATTACCGCCGGGGAGGGTGTCGTCGTTACCCGAGCTGCCATCAGACACCTCGAAAACACCTGAAAACCCTTGTTCCAGTATATCCTGATAGGTGTATGTGACATCGTTGCCGGCCAGATCGCGGACATAGAGCTGCATCGAATATTCGCCATTGGAAAAATGATCAGGCAGCACGAATGTGACGCTTTCCTCTTCCGCCCCGTATACAAATTGGACAAGCTGTTGGCCTGTCGGCGATGCAAGATACACCCGAAATTGATCGATGCCGGCTTTGTCGTCGCTTACCTTTACAGATACCGTGATCTCGCGGTCTCCGGATTCAAAGTCGATCACCGGCTCGTCTACCGTGAAGGCCACAAGCGAAGGCGGGGTGGTGTCGGTGTCTGCCTGAGTGACTTCAAAGCTGCTGATAAAACCTAGTTCTTGCAACTCCTCTGCTGAGTAGGTCAGCATATTGCCAGCGACGTCTTTTGTTACCACCTTGATGGTGTAAATGCCGTTTACCGCGTTTTCAGGGACGGAAAATGTAATTGATCCACTGGATGACGTTCGGCCTCTTCCCTGCATCCAGTTGCCTTCGGGGTCATACACCTCGATGGAAAAATTGGTCAGCCCCGATAAATCATCGATGGCGGAATAGCTGAAGGTGATGGTGCGGTCACCTTCTGAAACATTGATGACCGGGTCGTTTGATATAAGGCTGTCGAGAGTTGGTGCCTCAGTGTCTTCTATCGAACCAGTGATTTCAACTGATGGGGCAAAGCCCATACTTTGTAGCTCGCTGGATGAATAATATGTCCAGTTTCCGGCTTTGTCATAGACCGCGATTTCGAACGCGGTTGTTCCGTTCGCGACATTGTCGGGCAGGGTGAATGTGAAAGAGTGGGTCGCTCCCGTTGCCACAGACTGCGATAGGCGAAAACCCTCGTCGCCATAGGGGAGGTACAGTTGGACAAGTTCGACACCCGCCAGGTCGTCAATGACGGTTACGGTGATGCTGACAGAGCGGTCGCCGCTCGCGAAATCAACAATTGGGTCATGAACTTCCAAGGTGGTCACGACGGGAGGTGTTATATCCTCTTCGGCATTCACCACGGTCACGGCCACTTCAAACAGGCTCGACAGGTTCGGGCCATCATAGGTGCGGGCGTTGCCTGCGGTGTCTGTCACCACGACCTCGGTGACTTTGTATTCGCCCTCAGGCTTGTCGTCTGAAATCGTGAAGGTCAGCTCGCCAGATGCGGCGCTCAGCGTCTTGACCATTGTGCCGCCGTCTGGGTCCGTCACCGTGACGCGGATCGACGCGACCTCGCTGTCGGCGTCGGAGGCTGCAAGCACCACCGTCACGCTGTTGTCGCCTTCGCCCCTGTCAACGATGGGGTCTTTGATGGAAATGCTATCGAGAATAGGAAGGGTTGTGTCCAGAACCGCTTCGTCAGACATAGGTCACCTGTTGTCGCAAGGGTGCGCTGCCAACACACCTGGCTTCAATTTGGCGGTATTGGAAAAATCTCATCTGCCAATGAGTGCTTTCCGGTTGGCCCCGCCACCTCATGCGACTCATTGTGTCCTGATTACGTTTAAGGCGACGTTTACAGAAAAATACTTTTTTACAACAACTTATGTAAAAATTTAGAAATGATCCTCAAACAAAAAGGCCGCCCGATGAGGCGGCCTTGTCGAACGACTATTGTTTGCCCGGTTTAGTCCTTATGCAGCTTGTTCATGAAGTCCTGAACGCTGGAACGCAGGGCGGCGCCCTGCTGCTGCAGGCTGGAGACTTTTTCTGTCACCTCTGACGCGGCGCTCTGGGTGCGGGAGGTGGCGCTGCCAATCTGGGAAAAGTCACCGATCACGCCGCTGGTGGCCTCGGCGGCCTGGGCGGCGCTGTGGCTGATTTCCTGCGCGGCGGCCGCCTGCTGGCTAACGGTGCCGGACACTTCGCCTGCGATTTCATCCACTTCTTTGATGCGGCCGCTGATTTTTTCAAAGGCGGTCACGGCGTCAGTGGTGGCGCCTTGCAGTTCGTTGATCTGCTGGCTGATCTCATCGGTTGCGCGAGCGGTCTGGGTTGCCAGCGCTTTCACTTCCGATGCCACAACGGCAAAACCTTTGCCGGCTTCGCCTGCGCGGGCTGCCTCGATGGTGGCGTTCAGTGCCAGCAAGTTGGTCTGGCTGGCGATATCATTAATCAGCTTGATCACTTCGCTGATCTTCTTGCCAGAGGCATTCAATGTTGCGATCAGGCGGGATGCGTCGTTGGCTTCCTCAAGCGCTTTGGCGGTCACTTCTGCAGCCCGGCCCATCTGTTCGCTGACATTGCCTACTGACGCCGAGATTTCCTCAGTCGCGCCAGCCACGGCATTAACGCTCGAACCTGCGTGGCGGGCCTTTTCCTCGGCCACATGCATACCGTCCACCGTTTCCTGTGTGGCGCCATTCATGGAAGCTGCGGCTTGTTCCAGTTCGTCTGCCGTGCCGCCAAGGCGGTCAATGGCAGCCAGCACAGAGGTTTCAAACTGATGCGACAAATCGCCAGCGTTTTGAGCGTTCGTTTCCTGATCTAACATACAGATCCCCTTCAAGATCCGGGCAGCTGCGGCCCGCGTCTATTCATTCATTATTTCAGGAATTCCCCAATCCTGATTCCCCCGTACCCTAGGCGAAAAACCATCGCAATTAAAGGCTAAAGCTTGCCGAGGACCTCTTCTGCTTATTGCGCCATTTTCTGGGCGTGAAGGCGCACAGCTATTCAGCCCGTGGTGGCGATTTCGCCGTCAGGTAGTTCAAACGTTTCGAACAGGAACTCAGGCGCAACCACACAACTGACCAACGACCAGGCGCCGTCAGCTCGGGCACGCTGCCAGTGGTTTGCAGGCACAAGGACCTGGGGGCGTTCGCCCTCAAGAATGTCGGGGCCCAGGGTGTGTGGGGTGGCGTCTGTCCGGTCAGTACCGATTTCCAGCGTCATGGGCGCACCAGCATGCCAGTGCCACAGTTCGTCTGCATCAATGCGGTGCCAAAGGGCAAAGCCTTCCTTGTCCAGCAGATAATAGATGGCGGAACATCTGCCACGCTGCTGGCCATCAACGTCATTCCGGTAGGTGCGGCGGAAGTAACCGCCTTCCGGATGGGGCTTCAGCCCCAGTTCCTTGATGATGTCTTGTGCGTTGGTCATGCGAAGTAGGCCTATGTGTCTGCCGGGCGGCCCTCGATATGGAGGTCCAGCGTTTCGAAAGTGAATTCAGGGCTAACCACACTGCTGAACAGTGTCCAGTCACCGGTCGAGCGAATGCGCTGCCAGGTATTGCCGTGGATCACCAGCTGCGGTTTATGGCCGGCCGCGAGGTCCATGCTCATTGTGTGGGTTTCGTCTGCCTTTGTATCTGCGCCGGTTTCAATAACGGCCGGGGCGCCGGCATGCCAGAACCACAGCTCGTCCGCGTCTACCCGGTGCCACAGGGCAAAGCTTTTCTGTTCAATCAGATAGTAGATGGAGGAAGCAAAGGCCCGGCCCGAGACGCCATCTTCATGGCGGTAGGTACGGCGGTAGTAGCCGCCTTCAGGGTGAGGGGCCAGGTCCAGTTTTTCGACAATTTCCTGCGCGGTGGTCATGCTTTCCCCATTTCATAGAGTGCGATGGCGGCTGCGTTTGAGACATTCAGGCTTTCAACTTTACCCGTCATCGGGATTTTGGCAATGGCGTCGCAGTGCTTGCGCACCAGAGGGCGAAGGCCTTTGCCCTCAGACCCCATAACAATGACGATATTGTCGCCCATCGAGACCGAGCTGATCTCGGTGTCCGTGTGACCGTCGAGGCCAACATGCCAATAGCCCATGTCCTTGAGTGCCTCCAGCGCCTGCGCAAGGTTGGCGGCGCGGACCCAGGGCAGGGCCTCGAGCCCGCCGGCAGCGGCGCGCGCCAACACGCCGGATTCGCCGGGGCTGTTGCGGTCCTGTGTGATCAGGGCGCGGGCGCCAAGCGCTGCAGCAGACCGGAGGCAGGCGCCCACGTTGTGGGGGTCGGTCACCTGGTCCAGCATCAGGATGATATTCTTCTGGTCTGCGACCGGCTCCAAATCCAGAAGATCAAGGCCGGGCAGGGGACGGACTTCCAGCAGCACCCCCTGGTGCGGAGAATCAGCCGGCACGGCACTCCTGAGTATTTGATCGTCATCTATATAGTCGACAGCAAGGCCCTGTCGGATGGACGCCAGCCCGGATGCCTGCAGGGCCTTGGTGGTACCGACAAGCCGGATGCATTCACGCTTTGGGTTCTTTAGGGCTTCCTCAACCGCGTGGCGGCCAAACAGGAAAAAGCCGTTCTTGTGCTTTGGTGTCAGCACGGCGGCGGGCCGCTGGCGATTGTCGCCCTGCTGCCGTGGCGCCTGATGGCCGGGCTTTTGCGGGGGGCGGCCTTTCCCTCCCCGATGGTCCGGTTTCTTTTTAAAGTCTTTCTTAGCCATCGCCTGTGTGCTTCCTGAACAAGGGGCAGCGCGCAAAATATCCACCCGAAACGCGAAGATTATCGCGTGTCCCATATGCTAAAGCGGTGGATTTATAAAGTCCTAACAAAAAAATACGAAATGTTGGGAACTTGATGTTGACATGGGAATTTATATGCGCATATTGCCCCTCACCGCGACGCCAGTTCGGAGTGGGATCAAGTCCCGAGTTTCACTGGCGATCTAGTATATACGTGGAGGGGTTGGGGAGCGGTCAAACCCATCAGACTGTAAATCTGACGCTTCGGCTTCACAGGTTCGAATCCTGTCCCCTCCACCACTTAACCTTCCTTGTTCAAAACCCCTGCCGGGGTTGCGTGCGGGAAGGCTTGTCGTGTTCGAGAGGAGCCGCTGGCTTGTGCGGGTGTAGCTCAATGGTAGAGCAGAAGCCTTCCAAGCTTACGACGAGGGTTCGATTCCCTTCACCCGCTCCAATTAAGTCCCTCTCGGGCGACATCATCATGTGACTACCCGGGTGGGGGTCACGGGGTTAAATGGAAAGCTCGCCTGAGTGTGAACAAAGGCGTGATTGCTTGCAAAGGTAGACGGGCAATGGCTAAAGAAAAGTTTGAAC
>NZ_DGNR01000007.1:0-8385 GCF_002389025.1 Kordiimonas sp. UBA4487
GTTTTTCAACGGAATAGGCCAGTAACGGACATTCAAGAGACATACCTATTCCCGCATAAGAACAGGCGCTTTCTGACCCAAAGCGAACTTTTAACAGCAGCATAAGACGCATATCTGTTTCTTGGTTCCTCTCATAAAAGAACTGTATTTGAGGCTCCTTTCATAAACTGCACTGAACAAGGAATTGACCGACCAAAGGGGCAAGGATAGGTTTCTAACCTGTTTCTTCAGCCGATAAGCGGGGTGGGTATCTGTGTTTGAAGTGTTGCCAAGTTTCATAACAGCCGCGATCACCTTCCTGCTTTCACTGCAGGTCTTAAGGTCAGACCTCGAGGGCCGATTCAAATATTATCTGGCACTTGGCATTATCTGTTTCGCCGCGCTTGCGTTGGCGCCTTACTATAACAACCCTGCAGCAGGGGACGGTGAGCGACTGTTTCAAATCACGCTTTATGCCCTGGCAAATCTGGGAGCCGTCGCTTGGGCCCTGATCATGTTCTATCTGTTTGAGGACAAGGACCTTTCCTCCTGGCCCTTCTGGCTGGTGGCAGTTGCAGCCCTGGGTATCGACGTGTTTGACCTTTGGGCCAGCAGGCACGGTAACTGGCCGAACAGCTGGCCGATGATCATTGTCTTCGAATATTGGCCGCAAATAGCCAAGCTCGGATTTTTCCTGCTCGGGACCTACGCGCTGATCCGCTCCTGGCGAGCTGAACTGCTCCAGAGCCGGTTCCGCTTGCGCCAGATTGTGGCAACGATTTTCAGCGTGGTTGGTATCGAGATGCTGGTGGCGGAAAACATTGTCGGCATCGCCACAAAACTGCCCTATGAACCACAGACCTTTCATATGATCTGGCAGCTGGCTTTGGCCATTTGGCTGTT
Source organism: Kordiimonas sp. UBA4487 (assembly GCF_002389025.1). Lineage (NCBI taxonomy): Bacteria > Pseudomonadati > Pseudomonadota > Alphaproteobacteria > Kordiimonadales > Kordiimonadaceae > Kordiimonas > Kordiimonas sp. UBA4487. Next base: position 883 of record NZ_DGNR01000007.1, read on the forward strand.
TTTTGCCCTGACGCGCCCCCAACTGGCGGATTGGGCAACTGGTAAGACCAAGGTCAAAGCGCGCAAATCCAGAAGCTGGGTGAAATGGGGTGAGAAGGCCGCCAAGCTGGAAAAGCTTTTGGAGGACCAACAGGTGTATCGGGAACCAGACCTGAATGTCGCCAAACTTGCTGGCATGTTGGCGCTACCTGAATACCGATTGCGCGAGCTGATCAACGGAGAAATGGGATACAAGAATTTCAACGTTTTTCTGAACGATTATCGGATTGATGCGGCGTGCCGTGACCTGAAGGACCCTGGCAAGGACAATCTGCCGATCATCTCCATTGCCATGGAAGCAGGGTTCAATTCCCTTGCGCCCTTCAACCGGGCCTTCAAGGAACGCATGGGCATGACACCGAAGGCTTACCGCGACGGCGACGGACCGACCTGATCCGTCGCCACGCTTTTCATTAATGCTGGTGGGCTGGGAACTGGTCGGATGCTGCCAGCGCCCGCGCCGCACGAACGAGGCTGGTGCCGTGGCCATCGCGCGCGTGGGTGCCAACCCATGCAATCACCAGATCCCGGTGCGGTGAGACATAAAGCCCCTGGCCGGAAAACCCGCTTTTATAGTGATCGCCATCCAGCCACACTTTGTCCCACTGCCGGGCATTGTGGTGCGCCTGGTGTGGGGCCGCAAGGTTGAGGGCAATGCCGTCGGGCGAATTCTGCATCAGGTCCGGCCGGGCGTCTTCCTGGATAGCGTCTTTCCATTCCTGGCTGAGAATGTTGGCGTTGGGCCCCGTGTGAAGATATGCCATACCCAGACGCGCCACGTCGCGAAGGCGGGCTGATATGCCGCCCCCAGCATCCGGTTCACCATGTTTGTTGACCAGGACCAGGGCGTCGGCTTCTGCACCAATCCTGTTCCATACGAGGCTGGAAAGCGCATCCGCATAAGGCATGTCGGTCAGTTCCTCCACGAGCCGCGCCAGGACGAAGCTGTTGACGGAGGTGTAGGTGTAGGACTGGCCCGGTTTCTGCCGTTTGCTCACAGCGCGCACAATATCATAGGCGTGCGGCGCCTGTTGCTTCGGAGCTTCCTGGTTAAAAAGGGCCGCAAAATATCCGAAGATGCATCTTTCAGGATTGGTGAAAGCATCCGCCAGGACCTCCCGACAATCCATGCCTGATGCCATATCAGCGATATCGCGCACCGTGATGCCTTGCCAGTCGGTCCCTTCCAGTTCAGGCAGATATCGGTCGATTGGCGCCCAAAGCGACAGCTTTCCTTGCTGCTCTAGAACCCCCAGGGCGGTAGACAGTGCGACCTTCGATACCGACCAGAGCGCGTGCCTGTCGCTGGCTTTCATGTGAGGATACCGTTCATAGATCACCGTACCGTTTTGCACGATGACAATGCCGTCCACGAGACCAGAGTTCATAACATGGTCATAGAGTGTTGTTGTCTGGCGGCCGGTGCTGAAATGAAAATCATCCAGTTCCTGGTGAAAATCACTGGGTAAATTGCCGGCACTGCCTTGCCGTGTGATGGTGTCCTGCAGGAACAGGGTTTCCATGTTCAGCCAGGCATACCGAGAGAGGTCGGCACCAGCGATGAAAGTCCGGCCATTGACTGCGTCTGTCATTTTCCTCTGATAGTCCAGTGACTGTGCTGATACGCCGGTGGAAAGAAGGATAGCTGCAATCGTGGCGGCAAGGTTCAATTTTGATATAGTCATTCCTGCCTCCTTTTACTGCTTGGCCTTGAGGGCTTTGAGCCAGGCGATAACATCCTGAATGTACACCGGATTTTTGAAGCGATAGCTTTTGCCGTCTTTATCAGTTGCGGTCATGAACATGCCGTGGTCAGCACCGGGATATGTGCGCAGCTCAAACGGCTTCCCGTCACGGATCCAGGCTTTCACCGCCGCGATCGATGTCGCGCTTGGTGCGGTTTGGTCGGCTTCGCCAAAGGCCCAGAGAACCGGAATATCCAGTTTCTCAATGTCGGCCTTTGGCTCATAGCTCCAGTCCAACCCTTCCGGCAGTTGGCCGCGCCCAAAGGCCTTCAGAAGGAACGGTCCCCAGGACAGGCAGCCGTCACCCACCTGTGTGCCGGCAAGCCTGTCGCCGTCAACGCGACCTTTCCATTTTTTCTTGAGAGCGCTGACTTCATCCCAACGACTGTCGTCATGCAAGGCAAATGCTGACACGCAGGCTTCAACGAAGGGTTTGAATTCCTCCCAGCTTTCATCAGGGTAAGCTGCTTCAAACTTGTTCTTGGTATATTGCAGTTCTTCTTCGAAGGCCGTACCAACAGTGCCGAACGACGCCACGATAAAGTCTACCTCGCTGTTGCGGCTGGCCTCCAGGGTGGCGATGCGCACACTTTGGCTATTGCCGGCGATGCCGATCAGGCGCTTGTCTACGCGGGGGTGGGCTGCCAGGAATTCGACCACCTTGCCCATATCTTTGCCAAGCTGGTCGAAGTTGTGGGTAAAGCTACCGCCGGACGACCCCGTGCCACGCTTGTCGAACAGGACGGTGCCGAACCCGGCTTCCGCGTACCATGCGGGTGCCCAGTCCCAATTCGTTGCCCCACTTCGTTCTGACCCGTGCCCACTGATGACCACAGGTACTTTGCCGCTGCCTTTGGGCAGGATCAGCATGCCTTTGAGAATGACATCACCGCTGGTGATCTCGAATTCTTCCGCCGTCACTTCGGCGGGGGTCAACGCGGTGTCGCCAAGAATGAGCTTGCCATTTTCATACCGGATCGAAGGGGCGATAGAGGGCCTGCTCTCCAACCTGCCATTTTCCAGCCGGTAATAATAAAACAGTCCATTTGATGGGTCGTGGACGGTAAAATCGCCGTCCGTATCCTGTACGGCGCTATAGAGCTGGCCGCTGGCGTCAGTCCAAACGCGGTTGGTATTTTTGATTTCCGGGAATACCGGGTCATAGTTGCTGCTGCCGGAACAGGCGGCGAGCATGGATGTCCCCACTGTCAGGAGTGTCAGTTTTTTCATTGTTAGTCCTTTCACGAACTTTGTTGTCGATGACACAAAGCTAGGAAAGGGGGGCGGCGATTTCTTATCGATTTGTGGGTAAAAACTCTCCGATTCTTGAAATCGACCGCCTTTTGGAGTGAATGGAGGGGTTCAATCGTGCAGCTTCGCTATTCGGTCGAAAATCGCCTCATAAGGTGCGTCGGTCGCCAAATCGATGCCGGCTTGTTTCAAGGCAGGGTAAGACAGGAATGGCGCGTCGCCGCCCAATGACCGCATCAATATGGTTTCCGCCAGCTTGGGCTCTGATGACGCCAGATCCTGCAGGTGCGCCGCGGTGGCGAGGGCTGGTGGCCAGAAAAGATGTTCTGCCGAGAAATAGATCACTTCGGTCAGCACCATCCACTCCAGCACCTGTGCACCGTCAGCATTCAACGTGTCATCAAACAATTCTTTCAAAATGGTTTTGAAATGCGTGCTGATGGTGTCCGCTGTCGGTGTCAGCCCGGCGCGAATGTCGCTCAGCGTCCGACTTTCAAGCTCAGCCATGATAGAATAGGCCACGTAGGTGCGGAATATCTGTTTCTGCTGTCGGGCGATTTGGAGGGTACGTTCTTCCGGGTTTTCGCTGTTTCGCATCAGTGCATCGGAATTTATCAGTTTGCCGAGATAAATCAGTGCGTTGCTATAGATAGACGGGTCCGCACGGGAATCTGGCGGCGTTTCTTGGGGGATACTGTCATAGGCGGTCAGCAATAACAGGCCTCCCGCCAGATTTTGCGCATGCACATAGCTGCCGTCAAACGGCATGAACAGGAAGGGGCGGGCATTCCCCACCTGCCACCAGACGCCCCAGGTGTGGGCCTTGGTCGCAGTTGGTTTCAGGTCCATCAGGTTTGCCGACAGGGCATTTTCCATGGCTCGGCCATAAGTGCCGGACACAGCGTTCGTAAATGCCTGCATGGTGGCGATCACGGCATCTGCCTCATAGTTTTCCTGTCGGTCGGTGGCGGGCACAGACAGCAAGTCGCCAAATGTTAAGCGGGGGCGACCCAGCGCGTTAGCTTGCTGCTTGGCAAAAGCTCGAAGGGTATCGCGGTGACGTACCAGCGACTGGTAAAGCTTTCTGTAACTGCCTTCAGGCATGCCGTCTCGGAAGTAGAATTCGGCGTCCACCGGGTCTGAAAACCCCTTGCCGCGCGCGACCTCCAGATCAAGCGCCAGCCGATTCACATAGAGGCCCGCTAGGGTATCCCCATAGGGCAGCAACGTCTCAAAAAAGGCGTTACGCACCCGGTCCCTGTTCACAGAGTTGGGCGCCCGACGGGCACGTCTGTAGGCACGGTAATCGGCAATCACTGTCGTACCGTCGTTCAGGGAGACCGTTGGCCAGTTTGGGATACCTGCCATCAGGGACCGAAAGACATGATGCTGGGCGGCGACGCGTGCATCCACCCTTTCGATGACTTCCAGGGTTGCGGCACTGGGCATTCTTTCGAGCTCAGCCCGGTATTGCATCAGGCGCGGCAGGAAGGGCGCGTTGTTTTTCATAGCCGCCGCCAAAACGGTATCCGCAGTTTCAGGGCATTGCCTGAGAGCCTCGGTCAGAGGGCTTACCCAAGCCATTGCGGCGGCCTCGTTGGCAAGGCCTACATCTCGCCGGGTCGCGGCTGGCCTGTCTTCAGTGTCCAGCAGGGACTGCAGAAAGCCATACTGTGCCAGGCGGCTGGCGGCCACGCGCAGATCATGATCGTGCTGCAAAGCCTGTTCCAGGGAACGCGGCGTTTGGCAGAGCTCATCCGGGTTCCATTTTGGCCGGGACAGGCTTTGCTGGACCCAAACCCGTTCCGCCTCCCATCCGGCATCACCCTGATAATAGTGTGTCAGATCCCACGTTTGTTCTGCGGCAATTGCCGGCAGGTTCAGGCAGCAAAGAGCGAGGCCCATCAGGCTGTATTTCATCGTCTATCCTCTTTTAAAGTCAATGTGTCTGGACAGTCTATGAAGGGGGTATTTCCGTGGCTTTGCGAATTGCCGTGAAACCTGATCGATTTTTAAATTCGATCAGGTTTTTCGTGAAATCGAGGGGCAATTCCACGTTGAAGCAGGAAGGATGCAGGCGACATCAAAGGGCGCAATGCGCCAAGGAAAGGAATAGAAATGAATATTGTAAAAGGACTGCTGTTTTCCCTTGCCGTCGCTTTCTGGTCGAGTTGGCCGGCTGGGTCGGATGACGCATCGGAGATTGCGGTCGTGGTTCAAAAGTATTTCGATGGCACAGCAAATGGCCGGCCGGGCCTGGTGGCCGAGGCATTCCTGCCAAGCCTTGAACTTCAGTTTGTCGGGAAAGACGGCGAGTTGCGCCGCTGGAAGGGCACAGACTATATCGCGAATATCAAGGAAGGTGTTCAGAATAAAAGGATGGGACGGTTGGTGGCCATCGATGTCACCGGGGCGGCCGCGACGGCAAAGGCTGAAATCATCTCGGGTGACCGCACCTACACCGACTATTTTCTTTTGCTCAAACTGAAGGACGGTTGGCGCATCGCCAACAAGACCTTTGTCAGGCATTGATGGCAAGATGTGTCCCACACTGTAGGGACGTCAATGACGGGGGCAAGGGTAGCCGTGGTTCATAGATGCTGGAATGTTTCTGTTCCACGGCAGTCCCCTCTTGGCGAATTGGGGACGTTTGAGAACGAAATCTGAAGGTCTGCTCTCTGACGAAAGCGGCCCTGTCGGATAATCTCATTTTATGTGTCGCAAATGACGGATTGTCTCAGTTTATGCGTCACTCAGTCTCACTTGTTGCCTGATGCCGAATCCTGCAGAATATTGAAGAATAATTCTGCATGCATTTTCGCTGTGTGAGGCCCAGTCTGCCTTACGTTCAGGCTATTTCTCCATGAAGAACACGAGCGCCATTTAGAGCGCAGGCGGGGCGGGGGAGAGCGCAAAGGAATGGGCGTGAATGAAGCCAGGCTTGTATTCCATTCATAGTGCCATCCGCTGGCGCCTCAGGACTAAGATATTGAAGTAGAGGATAGGAATAAAGAAGCCTCAACATCCCCCTTTAGCGCTCACAATGTTTGGCCATCGGAAAAAGGTAACAAAGGTTACAAATATCTCAATTTAAAGATAACCAATTGTTTTATATATATCTTCACTGCAACCCAAAAGGTCACAAACAGGTCACACCGGGGTTACATAGGGGTTACAGGCAAAAGGTTACACGGGGTCACATATTCTGGAGCCAATCCCTTTAAAATCAATGACTTAAAAGTTGTGACTCCATTTGTAACCCGATGTAACCTTTAAGGGGTCACAAATATCTTAATATATTTCAATGAGTTAAATGCCGATTTTGGCTTTGTAACCTTTGTTACCTTTTTCCGATGGCCATCCTGATCTTGTAGAACACCAGCCTCCGATTCGGCGTGAACTTCGCTCCCTCAAGCGACCACCAAACACTTTTTTCACTCAATTCCCGACCTTGTGGTTATTTACCCCCCCTTTCTAACCACGATCCCATTGTTGGCCTCCCCTCGCTCAGGCACCGTTTGCGTGTCATCAATACGCAGCCCCGCAGAGGCCAATGGATAGAGCGCTTGAGCATCGCGAAGAGAAAGCCGTCACCGGCGCATCGGATCTGATCCGTGCGCTGGCCGTTCAGGCTGCGCGCGACTATTTCAAGGCCTCGCCGTCAGCCCACTCGCTTGACAATCCAGACTTGCATGACTCAACTGAGCGCTCCAGTTCAGGAGAAGAATGATGCGTCTTGCCCTCTATGCCCGCTATTCGACCGACCTCCAGTCGGCCACCTCTATTGAGGACCAGTTTTATAAACTGAAGGAGCGGGCAAACATGGAAGGATGGACGGTTGCAGGCACCTACTCCGATGCAGCTGTATCCGGTGCGACACTTCTGCGCCCCGGCATCCAGGCCCTCCTCCAGGACGCGGCCCAGTCCCGGTTTGACATGGTGCTCGCGGAAGCGCTCGATCGCCTGTCCCGTAACCAGGCGGATATCGCCCGGATCTATGAGCAACTGAACAAGATTGTGGATGCTGTCGCCGATGGTGCCCCCTTTGCCCTGTTCAAGGACAAGACAGCCAAGCTTGAGGCAGAGAAGGCTGAGTGCGAGGCCAAACTATCGCCTATTTCTGACGAGCCGCCCATGCTTCTGCACCCCAACATGAGTGCTATCTATAAGGATAAGGTGGGCAGGCTCTCAGACGCCCTGAAGGCCGACAGGGATGACTTACAGGCGTTTGATGCCATCCGCTCGCTTCTCGATCAGGTGGTCCTTCATCCGACTGAAGACGGCTTTGAGTTCGAAGTCCAGGGCGAGTTGGCGGCCATTCTTTCGCTCTCGAATGGCAAACTCCCGAGCACTGCAGGGCCGCTCGGCGGCAACGGTCTCTCTAGAACGACAAAACCCTCCGAACTTGCGTTCGAAGGGTCTGTTGCACTTGCTGAGCAAGTGAAGTTGGTTGCGGGGGTAGGATTTG
>NZ_DGNR01000006.1:0-12287 GCF_002389025.1 Kordiimonas sp. UBA4487
GACAGCGTTTCGGTATCAAGGTCGTTGGTCGGCTCATCGAGGAGGAGCACGTTGCCGCCCTCTTTGAGCATCTTCGCCAGGTGCACACGGTTCCGTTCACCGCCCGACAGCAGGCCAACCTTCTTCTGCTGGTCGCCGCCCTTGAAGTTGAAGGCGCCAACGTAAGCGCGGGTCGAGACCTCATGCTTGCCGAAATAGAACATGTCATGCCCGCCCGAGATTTCCTCCCAGACGTTTTTGTTTGCGTCCAGCGCGTCACGCGACTGGTCCACATAGCCAAGCTGCACCGTATCGCCCACTTCAATCGTGCCCGCGTCCGGCTTTTCCTGGCCGGTGATCAGCTTGAAGAGCGTGGTTTTACCCGCGCCGTTCGGGCCAATCACGCCCACGATGCCGCCTGGTGGCAGGCTGAAGTCGAGGCCGTCAAACAGAAGCTTGTCGCCGAACGCCTTGGTCAGGCCCTTGGCTTCGATCACCTTGCCGCCCAGACGGGCTGGTGGCTGGATCTTGATCTGCGCCGGGCCGGCCACGCGCTCCTGCTGCTGCTCGAGCATTTCATCGTAAGCCTTGATCCGCGCCTTGGATTTCGCCTGCCGCGCTTTCGGGCTCTGCCTGATCCACTCCAGCTCGTCGGTCATGGCTTTCTGACGTGCCTTGTCGGCGCGCTCTTCCTGCGCCATCCGCTTGGTTTTCATTTCAAGCCAGGCTGAATAGTTGCCTTCGAACGGGATGCCCTGGCCGCGGTCAAGCTCAAGCACCCAGCCCACCACATTATCAAGGAAGTAGCGGTCGTGGGTCACGAGGATCACACAGCCCTTGTAGTTCTGCAGGAACTTCTCAAGCCAGGCGACGGTTTCGGCGTCAAGGTGGTTGGTTGGTTCGTCAAGCAGCAGGATTTCAGGCTTCTCGAGGAGAAGCTTACAAAGCGCCACGCGGCGTTTCTCACCACCCGAAAGCTTGTCGACGGACCAGTCGTTCGGCGGGCAGCAGAGCGCGTCCATCGCCACTTCCGCCTGTGACTGCAGGTCCCACGCGTCAGCCGCGTCGATCTTTTCCTGCAGCTCACCCATCTTGTTGAGGAGGTCCATATTCTCAGGGTCCATGCCGTAGTCGCCAGCCACCTGGTTGAACTCGTCCACCAGCGCCTGCGTAGACGCCAGACCTTCCATGACGTTACCGAGCACGTCTTTGTCTGCATTCAGCTGCGGTTCCTGCGGCAGGTAACCCACGCGGATGCCGTCAGCGGCCCAGGCCTCGCCACCGAATTCGGTGTCATAGCCGGCCATGATTTTCATCAGCGTCGATTTACCGGCGCCGTTCTGACCGATGATCGCGATTTTCGCGTCGGGCAGGAAGTTCAGGGAAATACCATTCAGAACCTGCTTGCCACCAGGATACTGTTTGGTGAGCTTGTGCATCTGATAGACATATTGATAGGCAGCCATCGGGCTTGGTTCCTTATTCATTCTGGAAAAAACTTTGCGCCTCAATTAACGCAGATTGGCGCGCGGGACAAGCGGTGTGTGCTCTTCAAGATCATTCAGTCTTCGCTACCATCCATCTTCATACTGGTAACGATAAACACATCCCTCTTTTTGCATTCCTTTTTAATCACTTCCGATATCCGCACGTTGTTTTCGTGGGCCGCATTCGCTGTCACCGGAGGCTCAACACCATCGAATATACAGTCAAGAGCTATCTGAAACCGTTGGGCCTTCCAATTGCCTCCCTCGATTCCAAGGACCACCTGCCCCTTGCTCGCACACTGCAAACAAACTTCAATCGCAGCTGCCGAAGACAGAAACATGACTGCGCTTCCATCCAGAGCAAAGAAATCTTCAGAGTTTTCATAAAGATGATCGCGAATAATCGCCATCGTCATCCCTCATCCTTTGGGAACATGCGGTAGGTGGGCAGGCCGTCGTCTGTCTTGGCCCAGGCCTTGCGGCTTCTGACATACACATGGCTTTCCGGGTGCAGGTCGTCGGTTTCATTGATGAAGCCGGCGTGCAGGTGGATTTCCCCGGGCCAGGCCTCACCTTCAAAACTCACCGGGCTGCCGCAGGCGCCGCAGAAGCGCCGCTTGACGCCGGGGCTGGATTTATAAAATTTGGGCTCATCCTCGGTGAAGCGCACTGCGGCCGCATCAAACCCCACATAGGTGGCGAAGGCAGCACTGGTGGCCTTTTGGCAAGAAGGGCAATGACAGTGGCTGACCCACAGCGGCTTGGCCACAATCTCTGCCTTCACTGCGCCGCACAGGCAGCGCGCTGTATAGCCTGTCTGGTCGCTCAACTGTCGTCCCCGCCAAAGAATTCATCATAGGAATGCTTCACCCGGTCGAAGGAGCGCAAAACGATGTCCGTGTCTTTCACGGTCTCCCAGTAGGCGTTCAGCTTGGGCCAGGCGTCATAGCCTTCAAGGCCGAAGCGCACCTTCAGGGCGCCATACCAATAGAGGTGGGAAATCAGCGCGGCGTCCGCAAGCGTCCAATCGTCTCCCACGGCGCGGCTGCCATCGCCCAGATATTTCTCAAGGTAGGTGAAAGCCGCTGGGATATCCTGGGTTTTGGCCTTTTCGACTTCTGCGTCCGTGGCTTCACCGCCAAAGGCCATGCGGCCATAAGGCTTCACGGCTTCGGCATAGTAAAGATCGAGGATGCGGGCGATCAGGCGCGCACGGGTCGCGTCTTCGAAATCATGGGGCGTGAGGTCAGGGCCGTCCAGCACCCGGTCCAGATATTCGGCGATCACCTGGCCTTCGGTCAGGCTGGTGCCGTCATCCTTGATCAGAAATGGAATTTTACCCATGGGATGGTGGCTGAAGTGGGTTTCTGACTTGAACCCACCCGGCACGCCCGCGAGCTCAATCTGATCGAGCGCACCCTTCATATCCAGGGCGATCACCACCCGCTCGAAATAGGGTGAAACACTATGTCCACAAAGCTGCACTTTATCCCCCTCGTACTGTTTTCAGTCGTCATCAGGGGCCAAGCTTGAACCAGTTTTCCGGTGTTTGCAACCGTCCTTTAGAGGCTGAGCTGGTGGCGCGCAAGCACCGCTGCCACACCCAGCATCACGGCGGTAATGACGCCGTCCAGCACCCGCCATGTGACGGGCTTCTTGAACAAGGGCGCGGCCTTTTTGGCACCGTACCCGATGCTGTAGAACCAGAGGGCGGAAGCCACCACCGCGCCGATGAGGAACCCAAGCCGCGCAGCGTCCGTAGCGTATTTCACGCTGACACCGCCGATCAGCACCATGGTGTCCACATAGGCCCAGGGATTGAGCCACGCGAACGCCAGCGCGTGCAGGATGGCAATACGCACGCCCTGCCCGGCGGCGGAGCCAGCCGACGCCTCGATCCGGTCGTCGGTCATCACATCAGGCCAGATCGCGCCCTTCAGGCTCTTGAGCGCAAACCACACAAGGAACGCCACCCCGCCCCAACCGAGCCAGTAAGCGACGGTCGGGTTATCGGCAAACAGGCGCCCCACACCCATCACGCCAAGCGAAATCATCAGCACGTCGGAGATGAATGTGGTGGTGGTGACGGCAAACACGTGCCGGTGCCTCAGGCCCTGCCTGAGCACATAGAAGTTCTGCGGCCCGATGGCCAGCAACAGGCCGATTGATACCAGAAAGCCTTCGATTAAAGCGGTCCAGTGGGGCATAAAAATCTTCCTGTCAGTTGCACCCTGTCAATAGGCCACCGTATAGCGTTGCCGCCGGTGGCGCCTCTGTTCACCTTCATCCAAGAGGGCGACGGCAAAATCCTCCATGGAAATGCGCGCCTGCCCGTCCTCGTCTGTCAGCATCACGTCACCGCCCAGCCGGTACCTGCCCGTGCGGTCGCCTGGCGTCAATATGGCCGGTGGTGTCTGATATGACCAGTCAGCTTTTGTATTCTTCAGGCAAAGCTCATATTGCGCCTGGCATGCCGTCGCGATGGGGACCAGGTGTTCAGGCAGAAAACCCGGTTCCGTGAACACAGTGGTGTCCTTGCCCTTGAGCTTCAGGCTGGCTGCGCCGCCCACGACCAGAATACGAACGCCGGCTTTCCCGGCCTCCCGCAGGAGCTTCTCGGTCATGGGTACAAGCAGTTTCTCCCACCCTTCAGGTGGCCTCAGCGCACTGATCGCAAGGTCCTGCCCTGCCAGAAGGGGCTGCAGGTCATCTGCCCCCAACACATCGGCCACATGCACGGCAACGCTATCGGGAAAATCCGCCGCCTGTTCCTGCCGCCGCACCACCGCGGCAACCCTGTGGCCGCGCGCAAGCGCCTCCTTCAAAGCCCGGTACCCAACAGCGCCCGCTGCACCAAAAACGATGATATTCATAATTCACGCTCCCTGAGAGACAGTCTTTTTGAAGAAGAAAGTGAAGGTCGCTGCATTCTGGCTCAGCCATACGCTGCCCAGCGTCAGCAGAATGCCCAGAAGGGCCTGTGTGGAAAGGGTTTCCCCAAGGAGCGCCCACCCCAGCACCACCGCTGTTACCGGGCTGAGGAACCCAAGCGGTGAAATTTCAGATGGCAGCAAGCGGGATACCCCCCGGAACCACAACAGATAGGTGGCCGCAGCCCCGATCAACGACAGATAGCCCAGGCCAAACAGCGTGTCGCTGTTCAGTGTGATCGTACCGCTGCCAACAGTGAAAGCGACGGGGATCAACAGCAGCCCCCCCGCCGTAAGCTGCCATGCCGTGATCGTCAGCGGTGACACATCAGGCTGCCAGCGGCGGCTGAGCACCGTGCCGAACGCCATGGAAACCGCACTGCCCGCTGCTGCAGCAATGCCGATCATATCCCACTCCGCCCCCGGCGACAGCACCAGCATGGCCACACCAAGAATGCCGATAAAGGCGGCACCAACCGCGATGGGCAAAATTCCGGTGCCCAGCACATAGCGGGAAATAAACAACACCATCAAGGGCTGCACTGCCCCCAGCGTGGCGGCAACCCCGCCCGGCAAGCGGTAAGCCGCCACAAACAGCAGCCCCCAGAAGATGGTGAAATTCAGCGCGCCCAACAGGAACATGCGGCCCCACCAGATGCCTTGCGGCAGGCGCCGCACCAGCGCGAGCAGCAACAGCCCCGCAGGCAGTGCCCGCAGCATGGACACCATGAACGGGTCTTCGCCCGGCAGGAACTCGGTCACCACAATATAGCTGGAGCCCCAGATCACGGGGGCGATCGCTGTTGTCAGAATGTCCGCACGCTTACTCATCACACTGCCTTTGTCATTTATCTTGACCTCAAGATAATAATATTTCTCTTGAAGTCAAGATACTTTCGTGGAAAAGTGTCGGGCATGGATCATGTTGATGAAATCATTGAACAATGGGCGAAGGAGCGGCCAGACCTGGACACCGCGCCCATGGCCCTGCTGGGGCGGCTTCTGAAACTGCAGCAGCATACATCAAAGGCCACGGGCGAAACCTTCAACCAGTTTGGCCTGAATGCCGCCGCTTTTGACGTACTGGCCACGCTCAGGCGTTCCGGCCCGCCTTACCGCCTGTCGCCCGGCGCGCTGATGGACATGACCATGGTCACCTCCGGCACCATGACCAACCGCATTGACCAGTTGGTGAAAGCCGGGCTGGTGGAACGGATCAAAAACCCGGATGACGGCCGCGGCTTCCTGATCGCGCTTACCGACAAAGGCTTCAAACTGGTGGATGAGGCAGTCACCGCCCATGTGGAAACCCAGAAGGATCTCACAAGCCGCCTGTCGGATGCGGACCGCGAAACGCTGTCTGCGCTGGTTAAAAAATACCTGGCGACCTTTGAGGAATAAACACCGCCTGCACTCGGCCCCGCACCCGGCCCCGCACAGGCCGCCGCGCGCATTTCCTTGCTTTTCTTATTGTTTCGTGTTCTAAGGCACACATCACACCGCGCGAAGATAGCGAAATCATAAGAACAGTCGCTGGCGGTCCCTGACTTGAGCAATTTTCCTCACAAGATCGTTGCCTTGCTAATCGGCCCGGGAAATCCCGCAGGCCCAACACGACCCGGCAGCTGATCTTTGCAAGCTTCCCTGAATATTTTTGACGGTGCGCCCGCCGGGTTTGGCGCGATACCGTGGTATGTGAAAGCTTACACTTGAAAGAATTTAATACGCTCGGTCTCGCCGAGCCCATCCTTCGTGCCCTGACGGCCGAAGGCTACACCACGCCTACTCCAATCCAGGCGGGTGTTATCCCAGCCATGCTCGACGGCAAGGACATTGTCGGAATCGCACAGACAGGCACCGGTAAAACCGCCGCCTTCGTTCTGCCGCTGCTGCAGCGCGTTCATGAAATTCGCAAAATGCCGTATCCGAAAAGCTGCAAGGCCCTCATTCTGGCGCCAACGCGTGAACTCGCGGCCCAGATCGAGGATGCCATCCGCACCTATGGGAAGTACCTGAAAAGCTCAAGCGCGGTCATCGTTGGCGGTGCCAAGGCTGGCCCTCAGATTCGTGCCATGTCGCGCGGCGTTGACATTCTTGTCGCCACGCCCGGCCGGCTTGAGGACCTGATGAGCACAGGCGCCGTGATGCTGGACCAGACCAACACGGTCATCCTGGACGAAGCAGACCAGATGCTGGACCTGGGCTTCATGCCGGCCATCCGCCGGATCATGCAGGCCCTGCCGAAAAAACGCCAGACTGCGCTTCTGTCGGCCACCATGCCAAAGCAGATCCGCGGCCTTGCCGAAGATTTCCTCTACAAGCCCGTTGAAGTGTCTGTTGCGCCGCAATCGAAACCGATTGAGCGCATCACACAATCGGTTATCCATGTGGAAAAATCCAATAAACGCCAGATTCTGGTGGACGTGATGCGCCGCGAGGATATCGACCGCGCGGTTGTTTTCTCCCGTACCAAACACGGCGCCAACAAGCTGGCGCAGGTACTCGTGCAGAACGGCATCCAAGCGGACGCCATTCACGGCAACAAGAGCCAAAGCCAGCGCGTTCGCACTCTGGACGCCTTCAAGGCCGGCAAGGTGCCGATCCTTGTGGCCACTGACATCGCCGCGCGCGGCATCGATGTGGACGGTGTCTCGCACGTGTTCAACTTCGACCTGCCGAACGTGCCTGAGGTATTTGTTCACCGTATTGGCCGGACGGCACGCGCCGGCGCAACCGGCATCGCGATTTCCATCTGCGATGAAAGCGAACGCGAATTCCTGCGCGATATCCAGAAGCTGATCGGCTTCAAGATTGAGCTGGACGAGCTGAGCGCGACGGACCTCGTGCCTGAGCAAGCCCCGGAGAAACCCGGTGGCAAACGATCTGCTGGCCGTGGTCGCGGCAAGCCTGCAGGCACATCTGGCCGTGGTCGCGCGCGAAACGGTCGGGCCAAGCCTGAAGGCGCCAAAGCAGGCGATCAACGCACGCAGGAGCCCCGCAAGGCACCAGCCCGCGCAGATGCATCGCCTACTGGTGAAAACCGCAAGCGTCGCCGGCCACAGAAAAGCAAAGGCCGCAATGGCCAGGGTGCTCAAAATGCCCTTAACGGCGAGAACGGCCAGTCTGGCAAGCGCAACCAAAACAGCCAGGGCAGCAAAGGCGGTCGCGGCAATCAGGGCGGCGAAAACGCCGGCCTCAGCCGCATGCTTGGCAATATCGAACGCTCCCAACGGGCCAGCGGTCGGCGCCAAAGCGCCTGACACGGGCCCAGCCTGTCAGAATAATCGGGTGGGGTTCGCCCCGCCCGAGCCATGGACAGGCGCCAATTCCGGCGGCTTCCGCAACCGGAAAGATTCCACCATGTTCAAGTCCCTTCCCCTGGCCTTTTATGCCGCATTCAGCCTCTTGCTGGTGACCGGCATTGCCTTTGCTCAGGATGACAATAATCAACCGCCGGAAAATGCATCGCAGGACCGCTACGGCTCTGGCTGGAGCTGCGACGACGGCTTCCAGCGCAAGAACAGCCAGTGCAACAAGCTGACAATCCCGGAAAATGCCTATGCCACCGGCCGCGGCTATGGCTCGGGCTGGGCGTGCAAGCGCGGTTTCGAAGAAAACAACAAGGCTTGCGTGCCCATCAACCTGCCTGATAACGCCTACCTGAACGCGTCCGGCAACAATTGGGAATGTGAGCGCGGCTACCGCACCGACGGCGGCCAGTGCACCAAGATCGAGCTGCCTGAAAACGCCTTCCTGACCGACGGCAAATACGGCAACGGCTGGGCTTGTGAGCGCGGCTTCCGCGCCACCAACAACAGCTGCACCGAAATCATCGTGCCAGCAAACGGCTATTTCGTTGACCAAAGCTACGGCAGCGGCTGGCGCTGTAATCGTGGCTACACCGAATTCAACGAGACATGCCAGAAAGTGGACGTGCCGGAAAACGCCTACCTGGTGGAAGACGGCAATAGCTGGCGCTGCGAGCGCGGCTTCATGCAGTTCGGCAACAGCTGTCGGACACTGGTCCTACCCGAAAATGCTCATATCGATTATTCCGGCAATGACTGGGAATGCGATAACCCCTACCGCAAGCGCCAGGACCAATGTGAACTGCCGCGTTCGAACTAAGGGATAAAATTCAGGTTTGGCCGTCGCCTCAGAAGTGACGGCCAAGCCAATCCAGGAGCGCAGCGTTCACCTCATCAGGGCGTTCCTGCTGGCTCCAGTGGCCGCAACCTTTCAGGTCTATCTGCTCATAGGTTTCAACCATATCCGGCATCGCCACCGCGATTTCGGGTGGGCAGGCGCGGTCCAGCTCGGCGGTGATCATCAGGCACGGCTGCTTAACCTTCGGCAAATTCCCCTCATCGTCCAGGAACCGCTTCTGGTCCAGCCAGTTGGCGCTCATGTTGCGGTAATAATGCAGGGGGGCCGTGAAGCCGTTCTTCGAATAAGCGTCCACATAGACCTGAATGTCCGCGTCCGACATCAGCGGGCTGCCGCCCCACGCGCCTTCGCCCTTTTCAAGATGCCCGATCAGATCGAGGCTTTTTTCCGCGAACGGGATATCGGTTGGGCGCGGGGTGTTGGCGTCCGGCTTTCTCAGGAAATAGCGGAAGGTGGCGGCCATGTCGGCCTCCAGGACCGGTTCGCACGCGCCCTCAGTCTGGAAGCGCACGATATACATCTTGTCGCCGAAGCGCGCGCGGAACATGTCCATCGGGTCCACCGGGTATGGCGGCAGCAGCGGCACGTTGAGGCCCGCAAGCCCCTGCACCCGGTCGCCTGCGTAAAACGGCAGTTGCCACATCACCAGCGCGCCCCAGTCGTGGGCAATGAACACAGCCTTGTCTATGCCGTAATGATCGAGCATCGCCCCCATCGCGGCGGTCAGCTTGTCCATGGTGTAGTTGGCCTGGCCCTCGGGCGCGCTTGAGGCGCCAAAACCCGGCATGTCCGGCGCGAACACCGGGTATCCCGCGTCTGCCAGTGCCCTTATTTGCGCGCGCCAGCTGTAGGCCACTTCCGGGAAGCCGTGCATCAGCACCACCGGTGGCTTCGAGGCATCCTTCACATCCGGCCCGGCGCGGTAGACCGCCAGGTCAAACCCGCCTGCCTTGATGATTTCCGGTTCGCCCATGCTGCTCATGCATCCCTCCTGCATCCTTGAGGACATGACTTAGCGTGCCTCCGCCCGAGGACAAGCCTTACCCCGCCACGGCGCCGACAAACAGCGCGGTGATGCAGATGGGGGCGACATAGCGGATCACCATATGCCACGCCCGGAACAGCGGGCCGTCTGCCATCGGCAGCGCCTGCCGCACGTCCTCGCGGCTTAGCGCCCAGCCCACCATCAGCGCATAGGCCAGCCCCGAAAGCGGCAGGATGAAATTGCTGACGCCTTCGCGGATCAGGTCAAAGAAGGTCATGCCGCCCAGGCCGAGTGCGGCCAGCGGGAACACATCCTTGCCGCCCGCGAAACTGTAGGAGGTCAGCAGGCTGATAACGACCGCCAGCCCTGCCATCATGGCCGCGCCCTTCCTGCGGGACCATCCGGCTTCCTCCAGCCGCGCCACAGTGGGCGACAGCAGCGAAATGGATGAGGTGACCGCCGCGAAGGTCAGCAGCAGGAAGAAGGCGAAGGCCACCACGGCCCCGCCCGGAATGTCGGCGAAAATCAAGGGCAGCGTGAGGAACACGAGGCCCGGCCCCGCCGCCGCGTCCACCCCGCTTGAGAACACCAGCGGGAAGATGGCGAGGCCTGCGGCGAGCGCCACAAAGACGTCCATCGCCACGATCCAGAAGGTGGCGCGCGGCAGGTTGACGTCCCGCCCCATATAGCTGCCGTAGGTCATGATGCCGCCCACCCCCACGCCGAGCGTGAAGAAGGCCTGCCCCATGGCCTCCAGGAACAGGCGCGGGGTGAATTCCATTTCGTGGAAGCCGAACAGGAAATCCACCGCCTTGCCGAAATCGCCCATGTTGCCGGAATAAATGACCATCCCGAGGAGGATCAGTAAGAGAAGCGGCATCATCACCTTGCCGGCTTTCTCAAGCCCCGTGTTGATGTCGAAGGAGACGATCAGCGCAGTCAGCCCCATGAAGATGGCCGACCACAGCGCCATCATCGGCATGCTGGATTTGAAATTGGCGTCGAGCGCCTGAACGTCCGCGTCTGACCAGCCGGCAAAGCCGCCGCCCGCGGCCTCCAGCATATAGTCCATCGCCTGCCCCGCGATCACCGCATAGAAGGAAAGCACCAGAATAGTGCCCACAAGCCCGGTCCAGCCCACAAGCGGCCAGTGGAGTTTGCTGCCCACTTTCGCCTGCAGCCGCCCGAGCGCCGTGGGCGGCGAGGCCTTGCCCATGCGCCCCAGCATCAGCTCTGCCATGAAGGCGGGCGCGGCCACCAGCGCAAGCGCCAGCAGGTAAATCAGCACAAAGCCGCCGCCGCCGTTCTGCCCCGCCACATAGGGAAAGCCCCACACATTCCCCAGCCCCACGGCAGAGCCGGCGGTGACAATGATGAACGCGATGCGTGATGAGAATGATGGATAGGCGGAATTTTCGCCCGTACCAGCGCCAGCCATAAGCCCTCCCCCGAGGTGTGTTTGTGAACCGGCGGCTAGGATGGGGGAATGGGGGATGCGGGGCAAGGCTTTTCAGAAGCGCCAGACTTTATCGCCACAGGCTTGGCGGTGATGGCTGCCCTGCCCACTGATACTATGCCTGTCAACCCAGCCCCTGAAATACAGCTTTCGACCCAAAGTGGTC
This sequence comes from Kordiimonas sp. UBA4487, assembly GCF_002389025.1. Taxonomy (NCBI): domain Bacteria; kingdom Pseudomonadati; phylum Pseudomonadota; class Alphaproteobacteria; order Kordiimonadales; family Kordiimonadaceae; genus Kordiimonas; species Kordiimonas sp. UBA4487. The sequence goes on from NZ_DGNR01000006.1 coordinate 11,171, forward strand.
ATTGACGGTTTCAGTTTTCAGTTTCTCTTCCCAACACTTTCAGAAATGCAGCATGAGGGTCGTTTTTTCCTTGAAACACAACATAGCGCTTTTCCTGATCACAGGCCTTCAACCAATCTAGGCATTCCGTCTGACAGTAGCCAATTTCGGCTAAGTAATTGTCAAGCAACCTGCTATGCTCAGCGGCTGCTGCAGTTTTGTAAAAGAAGTCCCAAGCATTGTTCGGAAAATGAGCCAAGTCTGCCGAGGCAGCAATAAACTCTCTTGTGTTATTAAGCGCATGGCCATCTACGATGGACTGACGCAATCTCAACCGCGCTTTTTGATCAGCGAAAAACTTGTCTTCCTCCCGATGAAAGAAGGTGAGTGAGATTGTCCAGGCGGCTACGCCTAACGCCATGACGCCTCCTGCAATGCCCTCATAATCTTTAAGCCAAGGCCAAACAAAAACTGTAGTTCCAAGCCCAGTTACGATCGAACCAATGACAAACCCTATTGCCAATGTCGGCTTCTGCAGATAGCGCCACCAGCTTTTGAAACGGTGCATTCATTCCTCCTCAAAAGGGTAATTGCAACATGAGTGCATCAGGTCCCATGGCCGCAATAGTCTAGCGCGAGTCTACAGGAACAGCGCAATTACGCTGACTGCAAAAGCGGCAACTGCGATCTTACGATTGCGTTGCTCAAATTGCCTTCTGTCGTAGTGTTCTCGATAGGCTAAATATCTTCGGCAAATAGTTTGCCATGGTCCATGATTGCAAACGTTTACCCCGTCAATGGTAAGATTGCGAGTGCCTTCAATGTAGTTGGCATGGATCACCTCCGAGGGCTTGCTCAAAAGATAATTTCGCATCTGATTGTCGTGATCTGTCCGGTTATCAAAGACGTACGCCCAATCATTTTCGGTGAGTTTAATATCTTTGCCGAACCATTTCTCTAGCATTCACGTCCCCCTTTCTACCGCACGAGGCCACGCATCTTCATGGCCGCCCCGGCATCCGTACATCTAAGCAACGGATACACCATAATTATCACAGATTGCGCGGACGGTCTTGAAATCAGTTTAGATAAGAGGGGGTGGCCCATGTCCGCTCATGGCCTATTCCGTTGAAAAACT
>NZ_DGNR01000010.1:0-74201 GCF_002389025.1 Kordiimonas sp. UBA4487
CAGTTTTTCAACGGAATAGACCGGAAGGCGACATTCGTCTTGATGATTGAATGATCCGTTAGATAAAAATTGGGTCACCCTGCCTTAGCGAATCCAAGCGTGATCGCATGCCCATTTTGACCTCAAAATGTTCGATTATGGCGAATTACTGAGCACTTTTTGGAAGCACTCACCTTGGGCGTCTGGCGCTCGTGAAATTGGGCACACTCAGGGCCCTATAGGTGTGCCCTTTTTGTGAATTTGGGCCCTATGGGGACGTGATGTGTGCCCTTTTTTTGGGGAACCGCCAAAATCATGCGACATGAGGCAAGCTCATGATTAGGGTGCAGAGAATGTCCCCGGCACGAGGCCGGGGATGACGGGACCTTAGCCGAACAATTCATCCACGGCGCGGATGGCGGCGTCGATGGCGCCATTGACATAGGCGTAGGCCGAGCTGTCGGAATTTGCGATGGCGAGCTTGCCCACGCGCTTGCGGGCGGTGATGTGCGGGCCTTTTTCGGGTGACCAGTCAGGTTCAAAAAGCTCATTATATTCATAGGCATAGCCGTGCGGCCAGCGGTTCACCGTGATGGCGGCGATGTCGCGTTCGGCATCAAACCCGTATGGCCCCAGCGCGCCCGTCAGCTGGTCGATGGCCGCCTGTTCGAACTCCTCGAAACTGGTGCCATACATCTGGTAGCGCCCGGCCTTGTGCTGCTCGCGGCTTCCAAGCCCCGGCGCCTTCGGCACATGCACCATATGCACCAGGATTGGTTTCTCCGGGTCGTGGGAGAAAGCGTAACCGCCCATGGATACCGGGAAATCGAGTGAGAAATTACTGTAGAAGCCGCCCGGCGTGTAAACATAATTCACCCCGGCTTCCTTGAACGCCCGCCAGTTTCTGAGCGCCACATTCACGTATGCCAGCGGTACTTTTTCCGGCCACTGTAGCGCCTCGATTTGTTCTTCGGGCAGCTCCGGCATGATGAAAGGCAGGACATGGTTATAGCAGGCCATGATGCCAAAGCGCGCTTCCACCCGCTCAACCCGGCCGTCGCGAACATAGGTGATATCAACGCCTTCGGCGGTATTGCGCGCCTCCACGGCGGTGGCGGACAGGCGGATGCGCACGTTGTTTTCCGCCAGGTCAAGCCTGTCATAATGCACGCGGGCGAGCGCCTCTTCTTCCATCGTGGTGGCTTCCACCGCACTCGGGATCAGCTTGGCGACCGCGAGCCGCGCCACGCCGGCGTTGCCGTCCGGGAAGTGGAAAATATAGGGTTCATCGCTATCGTAGGGGTGCGGGACGGCATAGGGGTCAATCCCCAACCCCAGCGTGCCGCCAATGCCGAAGCGCACCGCTTCAAGGCCTGAGATGGCGTCCCAACCCAGCCCCCAGGTGCCGACGACCTCGTCGCGCAGCAGGTCGCACACGCTTTCGCTCAGGCCGCCGTGTTTGGTCATGCAGTCCTCGAAGGAGGTTTGCCTGAGATAGTCGATCTTCTCATCTTGGTTCAGGTGTGCGAGCCAGTCTGGCTGGTCGATCAGCCAGGTGTGCAGGGCTTTTTTATCAGCACCTTCAAGGGGTAAGCCTTTGATCAGCGCCGCCAGGTCAGCCTTCTCGGCGTCCGTATAGGCCGCCAGCACGCTGTGGCTGCCGCCTGCACGGCTGCGCTTTAAAAGCCTGCTGTCGCCGAACGTGTCGGCGCCCGGGTGGATGCCTGCGGTCAGGCCCAGGCGCTCATAGAAGCTCTGGTCATAGAAGCGGTAGAATTTTTCCGTGTCGATGCCGAGGGTCTTGAGGAACGCCTTTGACCCCGCGCTATAGTCGGCCGGGCTTTCAAGCGACTGGCTGCCGCCATAGCCCACCAGCAGTTCGCCGTCCACATTGAATTCATTGCGTTTGGCGTGGCCGCCAAAATCGTCGTGGTTATCGAGGATCAGGATACGCGCGCCCTTCCCCAGCTTTTCCTGCGCCAGCACGGCTGCCGCCAGGCCGGAGATGCCGCCGCCCACGACCACAAGGTCATAAAGGCCGTCCTTGGCCTTCCTGGGGCGGTCATAGGTCTGGCCCTCCCAGGATATGGCGTGGGCCACTTCGAAGCTGCCCACATGGCTGCCGCGCAGGCCGGTTTTTGCGGGGGGATAGGTCCAGGCGCCTTTGCTGGAGATCAGCCCTTCCGCCATCGCCTTCGCCGGGCTCATGCCAAGCGCCAAGCTGGCCCCGGTCAGCCCGGTCAGGGCCACGCCGTTCAGGAAATCACGCCGGTTGATGCCCTTCAACTTGGACATAGCTACTCACTCCCACAAATCATGCTCCACCCCGAGCATTTCCCGGAAACCATAAACCAGGTTCGAATGGGCGCAAAGAAAAATGTGATCACATTATTAATATACTGATATATATAATCTTTTAAGCCTTACAGCAGCGCTTCAATCGCCGAGCGGATATCCTCCGGCTTGGTCTTTGGCGCGAAGCGTTTGACCACATTGCCGTCGCGGTCGACCAGGAATTTGGTGAAGTTCCATTTGATGCGCTCGGTGCCCAGCACGCCCGGCTTGACGGCCTTCAGGTGCTTATAGAGCGGGCTGGCACCGTCGCCGTTGACATCGATTTTCGCGAACATGGGGAAGCTGACGCCGTAATTGATCTGGCAAAACTCGCCGATCTCGTCGTTCGAGCCCGGGTCCTGCTTGCCGAACTGGTTGCAGGGGAAGCCGAGGATCACGAGCCCCTTGTCCTTGAGGTCCTGGAACAGTTTCTCAAGCCCTTCGAACTGGGGGGTGAAGCCGCATTTGGAGGCCGTGTTGACCACCAGAAGCACTTTGCCCTTATAGTCCGCCAGGTCTTGCGGCTTGCCGTTCAGGCGGTCGCAGGTGAAATCATGTACGGATGTCATCGGCTCTCTCCCTTGTTCCCGTTGCCCCAAGGTAACGCAGTGGGGGGAGAAGGCAAGGCAAAGTGCCGTCAGTCGCGCTTGGTCATCATCTCCCGCATATCAAGCTGCAGCTGCTGGATATCGCGCTTCATGGCCACCCGGCCCACCTGCATCCAGGCCCACATCTCGAAGGCCAGCATCACGATCACCGCAAGGATCGCCCACACACCCCAGATGAGCTTGTCTTCGACGCCTGAGGCGCCTGAAAACTCGATCAGCAGCCACACCGACACAACGCCAAGCAGTATGGTCACCGTGGACACAAGCCACATCCAACGGCGCATGCTGCCCTTGTAGGCCATGGCGATCATGGCGGGCATGCTGTCATCTGTGATCATGGCATCGAGTTCAGCGCCTTCGCGCTCCAGCTCTGCCTTGATCCGTTCATCAATGCTGGTCATGCCAGTTCTCCTTCTTCTGCACGCACCTGCGCCTGCAAGCGCCCGCGTGCCCGGTTGAGCCGCGATTTGACCGTGCCCACAGGCACATCCAAAACCGCGCTAATCTCCTCAAGCTTCATGTCTTCAAGGTAAAACAAATAGATCGCCTGCTGCTCGACATCCGGCAGGCTGGTAATGAGCGTCCGTAGCTGGTGGCGCGTGACGCGGCCATCCATGGCTCCCACGCTTGCGGCAGGTTCAACCACGCCGTCTTCCTCAAACGACAGGGGCTCATTCGGGCGTTTGCGCAACTGGTCAAGCGCCCGCCAGCGCACCGCCTTGAAGATACGGGCCCGAAACATGCCAGGATGGTGCAGCTTCCCTAGCGTCCGCGCCACCATCAGCCAGGCTTCCTGCACTGCATCAAAGGCGGCGGCCTCATTCCTGAGCATGCGGAAAGCGAACTTCACAAGCGACGGCTGGTAGGCGCGGTAAAGCACGGCGAAAGCCCGTTCGTCCCCTGCCTGCGCCTTCAAGACCAGCGCCTCTTCCTGTGTCCGTGCCTGCACGCGTGCCTGCCTCCCTTTTCCCTATAAACGGCCAAAAGGCCAAAAGGTTCAAGGGAGACAGACGTTTATTATCAACCCACTTTCCGGGCGAGCGCCGCCACGGCCAGCTCCAGCCGCTTGACTTCCCGCATCATGCTGGCCCGGTTCATCTCCATCAGGTTCCAGAGCTTCAGCATGGACTGCATCAGCATGGTGACCAGCATACAGATGCCCCAGAAGACCATGCCCTCAAGGTCGTCTGCCGTGAAGAACTCATAAATGCACCAGAACATGAAGCCTGTAACCACCAGCATGACCCCCCAGGTGAACCACACCCAGCGGCGCATACTGCCCTTGAAACTGGCTGCCACCATGTCCGGCAAGCCGCCTTCCGATGTCAGAAGGTCGTCGATGCCCTTGGCTTCCTTCGCCAGTTCATCCTTTATCATGTCATCAAACTTGCTCATGTCTCGTCTCCTGTCATTCTATCCTTCAGTCGTGACCGGGCCCGGTTCAGCCGGGATTTCACGGTGCCCACGGGCACGTCTTCCACTGCCGCGATTTCCATCACGGATAGTTCCTCAAGGTAAAACAGCGTCAGGGCTACCTTTTCCTTTTGGGGTAGCGCCGCAAGGTGGCGCGAAAGCTGGTCACTGGTCGCCAGGGGTTCTTCGGTTTCCACTGCGAGTGTTGCCTCGTCGCCGTCGAGCGCGTCCTGCTTCATGGGACGGCGGCGCAACAGGTCCATCGTACGCCAACGAGTGGTCTTGTAGGCCCACAGCCGGAAACCTCTTGGATCCTGAAGCTTCCTGAGTGTTCTTGAAAGGGTGACCCAGCTTTCCTGAACCGCATCAACCGCAATATGCTGATCGCCACACAGCCGGTATGCAAAGCGCCGAAGCGGTGCATCATAGGCACGAAACAGCTGATCGAATGCCTGGCTGTCTCCACCCTGGGCGGCCAGTACCAACAAGTCCTCGCGCGCGCGGTCCATATATGTCTGTCCCCTTGTTTCCCTTTAGGACGCAAAACAGGAAAGGGAGGTTCAAAATACTTTATCAGGGCAACAAAAGCGTACCGCGCATCACTTCAACAGCCTGGCCGGAAACTTTGACACGGTCGCCAACCACCTTCAGCCACAAGTCACCGCCCCGCGCCGAGACTTGCTTCGCCCGCAATTCCTGTTTGCCCAGCCGCTGGGCCCAATAGGGAGCCGCCGCACAGTGCGCCGACCCTGTCACGGGGTCTTCCGGTATCCCCTTGTTCGGGAAAAAGCAGCGCGACACGAAATCGATACCGTCATCGCCTGGTGCGGTGACAATGAAGCCATACGGCGACAAGGCCGCCATTTTCAGAGGATCGGGCGCCAAGGTCCGGATGGTTTGGGCATTGTCATAGACCAGAAGTAGATCATCGTCGCCGGTGTTGGCGTCCAGAACCTCACTTGGCGCGGCGCCCATGGCCTCAGCCAGCCCCTCTGGGCCAGACATGGGCGTGGGGTGAAGATTTGGGAAATTCATCTCCAGGAAGTCACCGGCATGAACAACCGTCATCAAACCTGAGGCAGTATTGAAGCGGACCATCTCCCAGTCAGGGTGAAGGTGCTTGAAAACCACATGGGCAGACGCGAGCGTCGCATGACCACACAATTGGACTTCAATGGCAGGCGTAAACCAGCGCAGCTCATAGTCCACGTCATCAGATGCAGACGGTACGATGAAAGCCGTCTCCGCCAGGTTGTTCTCCAGCGCAATATTCTGCAGCAGCGCGTCATCAAGGAATGCCGGCAGCGGGCACACAGCCGCCGGGTTACCCCCAAAAGGTTGGCTGGTAAATGCATCAACTTGATAGACTGGTAGTTCGCGCATGCTGCTCTCCTGTTACCGGCCCAATAGACCTTCATGGACGCGATTTGACAAGATTCAAAACCACCCCTTACACTTTGGTGGGGTCGATAGACTTTGGGAGCGACTTATGACAAGACGCAACTGGAACAGTTTCGCCGTTTTACGCATCCTTTTGACACTGTCAGCCTGCGCCCCTGCGCCTTCCTCGACTGATGCAGACGTAGCTTTCCAACCGACCAACCTATTGGAACTCACAGCCTCCGGCATGCGCTTCGAAGGCCCGGAAACCATCAAGTCCGGCTGGACGACCATCCGCCTTAACAACAAAGACGATATGATCCATTTTGCCTTGGTCGCCAGGCTTCCGGACGGTGTATCGGCTGTGCAATATTCCGACGAACTGGGCAGCGTATTCCAGCGCGGCTATGACGCCATGATGGCCGGAGACCATGAGCTAGCCGGCGAAATTTTCGGAGACATGCCAAGCTGGGCAACTGGCCTGACCTACCATGGTGGCCCAGGATTGATTGAAGGCAACGCAATATCCCAGGCAACCACATTCCTACCGCCCGGCAACTATGTGATTGAATGCTATATTAAGTCAGGCGGTGTCTTCCATTCAGCCAGCTATCAACAGGGTGTGCTGGCAATGGTTCTGCCATTGACCGTTCTGCCTGAGAACGGTGAAATGCCGGAACCTGAAGCTGACGTTATCTTCACTCTGAACGGGAATGGCCTGTCCCTCAAAGACGGTGATCTGAAAGCTGGCACTAATATCATCCGCGTTAATTTCGATACGCAGATCCGATACCCCTCAGCAGTCGGCCAGGATGTACATGTCTTCAAGATCGATAGGGAAGGCAGTGTTGCAAACGCCGTTACCTTCATGGACTGGCAGACCGAAGCCGGGCTGTCTGTGCCCGCCCCTGTTACCTTTGTCGGCGGTATCAATGACGTGATGCCCGCCGGGTCACATGGCTATTTCACGGTGGACCTGGAACCCGGACGCTATGGCTTCATTGCGGAAGTGCCTGACGCCGACAAAAAAGGCATGCTGCTGCAGTTGGATGTTGCAGGCTGAGAGACACTCGCGCCGCGCTCAAACCAATCGCTGTGCCCTGGCCCAGGCCTTGATGGCTTCCTGTTCCTTGGGCGCGAACCCAAGCCGGAAGTCTCCGCCCTTCTCCCATACGGGGCGTTTAACCAGCGCCTCGTTGGCCACCATCAGGGCGGCAGCCCTTTGGGCATCAACGCCCTCGCGGTCGTCATCCGGCAGTTTGCGCCAGGTGGTGCCCCGGGTGTTCAGCAGCGCCTCCCAACCAAGTGCGTCAACAAAACGCGCCATCAGGGCATCATCCAGGCCGTCGGCCCGGAAATCATGGAATCTGTGGTCCACGCCTTCTGCTTCCAGCCACTTGCGGGCCTTTTTGACAGTGTCGCAGTTTTTGATGCCATAGATGGTCAGCATACTTATTCCCCAATTTTTCCAAGTTCTTTAACAGTCAGCTCATCCGAGAGGGTGCTTGGTGGATCCACATGGATCAGGACCTCGCTGTCCGGGTATGCCTCTCCGATCATCGCTTCAACCTCGTCGGCTATAAAATGTGCGTCCTGAACGGTCATTTCGCCATCAACCTCGATATGCATCTGGATAAACAGATCACGACCGGACATGCGGGTTTTCAGCTCATGCAGGCCGCGTACCGCCGGGTTTCCCATCGCCAGATTGAAAATCTTTTCACGGTCGTCATCCCCCAGCTCCCTGTCCATCAGCATATCGACAGCAGGCAACGCCACTTCCTGTGCTCCGTAAAGAATGTAGAGCGCAATCAGGATACCAAAGGCGCCGTCAGCATATACAAACCCCGACGCAGATGCCCAGGCAGCCAGGATGACTGACAGGTTCAACAGCAGGTCACCCTTATAGTGCAGATGATCGCCTGCAACGGCGAGGGAGCCTGTATGGCGCACCACATAGGCCTGGAAGGCCACCAGCACCAGCGACAGGGCAATGGCAAGCGCTGACACGCCCATCACCAAGCCCGATTGGGCGACCGGGTGCGGGGTCGCAACATGATTGATCGATTCCAGCAGCAGGAACATGGCGGAGCCCGACATGATTGCCGCCTGGAACAGCCCTGCCAGGGCTTCGGCCTTACCGTGGCCAAACCTATGGTCTTCATCCGGCGGCAGCAGAGCGGTGCGCACGGCAAAAAGCGTCACAAGCGACGCCATCAGGTCGAGGCCCGAGTCCGTCATGCTGCCAAGCATGGCCACAGAGTCCGACAACCACCAGGCAACCGCCTTTGCGGCCACGAGCACGGCTGCGACGCTCACGGAAGCCCGCGTCGCCCAGCGCATCAGGTTGTCACTTTTGTCTCGCGTCACTCTGTTGGTCCCTATCTCAAGCGATGTTGCTTTAGGGGTATATAAGATGGCTGCACAATCACAAGAAAAAACGCCCCGCCGTAGAGGCGGAGCGTTCGATCAGAACTGACAAGTGCCAGAGCCTGAATTCTTAGTGAAGCTTGCTTTCGACGTCCGTGATGGCCTTGTCGACCAACGCGCCGCCTTCCTTGCCCTTCAGCTTGTCGGCAAACACTGTGCCAGCAGCCTTGATGGCAACATCAACAGCAACAGCGCGAACTTCCTTGATTGCATTGGCTTCAGCCTGGGCAATCTTGGCTTCTGCGGCGCGGGTGCGGCGCTCAGCCATGGCTTTGATGTCGGCTTTCGCCTCTTTCGCCATGATCTTCGCGTCTTCCTTTGCCTGGGCAACCATGTCGGCGGCCTCTTTTTCAGCGTCGCGTTGCTTGCGCTGGTAATCGTTCAGGAGCTTTTCAGCTTCTTCCCGGATTGCTTTCGCTTCGTCCAGCTGGTTACGGATCGTAGCCGTGCGATCGTCCAGCATGCCAGCAATTTTCTTGTGAGCTTTCGCATACACAACACCGCCAACGAAGACCACGAAGGAGCATGCAACCCAGAAGGTTGGATCGGTGAATACGGAACCGTGTGCATCAGCCATGGTTATGCTCCCTTCACGTCTGCGAGCGCTGCCTTGACAGCACCAGACACCGCGGCGTCATCGCCTTCGATACCGGCCAACTTGGCAACGAGATCGCTAGCGACTTCACCAGCCACATCGCCGACACTAGCCAGTGCTTCATCACGCGCCTTGGCGATACGAGCTTCAGCTTCCGCAGCTTTCGCTGCCAGCGTTTCCTCGAGCTCGGCCTGGGCTTTCGCGATATCAGACTGAATTTTCTCTTTGGCCTTCAGGATGGTCTCCTGGGCCTGCTTTCGTGCCTTCGCGCTCGCTTCTTCATACGCGTTGCGTATGTCTTCTGCGTCCTTGCGCAGCCGTTCGGCTGTATCCAGATCGTTTGCGATCCGCTCTTCACGCTCTTCGAGGACTTTGGTCACACGTGGCAGAACCAGACGGGACACAATCACGAAGAGAACGATGAAGGTCAGGAACAGCCATACGACCTGCTCTTCAAAGGTCGCAATATTCAGCTGAGGAAGGCCTGCTTCCTTGTGTGCGACTTCTGTATGAGCTTCTGCCATCACATGCCTCTGTGGCTAGATGTTTCAATTGTTGAGCCCCTTAAGGCTCGATCCGCATTTCGGGCAATGCCCTCTTGCGGTCCAGATAAGCACCTGGCGCGATCAGTTACTGACCGCGCCCATGTGCTTCATTCGCAAACTGATCGTCTTAGGTGAAGAGGATCAGGAACGCGATAACCAGTGCGAACAGGGCAACAGCCTCTGTCAGGGCGAAGCCCAGGAGCAGGTTACCGAATACTTTCGGAGCAGCAGATGGGTTGCGCAGAGCACCCGACAGGAAGCTACCGAAGATGTTACCAAGACCAATACCAACACCAGCGAGTGCGAGAGTGGCGATACCAGCACCAATCATCTTTGCGGCTGCGAGTTCCATGTTAAATTCCTTCTCTATTGAATGAAGCTTGATTTCTAAACTGTAGTATTTTGTCCGGCGTCTTAGTGTGCAGGATGCATGGCATCATGCAGGTAGATGCAGGACAGGATGGCGAAAACGTAGGCCTGTAGGAAAGCCACCAGGATTTCCAGCCCCGTCAGGAAAATGTTGAAAGCAAATGGCAGCACAGCAGCAGCTTGGCCGGCAATGCCGATCGCGCCAAGGCTGATGATGAAACCAGCAAATACTTTCATCATGATGTGGCCCGCCAGCATGTTGGCAAACAGACGAACCGAAAGGCTGATCGGACGCGTGAAGTAGGACATCACTTCGATTGGAACGATCAGAATGTAAAGCGGCGCGGGCACACCAGACGGCGCAAAGAGCTTCAGGAAGCCCAGGCCGTGCTTGGCGAAGCCGATCAGCGTCACGCCAAGGAAAACAACCGCAGCCAGCGCGAACGTCACAATGATGTGGCTCGTCGTCGTGAAGCTGTACGGGATCATGCCCGCAAGGTTGCTACCAAGAATGAACATGAAAAGCGTGAAAATGAATGGGAAATACTGTTTCCCTTCGCGCCCTACATTTTCTTTCACCATATTGGCTATAAATTCATAGGCCATTTCAACCATGGCCTGCCAGCGACCAGGAACCAGCGCATTCTTGCGCGTGCCACCAACCAGGAAAAAGGTCAGGGCGGTCACAACGATCACCATCCAAAGGGAACTGTTGGTAAAGGAAACATCAATCCCTGCGACTTGCATCTCTGCAAGGGGCTTGATCTCAAACTGCTCAAGAGGTCCTGCCACGGCTACCATCTCTTTAGTTGTGCAACCCGCTTTATGCGGATCGCGGTCAATCTTTATCCGCCTCGTCAGCCTGCCCTTGCAGACCATCCTCAGCTTCCCGCTGCATCTTGTTGGCTTCCCGGATCACATTCCGGATGCCCGCAGCAAAGCCAAGGAACAAAAAGGTGATCAAGAAACCGGGAGACGTATCAAGCCAACCATCTAGGTTTATGCCGATGATCAGGCCTACGCCGACACCCGCCACTAGATCGATGCCCATCCGGAAGGCTCTACCCATTGGAGACGGCCGATCGTCGGCATTTTCTCCCTGAGCCCTCTGTCGAGCTTGGCTCAATCGCTCTTCAAGCGCCTTGAGCTTTGGGTCATCTTCCGTGTCACCCATCGCTTTGGCCCCTAAAACCCCGCGTTTGACCAACCTTTTTGCCGGGCCACTTCCATAAAAAAAGAAGCCCGTAAAAGGCGCCTGCAACATAGTGAAGGCCCCACCCCGTGTCAAGGTCTATCGAAAATAAGTTAACTAATTGATTTAAAAGGAATTTATGGAAAATACCGTTAACCGGCCTCACGCAATTCCTCTGCACGTTCAAGGTCGACGGAAACGAGGGTCGAGATTCCGCGTTCTGCCATGGTCACACCGAAGAGCCGCTTCATCCGTGCCATGGAAACCGCATTGTGGGTCACAATCAGGAAGCGGGTGTCCGTCCGGCCGATCATTTCGTCCAGCAGATTACAGAATCGCTCGACGTTCGCATCGTCAAGCGGCGCATCCACCTCATCAAGGACACAGATGGGGGCCGGATTGGTGATAAAGACGGCGAAGATCAGGGAAAGTGCCGTCAAGGCCTGCTCGCCGCCAGACAGGAGCGATAGGGCCTGCAGCCGTTTGCCCGGCGGGCTTGCGAATATCTCGAGCCCCGCATCCAGCGGATCATCGGATTCCGTCAATTCCAGATGGGCCTCACCCCCACCAAACAAGGTCTTGAACAGTTCCCCAAAGTGATTATTCACCACATCGAAGGCCTTCAACAGGCGTTCGCGCCCTTCCCTGTTAAGGCTGCCAATGGCCTGCCTGAGCCGTGCTATGGCATTCTCAAGGTCTGCCCGTTCGCCCGTCAGGTGGGTCAGTTGCTCGTCTATCTCAGTAAGCTCTTCATCCGCCCGCAGGTTAACTGCACCCAACCTGTCGCGTTCACGCTTCAGCTTTTCAAGCTTGCTTTCCAGCACCATGGCATCAGGTAGGCTGTCGCTGGCTTCCAGACCGACCTTCTCCAGAAGCTGGGTAGGCGCGCACTCGAACCGTTCGCCAATCTGGGACGCAATGTCTTTCCGGCGGGAAACAGCGTTTTCAACGGCGGCGTCCGCCCGGATCTGACGCTCGCGGGCCTCAGACTGCGCCTCATGGATCGCCTTGAGCGCTTTGTCTTTCTCCGCCAGCTGTGCTTCCGCCGCCAGCAGCTTATCACTGCTTTCATGGCGTTCTTTTTCCGCCTTGTCGAGCTCAGACAGCAATGCCTGTCGGCGATTTTCCAGGTCTTCAGGGCTGGCTTCAGCATCCTTCAACTGGCGCTCAGTGTCAGCCTGGCGTTCATCCAGCGCCTTGAGCTGTTTCGCAGCACTATCAACACGCAGCTGCCATGCGCCCGATTCGGTCTGGATAGCACTGAGACGGTCGTTGCGGCTTTCGGCCTCCCGGCGCAGGCTGTCATAGGCCGCACGGGCGCTTGAAAGCTCAGACCGCAGCGCTTCCACTTTGGCTCGCGCTTCCTGAAGTTCGGCCTCAAGCTTGGTATTTTCCGGCAGCTCAGCAAGCTTTGCATCAATACTGGCCTGCCGCTCATTGGTTTCGGCTTCTTCCTGCGCCAATCGCGCAAGGCTGTCCTTCAGCATATTCACTTTGCTGGCGCGCTTGCTGGCTTCCTGTTCTGCGGCCACAAGGGCACGGCGTGCTTCTGCGAGTGCCTTTTCGGCGTCCTGACGCACTTGCCGCTGGGCCTGTTCTGCCTCTCGTGCTTTCTGGTGGGCATCGAACGCGTGCTGTGCAGCCTCGCCCGCTTCAGCGGCCTTCTTCGCTGCCTTTTCTTCCTCAGCCTTCAGCTTCACTAGCCGGTTCTGGCGCTCGAGCCTGATCGCAGCCTCGCTTGGCGCTCCGGCCTTCTGCACATAGCCGTCCCAACGCCACAGCTTGCCTTCCCGGTTCACTAATCGCTGGCCGGGGAACAATTTTTTCTGAAGGATATCGCCATCCGCGCCCTCCTCAAGCACGGCGGCAAACGCCACCCGGCGATCAAGCACAGACGGGGCCGTCAGGACATCCTTCAGGGGTGTCACTCCTGCGGGCCAATCCGCGGCATCAAGTGGATCTTGCGCAGCCCAAAATCGCTTAGCCGATTCGCTCAGGCCCGCTTCTGCCTCTTCGCCAAGCACCGCACCAACCGCGATCTCGAACCCAGGTTTGGCCTTGAGGGACGCCGAAACCGGCTGGTCTTCGTCAGCGGCTGCCTGCTCCAGCATGCGCTCAAGGTTCGTGACTTCCGCAAGTACAGACTTGTGCGCGCCCTCACACTCAGCCTTGGCTGTGTCCGCTTCATTCCGGCGGTTGCGGGCCTCGAGAGTTGCGGCTTCTGCAGCCTGCAGGCTGTCAGCAACTTTACTGAGACGCTCTTCTTCTTTCTCAACGGTCTGCTCGGCTGTCTTCAGGGCGGAGAGGATCTCATCCTCGGCTGTCATGGCATCCAGTTCGCCGTTCAGGCGTGTCTGCTCGGACCGCAGTTGATCGCCCCGGCGCACAATCGCCAGCTTATCACTTTCCAGACTGGACCGACGTGCCCGCGCCTGGGCAGCGCGCTCGCTGATACCGTCATAGTCTGCTTCCGCAGCGGACGCCGCCTTGGTGGAGGCATCAAGCTTCTCGCGCGCCTGCAGCTCATTGTCTTTTTCCGCATCGCGGGCAGCTTCAAGACGCTTTTTCTCTGTCGTTAACCGGTCAAGCGCCGCTTTGGCATCAGCCGCAATCTCGGCTTCGCGTTCACGGTCCGCGCCAATCTGTTCGAGTGTCTGCCGGAGCGAGAGTGCTGCCTGCTTGCGCCGCTCGCTCTCCTGCTCCAGATTTTCGCGTTCGATAGATAGGCGCTGTAGTTTGGCAGCCGCCGCTGCATCCGCTTCCCGAAGAGGGGGCAGCATGGCAGAAAATTCTGCCTGCGCCCTGGCCAGTCCCGCGACTTTCTCTTCAATTTCAGCCGCGCCCTTCTCGGATTCCCGAAGCGCGCGCTCAAGCTTGATTACTTCTTCGGCCGCATCAGCCCAGCGCATATACAGCAGGCTCGCCTCAGCCTGCCGGATATCGCCGGAGATTGAGCGGTAGCGCACGGCCTGCTTCGCCTGACGCTTGAGGCTCTGGCTCTGGGTTTCCATGGCCTGGATCACGTCCTGCAGGCGCGTCAGGTTGCCTTCGGCGCCGCGCAGGCGGCTTTCGGCTTCCTTGCGGCGGGTGTGTAGGCCTGAAATGCCCGCTGCCTCTTCCAGAATGGCGCGTCTGTCCTGCGGCTTGGCGTTGATCAGCGTGCCGATACGGCCCTGGCTGACAAGTGCCGGCGAGTGGGCGCCTGTGGCGGCATCGGCGAACAGCAACTGCACATCTTTCTGGCGGACGTCCTTGCCGTTGATACGGTAGGCCGAACCTGATTCGCGCTCAATTCGGCGCGTTACCTCAATGAAATCTTCATCGTTATATTCGGCTGGGGCTGAACGGTCCTGGTTGTCGATCACCAGCGTCACTTCAGCCATGTTACGGGCGGGGCGCTTGTCTGTGCCGGCAAAGATCACATCGTCCATGCCCGAACCGCGCAATGACTTGGCGCGGTTTTCCCCCATCACCCAGCGGATGGCTTCAAGAAGGTTGGATTTACCGCAGCCGTTCGGGCCCACAACGCCTGTCAGACCGCGCTCAATATGAAGCTCGGTCGGATCGACGAAGGATTTAAACCCCGATAATCGCAGACGCGAAAAACGCATGGCTGCGCCCTACTCCCCCTGTTGTCAAAACATCAAACAGGCGACCCCGTTCCCCAACAAGGTCGCCCTATATCAAGCTGTTAGCTGGCGTCATCCACCGCTTCAGCTATCTTCTCCAGAGCCTCATCAAAGGAAGAGAACTCCATCAGTTCACCATCAACCATAAAGCTTGGCGTCAGGGTGATATTGTGTTTCTTCACGGCGTCCTGCGTCATGCTCATCAGGTGCTTGAGCATGTCGTCATCGGACACACAGCGATCAAATTCTGTACGGCTGATACCCGCGCGGCGGGCAATAGAGGCCAGCTCATCCACAGGCGCCTTGGAGCGGGCCCAATCGCCCTGACGTGCGAAATAAACCTTCATCAGCTTCTGGGTCGTTGCTGCGTCACCACAGCGAGCCGCAGCGGACGCGACGATATCAATCCGGTTCATGATATAATTGTGATACACCAGCTTCGCCTTGCCGGTGTCCAGCAGCTGTTCCTTGAGCTTCGGGAAATAATTATTCGCGAAGGTGGCACAGTGCGGGCACGTCAGGGACGCGAATTCGTGGATCTCGACCGGGGCATTCGGATCGCCATACACGATCGGGCCCCAGGTTCCCTCTGTCTTGGAATCGATATCAACAACTGGTGCATCGGCTTCAGCAGAGGCCTGCTGGGCATCGTCAGCCGCTGGCTTGTCGCCACTATCACCACAGGCCGCAAGCAAAAGTGCCGCGCCAAAGGCAGCTGCGAATTTGAACTTCGATACGTAGTCCTTGTGCATTAATTTATCCCCACTACTAGATATTGTGTTTACATCGCATGAAACATGCTGACGAGTCTTTTCTGAAACCCGCATGAAATTTCCTGTGGATTATTTTGCGGCCTCAACCGCTTCCTTGACCGCCTCAAACGAATGCGCCTCAAGGTGTTTTCCATTCACCATGATGTAGGGAATGCTGTTGATCTTGTACGTCTGGATGCCGTTCTGGGTCATTTCAGCCAGATGCTTCTGGGCTTCCTGATCCGAGATACAGCGTGACATCTCAGGCTGAGTGATTCCAGCTTCCTCCGCGATGCCCGCAATCACCTCATAAGGGTTCTGCGCGCGCATCCATTCGTCCTGGCGAGTAAAGTAGGTATCCACCAACTGTTTGGTTACATCCCTGTCGGTCGTGCAACGGCTGATAACAGCAACCGCCATATCATAGCGGTCCCGCACAAAGTTGCGGAACACAAAGCGCACCTTGCCTGTGTCGATCAATTCCTGCTTGACCTGCGGGAAAGTATCACGGGCGAAATGGCCACAATGCGGACAGGTCATCGAGCCATATTCGATGACTTCCACCGGCGCATCAGGCGAACCATATACAAGATCACCGGATACAAAAGGCTGGCTTGGGCCATCCTGTGCTGCCACTGCAGTCGTGAAAACCATGGCTGCAGCAGCCAGAAAACCCTTCTTGAAAGACATAACGCCCCCTACTTATAAATTCTTATTTCTTGTCCGGTCCGCGACCGGCCTCCCGTGCTTCCGAAAGCACATACTCGCCAAGGCTTTTAACCGCTTCTTGAAGCGGGCTCAACTCTCCATCACCGACAAGTGACCGCAGTTGTTTCGTCTCTTTTTCGCCAAGCGCCTTTTTTTCATATGGCATTTTGCGTGGCTGCCGCGGCAATGGCCCCTGTTTCAC
This sequence comes from Kordiimonas sp. UBA4487, assembly GCF_002389025.1. Classification (NCBI taxonomy): domain Bacteria; kingdom Pseudomonadati; phylum Pseudomonadota; class Alphaproteobacteria; order Kordiimonadales; family Kordiimonadaceae; genus Kordiimonas; species Kordiimonas sp. UBA4487. The sequence goes on from NZ_DGNR01000010.1 coordinate 16,137, forward strand.
CTCAAGTTTCGCCACCGCCTGATAGCCGAAAAAGCTATTCACCATCTCGATCACCCGCCCGGCCTTGTGGCTGAGAAGGGGTGCAAAGGCTGATTCACAGCGCACCGTGAGTGTTGCGCCCATGCGGTCTCCCCGCGGGAAACGAAGCGAAACAGGCAATGTGCTTTCCGCCAGTTCCGGCCCAACAATATAGGCCCAGCGGGTAACAACTTCAGCCTGCGCAAAACCTTTCGCCCGCAATGCCGGCGTCACTAGTGACGAGGCAACCCTTGAGGCACGCTGGGTTGAGCGCCGCCTGAACGGTTTTTTTGCTTCGGTTTTATCTGGCCGTTTCGCCATTTGGCTTGCTCTCTCCGTCGGTCGGGCTATGGTCCTGCATAATTGCGGCACGTCCATGGCATGCCGCCAAGGCTAACATGAATCAAGACAATAAATCAGAATTCACAAAGTGTATGACCAAAACCGCCAAACAGCTGCTTGACTGGTACGACAGAAACCGCAGGGACCTGCCCTGGCGGGCGGCTCACGGTGAAAGCGCTGACCCGTATCATGTTTGGCTTTCGGAAATCATGCTGCAGCAAACCACGGTTGCCACCGTTAAAGGCTATTTTGAAAAATTCCTCACCCGCTGGCCGTCGGTGGACGCACTGGCCGCGGCGCCACAAGAGGACGTGTTGCAGGAATGGGCGGGGCTGGGCTACTACGCCCGCGCGCGTAATCTGCACAAGTGTGCTCAGGTAGTGGTGGAGGTGCACCAAGGTAGCTTCCCGCAAACCGAAGAAGGCCTGAAGGCGCTGCCGGGTATTGGCGACTATACGGGCGCTGCTATCGCCGCCATCGCGTTTGGGGAACCCGCCGCAGTTGTCGACGGCAATGTGGAGCGAGTGGTCAGCCGACTGTTTCGTGTGACCGACGCACTGCCTGGCGCCAAGAAGGTCATCAAAGCCCACACTGCGGAAATTACCCCCACCAAACGGCCCGGGGATTTCGCCCAGGCTATGATGGACCTGGGGTCAGGGGTCTGCACGCCGAAAACCCCAAAGTGCCTGCTGTGCCCTATCCGTGGTGCTTGCGCCGCCCATGAGGCGGGTGACATGGAACGGTTCCCGGTCAAGGCGCCAAAGAAGGCCAAGCCGACCAGACGCGCAATCTCTTTCTGGCTGGAGCATGACGGCCACGTGCTTCTTGAACGTCGCCCGCAAAAAGGCCTTTTAGGTGGCATGCCTGGGCTGTTTTCAACCCCCTGGGAAGAACGTCCTGCCTTTCCTGCAAAGGAGGAATGGCTCGCTCATCGTCCGTCCGAGGACTATTGGAAGCCCGTCGAGGGCATGGCCAAGCACACCTTTACGCACTTCCATCTGGAAACGAAGCTTCTGGCTGCCAAGGCCGACAGCAAGCTGAATATTGAAAATGGCTTCTGGCACCCAGTTGCCGACCTGGATGCTGTAGGCCTGCCCACCGTCTTCAAAAAGATTGCTGTGCTAAGGCCTTAAGGTGATTTCACCATGCAGCGCAGCCCCTACGCCGTTGAGGCCGGGTGCACTTTCACCAGCTTCCAGCAACAGTGTCTGACCTGGTGTCAGCATGGCCTCGCCGCAGCGCACTTCGCCTTCCAACAAGTAGAAAAAACGAAGTGCGTTCTTGTTCGAAAGTACCACCGCGCCAGTCGCAAAGTCGTGAAATGCCATCGTGCCTTTGGCATACCTGCGATCAACCATCAGGTTGAAGTTCCGTACAGGGCCCGCTTTCAGTCGGCCTTCAATGTGCCAATCCCCGGAGAATTGCAACGGCGTGAAGGGCTTCAAGGGATGGTTGCCGTACGGCCCAGCGTCCAGCGTCATGCCTGCACCATCAATCACCGTGATCACCCGGTCAATGTCGGGAAAAAGCGAGAAGGCACCGTCGGTCGTAACTTCCGCAATGCTCAGCCGCCAAATGAAACCAGCCCCGCCAGCCGCCTTCGGACCAACAGCCAATTCGGTGGTTGAGCCCAAGCCATTTTTCCAAGGCTGGACCTGATAGTCGTCAACACCAAGAACCTTCATAGGCGATACCTTGCGTGATACGGCATATTGGGCAAGCGCTGTCCTATTCTTCGAGGGGCGGCAGGCCAAGCTGTGTCCGCACCTTGGGCTCCAGGCTCGTGAGTCCGGCAGCCTTGCCAATGGCAAGCGCTTCGTCAGGCTGCTTGCCTTCAACATGATAAGCCCTGAGGGCCAAAAGAGCGCTGGCGCGATTACCGCTGCCGCAGTGCAGCAGCACGGGGCCAGGCGCCGCCTTCAGGGCATCATCCAGCAACTTGGCGTTCTCTGCCGTCAGGCCATCCTTAGATGAAATAGGTAGATGGAAATAGCTTAGCCCGATGGAACTTGCCGCTTCAGCTTCATCAAAGTTGAAGAGCTTGGCAACTTCCGGGTCATCGCGTTTCGTGGTTTCGCCGTCCCGCCTGAGGTTGACCACCGTGGTAAAACCAGCCTCCTTGAGGCGCTTCAGGTCGGCCTTCGTGGGCTGACCGCCTGTGGTCAGCTTGTCAGAGACTACCCGCGCATTCGCAAGATCAAGCTCACGATCAGAATGGTTATCCGCCTGAGCCGTATTACCCAAATAAAACAAGGCAAGCAAAATAGCTAATAGACGTGTCATCGCATTTCTCCCGGTGTCTCAAACAGAATCCGACGGTACCATAAATGGCAAAGCTACGATCAGGGAAGTGGATAAAAAGCAAGGGCCGCACTTGGCGACCCTGCCTTGATCCTGAAGCCTAAAGCAGGCTGAAGCCTCTAGCTAGCGAGATAGGCAGGCACCTTTTTGGTTGCCTTGCTCATCTTCTTCGCCTTCTTGTCCTGAAGGGGCTTTTTCTTCAGTTCTTTCTTTGTGCTGCGTTCTTTGCTCATTTGGGTCTCCGAACAAACGCCACGCGCGGCTTTAGACCGCTGTTCGCCGGGGAAAACCGCCCGGTTTTCCATACCACCTGCGACACCCTGAATCTCGCATGTCCATGCTGGAATTCAAGTGATGTTTGAGTGACTTAAGAAAAGATTGTGCATTCACCGAGTAGGCCAGCGTAGGCATAAAAACAGGCGCTGTCCGGGCAGGACAGCGCCCCTTTGAGCCCGACTGCCCTTGGCACTTATTGCGCGGAGGAAACCTGAGCCTGCCAACTCTGAACCCTCAGAGAAAGACGCTGCATTGCTGTTTCCTGCGCATTTGACATCTGCTGCATGACATATTCATTCAACTTCTGAGCTGCGTTCGCCACAACATTCATTGTCTTGTGACCGCCTTCCGACTGATAAAACTCTTTTGCACCCTCGATTTCATCTTCCGAAAGTCCGTCGACGATTACTGACATATAGATATAGGCTGCGTGGTCGGTATCGATCGAGCTCAAAACGGCATCTGTATATTCAGCGAAAATTTGCGTCAGCTCAGCCCTCTGGTCATCTGTCATGTCCGGATATTTTGCGGCCACCCGTTGGGCCACTTTTGCCATTGAAGCATCCACGGCTGTACGCGTCTGATCCATCACACCTCTCAACAGGCCGCTGATACCCATGGTCTCTGCCAGCTCGCGGGCCGCCTGTTCCTTGTCAACTGCCTGAACGGCGTGACTAGATGCAATCATAAATAACATCATCAAGACGAGAACATATTTCATGGCGGGTCCCCCAAAAACGAATTAAATGCCGCAAAGTAGCGGATCAAGTAAGCGTATTACAAACATTTAATTGATTGCACATAAAAACAGGCGCTGTCCGGGCAGGACAGCGCCTTGGGCGGAAGCACAGACGGGCATCCGTGCTTCCGGAGGTATCTTGTGCTTCTGCTAGTTCATTTCAGCTCGGACTTGCTGGCGGAAGAAGTCAATGGGCAATAGTTCGCCCTTCTGTTCCACGTGCCAGAAAGTCCAGCCATTACAGGCCGGTGCACCCTGAACGCTGGCGCCGACCTTATGGATAGAACCCTTCTCCATATCGGTGATCAGCGTGCCGTCGGTGCGAACGCGGGCAGTGTATTTGCGCTTGCAGTCATAAAGCGTGGTACCAGGTTCGATCATGCCGCGCTCAACAATCGAGCCAAACGGCACCCGTGGCTGTGCCCGCTTGCTTTGGGTAAAGCCAAGCGTTTCATCATCCAGACGCTTGACCTTCGATAGCCGCTCCATCGCAACCTTAATATAGTCGTCCTCGCGCTCAATGCCGATGAAGTCACGACCGAGCTTTTTGGCCACAGCCCCCGTGGTGCCCGTGCCGAAGAATGGGTCCAGCACCACGTCCCCTGGTTTGGTGGAAGACATCAGCACACGGTAAAGCAGGCTTTCTGGCTTCTGTGTCGCATGGGCTTTCTTGTCGCCATTCTTGAGGCGCTCGCCGCCAGAGCAGATAGGCAGCGTCCAGTCAGAGCGCATCTGCGTGTCGTCGTTCATCGCCTTCATGGCGTCATAGTTGAACGTATAGCCACCCTTGTCCGCAGACTTGGCCGCCCAGATGAGCGTCTCATGTGCGTTGGTGAAGCGCGTGCCGCGGAAGTTCGGCATCGGGTTCGACTTGCGCCAGATCACATCATTGAGCACCCAGTATTCCAGATTCTGCAGCGCCGTGCCGACACGGAAAATATTATGGTAGGACCCGATCACCCAAATGGTGCCGGTGTCTTTGAGAACCCGGCGTGCGGCATCCAGCCAGCGATAGGTAAACTCATCATAGGCGTTGAAGCTCGAGAATTTGTCCCAGGCGTCATGCACACCGTCAACCTTACTGTTGTCAGGGCGCGACAGCGTTTCCTTGAGCTGCATATTGTAGGGGGGATCTGCGAAGATCACATCGACCGATTTCTCGGGCAGCGAGTTCATCACATCAATACAGTCACCCTGAACAATTTTGTTCAGCGGCAAGGAAAGGGTCGCAGACCCTTTGCGGGTCGCGTTCTTTGCATCAGCCATCAATTTTCTCCGTCCCGGCTTCAAAGCCGACCGCTGGAAACGCCCTTTTTGGGCTTAATTTTTTGGTTTTTCTCAGCGATCCGTTGACCCAATCATGAGTCGACAGCGAATCGGTGTCAAGTGATTCTTATAGATGAATCAGTTATTTATAAGCTATTCTTCACTCAAAACTTGGCGAATCGGAGCAAACGAACGACGGTGATGTGGAGTCGCACCCACAAGTCTTAGTGCGGCAAGATGTTTGGCAACACCATATCCTGCGTTTTGCGCCCAACCATAGTCAGGGAACTCGGAATCCAGTTTTTTCATGAGATCATCACGAAAAACTTTTGCGACAATCGATGCTGCTGCGATGGATAATGACCTGCCATCACCCTTGATCAGGGTCCGCGTCGGCATTTCGAGGCCCGGATCGCGGTTGCCGTCAACCAAAGCAGATGAAGGCTTCAGTTCGAGGCCATCAACAGCCCGGCGCATGGCCAGCATGGATGCCTGCAGGATGTTGATTTCGTCAATCTCGTGAACACTTGCCTCGGCGATGGAGACCGCCAATGCTTTTTCCTGGATCAGGCCATAGAGGGCCTGGCGCTTTTTTTCCGACAGCTTCTTGCTGTCGTTCAGGCCATCGGGGATATCATCAGGATCAAGAACCACGGCGGCTGCAACCACTGGGCCCGCAAGCGGGCCCCGGCCAACCTCGTCCACGCCGCAGACATGACCGCCTTCGGCCGCAATCATGTGCGCTTCGGCTGACCAGTCGGGTCTTGGCTTCATATCCATGCCGGCAGCATCAAACAGGTCTGACATTCGGATCTCCCCTTCCCTGCCCAGATGTGGCGCAACAGGACGCGTCGGTCAAGCATCCGGATGCCACATGCGATGACGGTCTGATACGTTGCAAAGAAAAGCGGCGCCCCCAAGTGGGAGCGCCGAGTGTTGGGTAGGTTTAGGAAAGAAACGCAGAACCCCCAAGGGGGTTCGACAACTGTGTACTCATTACAGGGAAAGTGTGGCCGGGCCGGATGGGCTCTTGGGGCTAGGGTCAGGGGTATGTCCTCACCCGGCCCGACCGGAACCTGTTATCGCTCAAACGCTATGACGCACAGAGACTTAGAGCTGGAGTGCGATAACCGGTTCTTGTCTTGGCCGCTTATGCTGCGAGCGGCACGCGTGCCAACCGGGCGACACGGCGCTGGCGGCGCCACGTTCTGCTTAGGGGCTGGCTTGTCAGGGAAACGCCGGCGACCTGGGAGACCTGGTGCCTGGCGTTATTGAGACCTGTGGTCTCTGAAATAAGGGTCGTAAACATTTTATCCTCGCTGCTTGCGCATCTATGCCGCTTTGTCGTTTTGGGGAGGCGGCTGTTGTTATCACTGTCGTTTTCTGCAGCCTTTTGTTTTTGAGTCTTTGCTCGTGGCTACAGGTCTAATGTAGGTGTGGCGACAGAATCCTTCAATAGCACTGGGCGCATTTAATGAACGCTTCGTCGCAATTCACGCCGCAATTGAAACACAATTGGCCCCATCGCCTGGCACCCGCGGCTTTCAGTGGCTCAGATAGTAGAATATTTCGTCCTTAATCCACAGGCGTTCTTTCCTCAGGTCCTCGATCTGGAAAGTCAGCTCGCACTCTCGCCGGCGCTCGGCCTCACAAAGGTTCTGGTTGAGGGTGTTATAGGCTTTCGTGAGTTTGTAGAAATGGTCGTCTGAGCTGATCAGGCTCCAGAAGCGGTCCTCCTTGCCTGGGATTTCTGAAAGAAGATCGAACGGTATGTAACGCATATCAAAGCTCCCATAAATTAATGCAGGAACTGTAATGCACGGGCAATCGCCCAAATTGATCAATATCAATCGTTACGGGCGTTTTTCAAATTCAGTTATGATGGGCGTTAGTGCTCTTTAAGCAGAGCATAGATTTCGTCCTTCAGAAACAGACGCTTCTTCCTGAGGCCCTCTTCATCAAAATGCGGATTGGTCTCGTCGCCGGCTTCCAATTCAAGAATGGCCCGGTTGACGCTCCGATATTCCTCCGCCAACCGGCGGAAGTGGCCATCGCTTTCTTCAATTCGAGGTAGCTTATCGGCAAATTCGGGGAATTCCTCCCGCAGCGCATGCGGCATGTGGCCCATTATGTGTCTCCTTTTGTCAGTACAAAAAGGCGACACACACTATAGCGCATTTTGGCCCCGGTTTAAAGCCGGGACCCCATTGGCTGGCATTGAAACGCCTAGGCTTTCAGCATGCCGTAGATTTCGTCTTTCAGCCGCATGCGCTGTTTCCTCAGGTCCTCTTCCTGGAACTGGGACACATGTTCTTCCCCAACTTCAATCCGGTGAATTTCGCGGTTCAGCGTATGATACTTTTCGGAAAGATTGCGGAAATGGGCATCGCCCTCCTTGAGCGCGTGGATGCGGTCTTCGAACTCTGGGAAATCGTCTCTCAACTCGTGGGGTACGTGGCTCATCATGATCCTCCGGTCAATTGTTCATGACCAAGGATTAGAGTACACCCGCCATATGGGAATTGATCGTCGTCAAGAGCGGACAATTATTCGCTATCGTCGCCCAGCAAAGCCTGCGCTGTGCCGTCTTCCACCTGCTCCACGCTCTTGAGCGCCCGAAGCATCTGGTTGCGACGAGTGCCCAGCTTCTCGATATGCTTTTCCATGGCTTCCACATTCTTGCCCATGGCCGTGATCTGGTCACCATAGCGCTCGAATTCGTTCTTCACGGCACCCAGCACCTGCCAGACCTCCTGCGCCTGTGCCTGCATGGCCATCTGCTGAAAGCCCATGCGGAAGGTTGTCAGCAGTACCTGGAAGTTTGTGGGGCCCGTAACCGTCACATTAAATTCGCGCTGCAGGCCTTCCACATAGCCCGGTATGCGCAGCATTTCGGCATACAGGCCCTCGGTTGGCAGGAACAGGATAGCAGACGGTGTCGTGTAGGGCGGGTTGATATATTTGGTGGCGATATCCTTAGCAAAGCCCTTAACCCGGTTTGCCAGCATCTTCTGGCTGGCGGCGATGCCGTCCGTGTCGCCTGCCTCCACGGCCGTCAGCAGGCGTTCATAATCCTCGGTCGGGAACTTGGCATCCACTGGCAGGAACACCTCTGCGTCCGTACCTGGCATCCGAATACCGAATTCGACATGAGAGCCCTTTTTGCCGCAGTCATAGTTGGCGACATATTGGTTCGGCGTCAGCACATCTTCTATCAGCAGTTCAAGCTGCACTTCACCGAAAGTACCGCGCGACTTGACGTTCGTGAGTACCCGCTTCAGGTCACCCACACCGGTGGCCAGCGACTGCATCTCGCCCAAGCCCTTGTGCACCTGCTCCAGCCGCTCGGACACGGTCTTGAAGCTCTCGCTCAAGCGCTTTTCAAGGGTGGTCTGTAGCTTCTCATCCACCGTCTTGCGCATCTCGTCCAGCTTCTGACTGTTCTCAGTGCGCAGCTCTTTCATTTTCTCATCAAGCTTGTCACGGAATTGCTGCTGCTGTGTTGACTGGTCAGCGCCCAGCTTGCGTACGGTCTCTCCAAGCGCTGTGATTGCTTTCGACAGTTCTTCTCTGTTGCCGCGGAACTCTTCACGGATGCCCTTTTCGCGCTCTCCTGCCTGCTCGTTCATATAACGAAGCCCGGCTTCAATCTGCATCAGTTGGGTGACCGCATCACCACCTTCAAGCTTGGCCGAAACAGCCGAAAGCCGCCGCCACATCATAAGAATGCCAACGATGACAAAGCCCAAAAGCGCAAGTATGATCAGACTGACTGGATTCACGATATTCCCCGACATTGATAAGCGACCGAACGCGTCTATCACCCCTAGCCCACCGCCCGCCCGCGCGCAAGAACAGATACCCCACCCCACCATCTTGACGACCCTGTCAGCCTATGCTTCTTTGGGCGAAAGCTTGGTCTAAATTAACTTCCGTAGGGCATGTGCCAATCGGCGGGCCGGGCTTTGATGGAGTATGAATATGCTGCCTCGTTTTGATGCACGCAATTTTGAAACTATCACCCCCGAAATGAAAACCGCTTTTGATCGCGACGGTGTCCTCGTGTTGGACGGCCTGGTGAGCGCCGAGATGTGCGACCGCCTGCGCGAACGCACGGGTGAGATGATCAATGAGTTTGACCCAAGTGGCCACAGGGCTGTCTTTTCATCCACATCCCAGGCGCATACGCTGGACCTGTACCAATATTTCCTGGACTCTGCTGCAGGTACCCATTTCTTTTTTGAGGAGGAAGCCTTCGATAGCGAGGGCAACCTACTGAAACCTCTTCCACTGGCTCTGAACAAAATTGGTCATGCCATGCACGACATGGATCCAACTTATGACGCCTTCGCGCGTCAAAATGCCTTCAGGGCCATATGCGAGGGATTGGGGCAGAAAAAACCAATACCCTTACAATCCATGTATATTTTCAAGCAACCTCATATCGGCGGGGAAGTAGTGTGCCATCAGGACGCCACCTACCTGCGCACAGAACCGGAGACCTGTCTCGGACTCTGGGTCGCGGTTGAAGATGCGACCGAAGAAAATGGTTGCCTGTGGGGCATCCCTGGCGGGCACAAGACAGGCGGGCTGAGGTCGGCCTTTCTTCGAGAAAAAAATAGTGATGGCACCCACACCAAGATCCTCAACGAACTCCCGTTCGAAGAAGACAAAAAAGTACCGCTCCCTGCGCCCAAAGGTACGGTACTGGTCTTCGGTGGCCTGTTCCCGCATATGTCGTCGGCAAACCGGTCGGACAAGTCGCGCCACGCCTATACGCTGCATGTGATCGATGGTGAGGCCGACTATCCGGCAGATAACTGGCTCAGGCGCCCGGAGAGCCTGCCCCTCAGAGGATTTAACCCATGAAGCTTGTGATTATCGGGGGCGGCCATGCGGCCGCCCAGGTCGCCACATCATTGAGGCAACATAAGTTCGACGGTGACGCCACGCTGGTCACCGACGAACCTGTGGTGCCATACCAGCGCCCACCGCTGTCGAAAATGTACCTGTCAGGCGATATTGGGGCAGAGCGACTTCCGATTTTGAGGGAACAGGCCTATGAGGGCGCCAACATCAGCCTAAAGCTGGGTGTACATGCCAACAGCGTTGACCGGGACACCAAAACCGTATCGCTGGCATGCGGCAGCACCCTGCCCTACGACAAGCTGATCCTCGCCACCGGCGGTCATGCGCGTCGGTTGACCTGCAAAGGGGCGGACCTTGCTGGCATCCATTATGTGCGGACCATGGCGGACACAGACGCCATGCGCGGTGAATTTGATCACGCCAAGCGGATCGTCATCATCGGCGGCGGCTATATCGGGCTCGAGATTGCCGCAGTCGCGCGCAAGGCTAGTAAAGCTGTGACGGTGCTTGAGGCCACAGACCGTATCCTCGGTCGTGTGGTGGCACCGGAAGTGTCGGATTTCTATACCCAGTTGCACGCAGAAGAAGGCGTGGAGATTCACACCGACAAGCTCGTGACCTCCATTGAGGGCACAGATAGGGCCAGTGCGGTGCGCACCGCAGACGGCGACCGCTATGAAGCCGACATGGTCGTGGTGGGTATTGGCCTCGTGCCGAACACGGACCTCGCCGCTAGCGCGCATCTGGATGTGCTGCCCCAGGGCATTCAGGTCAACGCCCACTGCCAGACCAGCGACCCGGACATTTATGCCGTGGGCGATGTGGCCTGGTTCAACCATTCCTTCTATGGTCGCGACATGCGGCTTGAATCGGTCCAGAACGCCGTCGATCAGGCAAAAGTGGCCGTGGAGCATATGCTCGGGAACGATGTGTCCTATGATGCCCTGCCCTGGTTCTGGTCTGACCAATATGGCCTGAAGCTTCAGATCGCGGGCTTGAGCCAAGGCTATGACACGCTGATCACACGCGGGAATCCGGCAGAACGGTCTGTCGCTTTCTTTTACCTGAAGGACGGCAAGATGATCGCCGCTGACTGTATTGGGCGCATTGCGGAATTCATGAATGCCAAGAAGTTGATCGCAGGTGAGGTGCCTGTCACCGAAGCCCAACTGCTGGACGAACGGCCCTTCAAGGAAATCGCCGCGGAACTACTCGGCTAAAGGAGGCAAGTATGGGGGTTTATGCCGAAATGTATGTGCTTGCGCACGAAGCGCTTACTGATGAGGAAATCTGCGAAGCATCAGAGGCCATTTGCAATGCGTTTGGGCGGAACATGTTCCTGCAACCCGCCGACGACGATGAACGTCAAATACCTTGGCGCCCTATAGAAAGAACTCCAGACAGCATTCGTGACCGAATACTGACGCTGTTCAGGTACGGTTCCGAAGTCAAAACCGCGCTCACTGTAAATCTAGACGCTATTTATTATTCAGCTAACTACCCACGCGGTGATATTGGTAGCTTCTACCTGATGGCTTGCTGGCTCAGAAATCGCTTCTCCTGCATTGTGCATTATGGGGGTGACAGCTATGAAGAAGGCGAAGATGACTATCCCTCGCCTTTCAACCTAGAGAAAGCCTTCAAACATTGGGCTACTCAAGGGAGCGGACCTCTTCTCCAATATCTGGAGCGCCAGCCCTAGGATTTTTTTCTACTGTAGCGCTTTGTCGATCGCGGCCCGAAGTTCCGCCGATTCTGGGGTCACTTTGCTGCGGAAATAGGCTACCGGATGGCCTTCAGGGTCAATCAGATATTTGTGGAAATTCCACTCGGGCCGGCTGTCTTCACCCAGTACGCCGGCCAGCCATTCATAAACCTCAGCGGTGCCTTCCTTGCCGTCCACGACCATTTTCTTGGTCATGGGGAAATCCACCTGGAAATTCACCTTGCAGAAATTCTTGATGTTCTTTTCTGATCCTGGTTCCTGGTCGCCAAAGTCATTCGCCGGCACACCAACCACAACCAGACCCTTGTCGCGGTAGTCGTCCCACAGCGCCTGAAGGCCTTCGTATTGAGGCGTATAGCCACAATAGGATGCTGTATTGACCAGCAAGACTGCCTTGCCTTTGAACTGATCAAGCGGCATCTCGGTGTAATCGATTGACGTTACCGTAAAGTCGTAAAGGCTTTTTTCGCCGTCGGCCGACGCGGGCAATGCTCCCAGAACGACAGCGGCGCAAGCGACAAAGATAGACTTCAGTTTCATAATCAGTTCCCCGGTTTTGCTTCACTCCCGTCTATACTCCAGCCACGCCCTTTGCGAAAGCAGGCTAACGGAAGTGTGATGACAGGCATGAAGCCGACATTCTTGAAATAAAGTCACGCCACGCTACCTCAGTTCAGAACCTGTTACGGGGCTGGCAAATAGCCAGATCAGCCCACACCATGTGAAGGACAAAGTATGAGTGAAAACACCACAGCCCTGTTCGAGCCGTTCAAATCGAAGAACCTGGCGCTCGACAACCGTGTCGTCATGGCCCCGATGACCCGGACTTTTTCGCCTGAGAACGTACCCAATGACCTGAATGTGGAATATTACCGCAGGCGCGCAGCGGGCGGTGTTGGCCTTATTATCACCGAAGGCACCTGCGTGGGCCACAAAGCCGCAAACGGATACCCCAATGTGCCCTTCATTTATGGGGATGAGGCGCTCGCAGGCTGGAAAAAAGTGGTGGATGCCGTGCACAAAGAGGGCGGCAAGATAATGCCCCAGCTGTGGCATGTGGGCTCGGTTCGTCGCCCGGGCATTGAGCCAGACCCGGAGGTGCCCGGCTATGGTCCATCTGGCCTTGTGATGCCCGGCAAGAAGCGCTGCCATGAGATGACAGAAAGTGATATCGCCGATGTGATCGCGGCCTTCGCCAAAGCGGCAGCAGATTCCAAGGCCATCGGTTTCGACGGCGTTGAAATCCACGGTGCGCATGGCTATCTGCTGGACCAATTCTTCTGGGGTGGCCTGAATGAGCGAACAGACAAATGGGGCGGCGACCATGTGGGGCGCACACGCTTCGCAGCAGAAATCGTAAAGGCCATCCGGGCAGAAGTCGGCGCTGATTTCCCTGTGATCCTCAGGTGGTCGCAATGGAAGCAGCAGGACTATTCTGTGAAGCTGGCTACCAGCCCACTTGAAATGGAACAGTTCCTCGAGCCGCTTACAGATGCCGGCGTGGACATCTTCCACTGCTCAACCCGCCGTTTCTGGGAGCCTGAATTTGAAGGCAGCAACCTGAACCTTGCAGGCTGGACCAAGAAACTGACTGGCAAGCCCACCATCACGGTTGGCAGCGTGGGCCTGGACACAGCCTTCGCGGAAGAAGGCCAGAAGGACTTCATGGACGCCAAACCCGCAAGCCTATCGAACCTGATGGACCGCATGGAACAAGGCGAATTTGACCTAGTGGCCGTTGGCCGAGCATTGATCGCAAACCCGGACTGGGCCAACAAGGTCAAGGCCGCTGATGACGCGTCCCTCGCGCCTTACAGCAAGGAAATGCTGAAAGAACTGGCCTAGCCAAGCCGCCTTCCAAACTATTAAAAGGGCGCCATTTGGCGCCCCTTTAGCGGATCAGTATCTGGACCGTGTGAAGCCTATGTCCACATAGCCTCTTATCCGTTTTCTGCCTCAGTATCATATTCCTCAATCTCAACTTCGCCTTCCCGAAGCTCACGCAAGCGCTTCTGGTGAATTTTGCGAAGGTATTGAACCATGTGATCAGGGAAGCGCGTCAGCGAAATGCTTCTTTCTTCCAGAGCATTAGTCCAACCTGTTTGAACAGATCCACCTGCATACCCTCCTGGATCGCTATTGTCACTCGTGGCATGGTTCGTCACATCAGATGAGAGGCTAACCGAGCTGCCCTTGGAGCCCATACCGCCACCTGTACGAAAGGCCAGCAAAAGCGCACCTGCATTAGTGTTAGCTGATCCTTTAGCGCGATTACCTGTAAACAAGTCTGCAATATACCAATTGCTCTGCCCCGTACCTACTACCGTTGAACCATCCAATATCTCGTCGGCAAAGGTCGGGCTTGCATACTTGAGGATATGCCTGCGCAGATCACGATCAAAGTCCGAGAACAGTGCTGCATTTACCTCATAAAAGTATGAGGTTCTTAGGATGCGCTCCCGCACAAAAGCACCACGGTTTGAATTCACGAACTCATTTGCATTCGCTTCAAGCTGTCGCCAAACGCGATACCCTTCATAGGCTTCATTCCGCAGGTTTGGCCCACCAATTACCCCTTGAAACAGGCCATACATGATGCGTGGGTCACGATATTTGGGGATCAGGATTTTGTGGTGAATATCGTTGAGCGACAGCGGGACACCCGAAACCGTCAACACCTTGTCATCCCATATCTCGGGGTAGAATTTCTTCAGATTCGTTTCCGGGAATATCTCTGCGATCTGAGTTACAAGGGTAATGTTATAGAGATTTAGCCAAAAGGCCAATTGCTCATCACGATTGAAACTCTTGAGAGGAACCAGCGATGGTACATTCGCCAAGTCATTCCTCAAATTCCTCAGCAATTCAAAGTTACCGCCAAGAAATGCATGAAAATCTATACGGTTGCCCTCTAGGCGGGAAATACCTGTACCACCACGAATGATCCGTGATCCCGCCATCGGTCGCGCCCGAGGAGCCTGCAACCGTTCGGACATGCCCGTGTCCAGGACTGTTTGCTCAAGCATCGCGTCCCAGTCATCATATCTGATGGAAAAATCCGATTCTGGGCTGCCGCCACGGAAGGGGACAGGTACCTTTTCTTCACCAGCCCATGCAGCGGACGATATAACCGTTATTGTAATCGCCATAGCACTTGCAGCTATGGCACTTATTAGCCTTTGCAGTTTCATGATTTTCTAACCTCCTATCGCCCTCGGGCCGGATCAGAAAATCAGGCTTATCAGGTTCAAGGGCGAGGTTCATCTGTTCGTGGTTTCTCTCATGAGTGCTCAGTACATTTGATGGGCGGTTTCCTGTCATTGTCCGGCGACCTCCCACCTTCTTGAAGGACAACGGGTCCGCATATCGCCGGTTGTCACGGGTTCGGACAGTATCTGTCCGAACCCTTCTCTCAATCACGGAAAACGGCTTATTGGCCGTCAGTTTCCGTTTCTTCGTCAACGCCCCGGATACGCTGATCACCGTCATATTCTTCGATGGTGACATCGCCAGAACGGGTCTTCTTGTTCCGGATTTCTTGCTTGTTCAGATATTCAATCACATGGATTGGGAAGCGACCGCGATACATGTTCTTGCTATCCAGGCTCTGGATCCAACCAGATTCAATTGCGCCGCCCGCGCCTCCGCCATAGTCACCCGCTGCACCAGCGCCTGAGCCGGTACGGAACGCAAGAAGAAGGGCACCACCATTGGTATTGGCGCTACCCTGCGACCGGTTTCCGCCATAAAGGTCAGCGATATACCAATTGCTTTGACCAGTGCCGACTACACTCGAACCACTCGCGATCTTGTCTGCGAAATGGGGTTTGGCGTGTTGGAGCAAGTGGCGACGAACTTCTTTGTCAAAGTCAGGGAACAGAGCCTGATTGACCTCATAGAAATAGGACGCACGCAGAATACGTTCCCGTACGAAGGCCCCGCGGTTTGAGTTGATAAATTCAAACGCATTGTCTTTCAGCTGGTCCCACACAGCACGGCCAGTATAGGCTTCCGGCCGAATGTTCGGTCCGCCGATCACGCCCTGGAACAGGCCATACATGATCAGGGGATTCTTATACTTCGGAATCAGGATTTTATGGTGGATGTCGTTAAGCGACAATGGCGTACCGGCAACCGTCAGCACCTTTTCTTCCCAAAGGCTGGGGTAGAACTTCTTCAGGTTGGTTTCCGGGAATATCTCCGAAATCTGAGAAATCAGCGTGATGTTGTATAGGTTCAGCCAATAAGCCAGTTGCTCATTGCGGGTCAGCTGATTAAGCGGCAAAACGCTTGGCACTTTGGCCAGGTCATCGCGCAGGCCCTTCACCACATCCAGATTGTCCCCCAGAAACGAATGAAAATCGATCCTGTTACCTTCAAGCCGGGTGGTGTCCGTGCTGCCGCGGATAATGCGCGATCCCGCTGTGGGGCGAGCTTTGCTAGCCTCCTTGCGGTCGGACATGCCTGTATCAAGCACTGTCTGCTCAAGAAGCGCCGACAAGTCATCATAATTGATCGATAGCTCGGATTTCGGGTCATCCCCGCGGAATTGGCCGATTACACCGCGCTCATCAGCGGCGAAACTTGTGGTGCTCCCCACCATGATTGCCAGCAAGGCAACCAGGCCCGTCTTCTTGGCAAATGTCATGCAACGCATACTCGGTTCCTCATGTTTTTAATCATTGCTTGAGGACGCCCACCAAGTTCGTGCGATGGCAGGCTTATCCCCCTATTCTCTCCCTGCGGCTAGCGCGATCTGTGCCAATCGGTCGATCGCATAAAACTGGGAACTGCCGCATCGCGCAACCTTCCACATCATAGCAGAAGTCGGCGCACCGAAAAAACAGATGGCCTGCACACGCCCCAAACGCTGCAGGCTTACTCGGTACAATCTGCGCCCAAGACACGACTGTGTCCCCGGGCATAACAACTGCGTGCTCGACCGAGCACACCTTATGAACCCAAGACATAGCCACTACGACCATTCCTCATAATCTTTTTGATTATTTTTGCGACACCAAAGGCAAGCAACATCAAACCATTGGTTTGACAGCGCTAAACGAAAGACGCCCGCCAACCGAAAGCCATAGATTAGGCATCGCGTACAGGCAGGCGTCCAGAATAGTTCGCGGGAAAGCGACCTTAATTGTCGTCCGTACCGGCTTCTGATGGCGGGTCATATTCCTCCACCTCAACATTCCCCACCCTGGACTTGCGGTCACGTTTTTCCTTCTTGTGAAGATACTCGACCACATGAATTGGGAACCGGGTGCGGTTCATATTCAGGGTATCCATTTTCATGAACCAGGCAGATTCAATGCTGCCACCATCAGCTCCACCGGAACCGCCAGCGCCGCCACCACCGGACTTGATAGACATCAGCATCGCTGCACCATTTGTGTTCGCACTTGAGAGTGCACGATTGCCTCCATACAGGTCGGCAACATACCAGTCATCGATATCTGGTCGGATTTCCTTGGCATCGCGAACCCTGTCCCGGAAGCTCGCATAGGCGTATTGGTAAAGGTGCCGCTTAAGGTCGCGTTCGAAGTCAGGAAACAGCGCTGCATTAACCTGATATAGCTCCGAAACCCTTAGCTTCCCCCATTTGTAGCGGGCGCCCCGGTTCGAATTAACAAACTCCCGAGCGTTGCGCTCAAGCATCTCCCAGACATTGCGCCCTTCATAGGCTCTGCGCCGAATATTGGGGCTGCCAACGATACCCTGGAACATGCCGTACATCACCAGCGGATTCCTGAATTTCGGGATCACTATCTTGTGCTGGATGTCATTGAGCGACAGCGGGATGCCCGTCACCGTGATGACCTTCTCGTCCCACAATTCCGGATAAAATTTCCTCAGGTTGGTTTCGGGAAAGATCTTCCCGATCTGAGTGATCAGCGTAACATTATAGAGGTTTAACCAATAGGCCAGCTGTTCATTTCTGCTAAGATCCTTCAGTGGCAGAACACTAGGGACTGACGCGATGTCATCCCTCAGTCGGCGCATCATTTCAAGATTGTCGCCCAGGAAAACATGAAAGTCGACGCGGTTACCTTCGAGCCTCGTTGGCTTGGTATTGCCGCGCTGAATGCGGCTGCCTGCCGCCGGACGCGCTTTCGGTGCCTCCCGGCGATCGGACTGGCCAGCCCGCATCACCGTCGTTTCAAATATGCCTGTGAGATCATCATAATTGATTGTCAGATCGGATTCTGGTGCCTCACCACGAAAAGGCTCAGGCACCTTTGTATCACCGGCAGCACTAGCCGACACACACACGCTAAACAGCGCGAAAACTGCCACCTTATAACTTTTGAACATTATCACTCTCCCCCTTTGTTCGAGTCCCTAATTCTCTCAACATAATGATACAGTATTACATATCATTGCCGGGCGTCAATATCTCGCATAACTTAAAAATAACCACCGTGAGATGTAATTAGGCTGCGAAGAGCGCCAAAAACTGCTCGGAGCCCCCTTTTCTGAAGCCTTTGTGCCAAAGGATGACGAATCTGCTTCCCAGCGCATTTTTTTGGCGTTAAGGGGGAGACAAATCCAACAAATAAATTGGATACAAAATATTATATGTAACGAAGTGTGGTAGAGGGACCCAAGTATGGCCAAGCTTCGAATTTCGCCCCCACCGGCACAAGACCGGAACAGCGCAATGCAGTCTTTGCGTGCAGCCTACCTGCGCGACGAAACCGAGGTCGTCAGCGGACTGATCGAAAACTTCCCGCTGGATGACCAGATGCGCCATGACGCAACTGCCACAGCTGCCGCCATTGTGGCCCAATCACGTGCCATGAAGGAAGAACAAGGCAGCCTGGACGCATTCCTGGCCGAGTTTGGCCTCTCGAACCAGGAAGGGGTGGCCCTGATGTGCATGGCCGAGGCCCTCTTGCGCGTTCCAGATGTGGAAACCCAGGACAAACTGATCGCAGAAAAAATCATGTTGGGTGACTGGGCATCGCACAAAGGCCGATCCGATAGTCTGTTTGTCAATGCCTCCACCTGGGCATTGATGCTAACCGGCGGCGTGATCAAGCTGGACAAGACC
This sequence comes from Kordiimonas sp. UBA4487, assembly GCF_002389025.1. Lineage (NCBI taxonomy): Bacteria > Pseudomonadati > Pseudomonadota > Alphaproteobacteria > Kordiimonadales > Kordiimonadaceae > Kordiimonas > Kordiimonas sp. UBA4487. Next base: position 34,734 of record NZ_DGNR01000010.1, read on the forward strand.
ATCACCAAAAACCCAGGAAAATGGTTTCGGGGCTTGGTGTCGCGCACAGGCGAACCTGTGATCCGTACTGCGGTAAATCAGGCCATGAAAATCATGGGCCGGCAGTTCGTTTTTGGGCGGAATATCAAGGAAGGCTTGTCCCGGCAGGCGAAGCAGCCGCCCGAGCACAAGATGATGAGCTTCGACATGCTTGGTGAAGGCGCGCGCACAATGGATGCCGCCGATCGCTACTTCAAGCTCTATATGGACTCAATCGACGCCGTCGGCACTGCGACAAAAGCAGACGGCGCAGACCCGCACGATCGCTCCAGCGTGTCAATCAAGCTGTCAGCCCTGCACCCTCGCTATGAGGAGACCAGCGACGACCGCGTGATGAGTGAGATGGTCCCGCGTGTGAAGGAACTGGCGCTGCGAGCCAAGTCGTACGATATTCAGATGACCATCGATGCCGAGGAGGCCGACAGACTGGACATTAGCCTGCGCATCCTTGAGAAACTGGCGTCAGACCCGGATCTCGCTGGCTGGGAAGGCCTTGGCCTTGCCGTTCAGGCTTACCAGAAGCGCGCGCCACATGTGATCGACTGGCTGATCCTTCTGGCGCGCGAACACAAGCGCAAATTCGCTGTCCGTCTGGTCAAAGGCGCTTACTGGGACACGGAAATCAAGCACGCCCAGGAACTGGGTCTTGATGACTATCCCGTATACACGCGCAAGCCGTCGACCGATATCTGCTATATTTATACCGCTGCTCGCATGCTTGAGGCGCAGGACGCCATCTATCCGCAGTTCGCGACCCACAATGCACACACCATTGCCTGCATTGCCAAGATGGCGGAAGGCAAGCGCTATGAGTTCCAGAAACTGCACGGCATGGGCGCGCTTCTGTATAAAGCAGCCAGTCGGGTGGTAGGCCATACCATTCGCACGCGCACGTATGCGCCCGTTGGGCTGCATGAAGACCTGCTGCCCTACCTTGTGCGGCGCCTGCTTGAAAATGGTGCCAACTCAAGTTTTGTGAACCGTTTCATGGACGCGAAAGTGCCCGTCGAAGAAGTCGCCGGCGATCCGATTGAGGCGATCAAGGCCGCACCGGCCCTTCGCCACACGCTGATCCCGACGCCCGATGATATGTATGGCGAAGAACGCAAGAATTCCAAAGGATGCAATCTTATGGACCGCACCCAATATGAGCCCCTGATGGCTGCCCTTGAAGAACGCAATTCCCACAAATATGCAGCAGCCAGTATTGTTGCAGGCATGGAAGTGGGTGGCGAACCTGTGGACGTGACCAACCCAGCCAACACAGCTGAAGTGGTGGGCACAGCACGCGAGGCGCGCGAGGAAGACCTGGAAGCAGCAGCGGTTCGCGCGAAAGCAGCCCAGAAGGACTGGGACCGCCTGGGCGGCACCGAACGCGCCAAAATCCTGCGCGCCATGGGCGATGCCATTGAGGCCGAACGGGACACATTCGCCGACCTTCTGGTTCGCGAAGCCGGCAAGACGCTGTCGGATGTTATCGCGGAAGTGCGCGAAGCCGTTGACTTTTGCCGCTACTATGCAGCGCGTGCCGAAGAACAATTCGGCGCGCCAATCGACCTGCCTGGGCCAACGGGCGAGAAAAACCAGCTGCACCTGTCGGGTCGCGGCACCTTCCTGTGTATTGCACCGTGGAACTTCCCGCTGGCCATCTTTGTGGGCCAGGTTGCAGCCGCCCTTGCAGCCGGTAACGCAGTGATCGCAAAGCCTGCTGAACAAACGCCGCTTGTCGCCTGGCATGCCGTGAAGCTGTTCCATAAGGCTGGTGTTCCTGCCGATGTACTGCATCTGGTGCTGGGTGACGGCGTCAAGGTTGCGGCACCGCTGGTAGCTGACGAGCGCGTATCCGGCGTGGCCTTCACAGGCTCCACCGAGACCGCGAAGATCATCAACCGTACGCTTGCGGACCGAGACGGCGCTATCGCGCCCCTGATTGCCGAGACCGGTGGCCAGAACGCTATGATCGTCGACAGCACAGCCCTGCCTGAGCAAGTCAGCGATGACGTGATCCAGTCTGCATTCGGCTCTGCCGGCCAGCGCTGTTCAGCGCTGCGTGTCCTGTTCGTGCAGGACAGCGTCGCAGACAAGGTGATCAACATGCTCAAGGGCGCGCTGAAGGAACGCGTGATCGGCGACCCTGCCAAGCTGACAACAGACATCGGCCCGATCATCGATGCCGAAGCCCTCAAGGGCCTTCAGGACCACTGCGCCAAGATGGAAAAGGAAGCGAAGCTTGTCGCCAAGGCCGACATGGAACCAGAGGCAGAAAATGGCACTTTCCTGGCACCGCATATTTTTGAACTGGACGGCCTGCATCAGCTTGAGCGCGAAAACTTCGGCCCGATCTTGCACGTGATCCGCTTCAAAGCGGCAGAGATGGATGAGGTCCTGAGGCAGATTGGCAACACGGGGTATGGCCTCACATTCGGTGTGCACTCCCGCCTCGAAGGCCGCTGGAAGGACCTGTTTGAAAAGACGAACATTGGCAACACATACGTCAACCGCAATATGGTTGGCGCCGTTGTCGGTGTGCAGCCATTTGGCGGCGAAGGCCTGTCTGGCACAGGCCCCAAGGCAGGCGGCCCGCACTATCTGCTTCGATTTGCCGCTGAGCACACGCTGACCATCAACACAGCGGCCGTGGGGGGCAACGCCGAATTGTTCTCGCTGGATGAGGAAGAGGCTTAAGCCTTCCTCGACGCGTAACACTGCACGCAGAAATGCAAAAGCCCGGCCATGAAGCCGGGCTTTTCACTTTCAAATATAGCCTCAGGTCAGCGCAAGGCGTCCAGCAGGTTATATTGCCCGCCCTTGAGCACTGGCTTTCTGAACTGGTCGGTCGCCAGTTCAAGCTTCTCGGTGTTCAGCCGCAGGCGGCGACACAGGTTTGAGAACCGCTGGCGCATCAGGTCTGCCTCAAAGCCGCTGCCCATCATACGGTGCTTGAAACGCGGATCGTTCAGCTTACCACCCCTGAGTTCCTTCAGCCGGTTCAGCACCCTCGTTTTACGATCGGGGTAATGCTCGTCGAGCCACTCTTCAAACAGGTCTGTCAGCTCAAGCGGCAGGCGGAGCAGGATATAGGCAGCCTCCTTTGCCCCGGCGTGGGCGGCGGCAGATAGCACAGCTTCCATCTCATGATCATTGAGCGCCGGGATAACAGGCGCAAACATCACGCCTGTGGGCACGCCTGCGTCCGAGAGGAGCCTGATGGCATCCAGCCGTCGCTGCGGCGTGCTCGCGCGCGGTTCCATGGTGCGTGCGAGCTTACGGTCAAGCGTCGTGACCGACAGCGCCACTTTCACCAGGCCCTTTTCCGCCATCGGGGCCAGCAGATCCAGGTCCCGCACCACAAGGCGGGATTTGGTCACAATCGTCACCGGGTGGTCATGCTCCATCAACACCTTAAGGAGCTCACGCGTGATGCGGCGCTCTTTCTCAATCGGCTGATAGGGGTCTGTGTTGGTGCCCATGGCAATCGGCTTCGCCACATACCCTTTCTTTGATATCTCCTGCTTCAGAAGCTCAGCCGCATTCGGTTTGGCGAACAGCTTGCTTTCAAAATCAAGCCCCGGCGACAGGCCTAGAAACGCATGAGTTGGCCGCGCAAAGCAATAAACACAGCCGTGCTCGCAGCCACGATACGCGTTGATCGAGCGATCGAACGGAATATCCGGCGACTTGTTCTTGGTCAGGATATGTTTGGCATTCTCTTCCGTCACGCTGGTGCGCAAGGGCGTGGTGGGCTCTTCCCCCAGCCAACCGTCCTGCGCGGGCTCCCGCTTCAGCGCCTCGAACCGACCTGTCGCATTAGACACGGCCCCACGCCCGCGCGAAAGCCACGGGGAATTTGATGCACCGCCTGTATGTTGTGCTTTGTTCATAGAAGAATACTACCATGAGAACAAAACAAGAACAATAGCGAAAAACATTAGGGAAACAGCCGCTCCCCGCTTTGGTTTGACAAGGCAAATCAAATACTTAGTATTGTCCTTGCAGAATGCACTTATCAGGCAACGGGAAAGGCGCGCATGAAGAACAAGAATGTTTCTGCTGCAAGAAGGCGAGTCTTTCGGTTGACCGACAGGATCGATCTGCCGCTCGACCTCCTGGGACATATGCCCTTCCGCATCGCGACAGTCAGCAACCTGCTGGCCTTGACCCGCGACATGCACATTCGTGAAATTTCCGACCTGGAAGCGCGTGAGATGCGGGTGCTGATCAACATCGGCTCCTACATGCCCATTAACGGCGCAGACATCGCTTACCAAAGCCGGATGGACAGCTACACTGTCAGCCGGGCCTCAAAGGTACTCAGAAGCCGCGGCCTTATTGACGTCGAACCCGATGCTACCAACAAGCGCACCAAGAATTTCGTCCTGACGGAAAAAGGCATTGAGGTCTATAAGGCCATCGCGAATGCTATCGACATGCGGGCCCGCGCCATCGATGCAGCCATCAGCACCTCTGAAAAAGAAGCGCTTTTTGACATGCTCGCCCGCATTGAAAACCAGACGGAGCAGCTATTGGCTGCCCAGGCTATCAAGCAGCTTGAAGCTGGAAATGATCTGCCAGCCGACCAACGCGAACTGATCCGCTGGTATAAAAAAGGCAGGGAGGACTGACGCCCTGCCCTGCCAGGTTAAAGCCGCTCACTCTGGTCACCACACCTTCCTTAGGGTGAAGGTACGGACGCCAAACAACTCAGAGATATGAGACGATATCCTCAAGCGGCTTTTTGATGGTTGCGTGCACGGGGATGGTCGCACCCTCTGCCGGATAACCCGTCACCAGCAAAATATAGGGGCGCTCGTCCGCCGGACGGTCGCAAATCTCGTTCAGAAAATTCATCGGTTTCGGTGTATGCGTCAGTGTCGCCAAACCCACATGATGCAGCGCGCCAATCAGGAACCCCGTGGCGATACCCACCGATTCCGGCACATAATAATTCTTCCGGCTCATGCCCGCTTCCACACCGCCCCGGCGCTGCGCGAAAATAGCAATCAGCCAGGGTGCGCTTTCCAGATATGGCTTATGGGCATCTGTCCCCAGCGCCGACAGGGCATCAAGCCATTCGTCGCTCGCGCGGCCTTCATTATAGAAAGCGCGCTCTTCCTGCTCAGCTTTCTCGCGCACCTGTGCCTTCACCTCAGGGCTGCCGATCACGGCAAAATGCCAAGGCTGGTGGTTAGCCCCGGAAGGGGCGGTCCCCGCTGCGCGCAGGCAGGTATCGATGATCTCACGCGGCACGGGCCGGTCAGAGAATTCCCGCACCGTATGGCGGCGCTTGATCTCGTTATAGAAGTCCTGCGCGCGGGTGCGCATCTCCGCTTCCGGATACTCGATATAGTCGCTCAGCGGTAAATTGTCGTGTGGCTGCATCTCTCTTCTCCTAGAGATGCATTTACATTATATTTATTGCATATGCAATATTATTGTTTGTCTTTGACCAATGTCTTCCTGAAGCGGTCGGCGAAGAAGTCGATCCAGGCTTCCGCTTTGCGCGTAAGCCCCCGACGACTGGGGTAAATGAGGTAATAGTCAATCAGGGTGCTTCGCCAATCTGGCAGGACCTGACGCAGCTTGTTGGCCGCAATCGCCTGCCTGACAACATATTCCGGCGCGATAATGATACCGCTCCCCCCTTCAGCCATTGTCCGCAGCACTGTAAAATCATTGACACAGTGCCGCGGAGCAAGATCGACGGCGCGACCGTCTCCCGCAGTATTTTCGAGCAGCCATTTCGTGACATTGTTGCTATCGCTCATCGCAAGCGTTGTATGCGAGGAAAGATCCTCCGGCCTTTTCGGCTGTCCGCGCTTTTCGATATAGGATGGTGCCGCGCAAATAATTGCCCGTGCACCGCCCAGACGCCGGCTGATCAGGCTGCTGTCCTCGAGGCGCCCTACCCTGATGGCAAGGTCATACCCTTCCGCGATAAGGTCTACACGACGGTTATTCAACACAAGCTGCACATCGATTTCGGGGTAACTGGCCATGAAGTCCCCAATGTGTGGGGCGACAAGATATTGGCCGATTGCAGTGGATGCGCTGACCCGCAAGACGCCCCGTGGTGTCGACATGATTTCATGAGCTGCAGCCTGTGCGCTCTCGGCTTCTTCCGAGATACGGATACAGTGCTGCAGGAAAATTCTGCCAAACTCCGTCAGCTTAACAACCCTTGTGGTTCGCTCCAGCAGCGCTGCACCGAGGGCATCTTCCAGTGCGGCGATCCGGCGACTGACGCTGGATTTCGGCAGCCCCAGAGCTGTCGCTGCAGCAGAGATGCCACCCACTTCCGCGACTTTTGCAAACAACAACATGTCATTCAAATTCATTATGAGGCCGCCATATTGTTCCAATTATGGAACAATATGTATCGAAAATTCCCACTAATCAACAAGGAAGCAACAAACTATCTCTTGTCCAACGAAACATATTTGGACAAGAAAGAGATCACCATGAAACTCCTCGCTTTTGCAGCCTCGAACAGCCGACAGTCAATCAACAAGCAATTGGTCACGCATGCCGCAGATGTGCTGCGCAGCCTTTCTCCTGATATCCAAGTCGAGGTCATTGACCTGAACGACTATGAAGCCCCGCTCTTCAGCATCGACAGGGAAACCGAACTGGGTATCCCGGCAGTGGCCCAGGCGTTCTATGACAAAATCACAGGTGCGGATGCCCTGCTCATATCCTTTGCAGAGCATAACGGGTCCTTCACTGCGGCCTACAAGAACGCTTTTGACTGGGCCTCCCGCATTGAACAGAAAGTATATCAGGGCAAGCCGGCTGTGTATCTTGCCACCTCGCCTGGCCCTGGCGGTGCCGGATCCGTCCTGAATGCTGCCGTGGGCTCCGCCCCCTACTTTGCAGCAGACGTCAAGGCATCGCTTTCAGTTCCCAGCTTCTTCGATAATTTCGATGGGGACAGCCAGCGCCTCACCCATGAAGGGCTGGCAAAAGACTTGAAAGCCGCTGTATCGGCCCTGCTATAGCGCCGCATACAATGGGGTCGAACCCTTAGCTGATGCCGGGGACTTTCATCACGCCGTCCTTGAAGTCTTCGATCCAGATCAGGAATTCACCGGCCGACATAGGCTTGCCGAACAAATATCCCTGGGCGTACTCCGCGCCCAGGTCGGTAACGATCTTGAGATGTTCCTCGGTTTCCACGCCTTCACAGGTACATTTGAGCTCCAGCTTGTGAGCAAGATCAATCGCGCTCTCAAGAATGATGCGCGCCTTGTCGTCCTCGACAGCGCGGCTCAGGAACTGTCGGTCGATCACCAACTCGTCGAATGGGATTTCCTTCAGCTTCAGAAGCGGCGCAAAACCGGCACCGAAATCATCCAGTGCCAGGCCAAACCCATCCTTGTGCAGCTGGGCCAGCACCTGCAGCGGCACCTTGGCGTCAATATCCAAATCAGACTCTGTTACCTCAAGCCGCACCATATCAGGGCGAATATCGAACTGGTCAGCAAGCCCCGCGACCACTTCGGCAAAATCCGGCTTGCGCAGGTTCTCTGACGTCACGTTGATCGATAGGGTCACTTCCTGGCCCTGTTTACGCCAACGTCCCTGCTGCTGCATCGCAAGCTCAATCATGCGGTAGGTGAGCACGTCCATATGGCCATACTCGATCGCCGCCTTCACAACGGCCCCTGCCCCCAGGAAACTGCCTGATGGGGTTTTCCAGCGGGCGAACACCTCAGCGCCCATCACGGCTTTGGCCTTAAGGTCCAGCTTGGGCTGAAACGCGGGCGCTAGTCCGTCGGTCATGAGGCCTCGGGTGAACTCGGCTTCTTCAAGCACGGTTTCCGTGCCCATGGCCACGCCTGCGCGGGTGTTGGCAATGTCTTCAAGAGCCGCGGTCAAAAGACCGGCATTGATGGGTTTTGAGAGCGTGCCCAGCACATTGACGCTGTAGGCCATGGCCTGTTCGCGCGCTTCCTGGTTGGCACGCGCATCCAGATTGTTCAACAGGATCACGCCCGGGTCCCAATCTAGGTCCGAGATAATCCGCAGGATGCCATAGTCCTTGATGCCCGGGACGTCGATGACAGTAACGATAATATCGAAACGCTCTGTCTTCAGGAGCTCAACAGCCTGGTCGCCGCCCGATACCCCTGAAATCATATAGTCACTGGCCGGCAAATGCTGCGCCAACGTCTGCTGGGTCGTAGCCGTATCATCAATAACCAGAATGCGTTTACTCACAGAACCTCCTGTCCCCGACTGCCGTCGAAGTTATCACCATTCGACCAAACGTCAAAGAAAACTGCCCGCCGGAGGGATCAATCCCCGGCGGGCAGTATTGCCTTTAAAAGCTGAAATTAAGCTTATTCTTCAGGGCTGTAACGCAGCACTGGCTTGCGCGCCGCCTGCGTTTCATCCAGCCGGCCCCAGGGTGCATGGTAAGGCGCGCCACTGAAGCGGTCCACGTTGCCGCCTTTGGCTTCGCCTGCGAGCCCACGCATGGAGGCGATGAATTGATCCATGTTGAACTTGCTTTCACTTTCGGTCGGCTCGATCAGCATGGCACCGTGCACCACCAGCGGGAAATACATGGTCATCGGGTGATAGCCCTCGTCGATCATCGCCTTGGCGAAATCTAGCGTGGTCACGCCTGTGTCCTTCAGGAAACGATCATCAAACAGCGCTTCGTGCATGCATGGGCCCTCAAACGACGCAGTCATCACGTCCTTCAGTGACGCAAGCACATAGTTGGCGTTCAGGACCGCATCTTCCGCCGCCTGACGGATACCGTCAGAACCGTGGCTGAGCATGTAGGAAAGCGCCCGCACATACATGCCCATCTGACCGTGGTAAGCAACCAGACGGCCCATGGACTTGTCGTCCGCATCCTCAACCAGATCGAAGCCATCATCGGTCTTCACAACGAACGGCACAGGCACGTGAGCCTTCAGCGCGTCAGAGAAGACAACCGGACCGGAACCCGGGCCGCCACCGCCGTGCGGCGTGGAGAAGGTCTTGTGCAGGTTGAAGTGCATGGCATCCACGCCCAGATCACCCGGACGGGCCTTGCCCATGATGGCGTTGAAGTTGGCGCCGTCACAGTAGAAGAAGGCACCGGCTGCGTGAATGGCGTCCGCAATATCGCGGATTTCATTCTCGAACAGTCCGCAGGTGTTCGGGTTGGTCAGCATCACGGCCGCGACGGTGTCATCCAGCGCTTCCTTGAGGGCTTCAAGATCAACCCGGCCGTTATCCTTGGCCGGGATCGCCTTCACCTTGTAACCACAGAAAGCGGCGGTTGCCGGGTTGGTGCCGTGCGCGCTTTCAGGGCACAGGATCACCTCACGGGCATCACCGCGGGCCTCAAGCGCTGACCGGATGGCCATCACGCCGCAAAGCTCACCGTGGGCGCCAGCCTTTGGGCTCAGCGCCACCGCGGGCATGCCCGTGAGCGTACACAGCCAATGGCTCAGTTCGTCCATCAACTGCATCGCACCTTTGACGGTGGATTTCGGCTGCAGCGGGTGGATGTCGCCGAAGCCAGGCAGGCGCGCCATCTTTTCATTCAGACGCGGGTTGTGCTTCATGGTGCAGGACCCAAGCGGGAATACACCCATGTCGATGCCGTAGTTGCGGCGCGACAGGCGGGTATAGTGACGCACAGCGTCGGGCTCGGGCAGGCCTGGGCAGCCGATTTCCGACGTACGCTCAAGACCGCCGATAGCCATCTCGAACTCGCCCACTTCAGGCACGTCAACGCCAGTGGTTTCTGTTGAACCCAGCTCGAAAATCAGCGGCTCGGCAAGGCGCAGGCCCTTGTGGCCGGAGAAGCTTTCGAAATCTGTGTTTTCAGTCGCGGCTCCCGCAGAGGTCGGCCGCCCTTGATTATTCATGGACATTAGAGGACCTCCTTCAGACCAGCCACGAGGGCGTCGATATCGTCTGCACTTACGGTTTCCGTGGCCGCGAGGATGAGCACATTATCAAGGCCTGCACCCGGATAGAGGCGCGACGCCGGCACGCCAGCGAGGATGCCTTTGTCAGCCAGCGCATCAACAACGCCAGCGGCGTCTTTCGATAGCTTCACAGAGAATTCGTTGAAGAAGGTGGTGTTCAATACTTCCACACCGTCAACGCCCTTCAGGGCATCGCGCAGGTCAACCGCAGCTTTGTGGTTCGCCAGAGCTACACCGCGCAGGCCCTTTTCGCCCAGGAGCGTCATGTGAACCGTGAAGGCCAGCGCACACAGGCCCGAGTTGGTGCAGATGTTCGAGGTGGCTTTTTCGCGACGGATATGCTGCTCCCGCGTTGAAAGCGTCAACACGAAACCACGCTTGCCGTCAGCGTCCACCGTTTCACCGCACAGGCGGCCCGGCATCTGGCGCACAAACTTCTGGTTGGTGGCAAACAGGCCAAGGTAAGGGCCGCCGAAGTTGAGGCCGTTACCGATGGATTGGCCTTCGCCAACCACGATATCCGCGCCCATTTCGCCCGGGCTTTCGATCAGGCCCAGCGACATCACTTCAGTGACAACCACAATCAGAAGCGCTTTGTTCTCGTGCGCTTTTTCTGCCAGAGGGCGCAGGTCCAGCACGCTGCCGAACACGCCCGGGTTCTGGAACACCACACAGCTGGTGTCAGCGTCAATGGCGTCAATCGCGGCCTGCAGTTCGGCCTCAGGGTCAGCCGGGTTTGGCGCCAGGCGCTCGATCACGTCGTCGGTAAACTGGGTAGTGGTCTCAACCACGCTGGCATAGTGTGCATGCAGGCTACCAGCCAGAATGGCTTTCTTTTTCCGCGTCACGCGGCGCGCCATCATAACGGCTTCCGAACAACCGGTAGAGCCGTCATACATGGAGGCGTTGGCCACATCCATGCCCGTCAGCTGGGCGACTTGCGTCTGGAATTCGAAGATATACTGCAGCGTACCCTGCGCGATTTCCGGCTGGTACGGCGTGTAGGCCGTCAGGAATTCACCGCGCTGGATCATGTGATCGACAGTTGCTGGCACATGGTGCTTGTAGGCGCCTGCGCCAACAAAGAACGGCACGCTGCCCGCAGCCGTGTTTTGGGCGGCCATGCGCGACAGGTAGCGCTCCACTTCCATCTCGCTTTTGTGGCGAGGCAGATCAATTTCCGGGTTCAGGACATCATTCGGGATATCCTTGAACAGTTCATCAATATGCCGAACACCGATTTTATCCAGCATTGCCTGCCGGTCGGTGGCGGTTAGCGGCAAGTAGCGCATGCGCCGAACTCCCATTTCACAAACAAAAAGCGCCGGCCAACGGCCAGCGCTCAGATAATCTTAGTCGAGGCCTTCGATGAACTCGGCGTAGGCCGTTTCGTCCATCATGTCGTCAAGTTCACCAGCGTCGGCGATCTTGATCTTGAAGAACCAGCCAGCGTCGAGCGCTGCGCTGTTCACCAGGCCAGGCTCGCCTTCGAGGGCTTCGTTGACTTCAACTATTTCACCCGCCAGCGGTGCATATACTTCAGACGCCGCCTTCACGGATTCAACAACCGCAACTTCGTCGCCTTTTTCGTAAGCTGCGCCAACTTCTGGCAGCTCTACAAACACAACATCGCCAAGGGCGTTCTGCGCATAGTCGGTAATACCAACGGTTGCGATTTCGCCTTCAACTTCCAGCCACTCATGCTCTTCAGTAAATTTCAACATGCGCCTATCCTCCAAATCCAGGCTTAAGATACTTGCTTGCGCTTGTAGCGCTGCTCAACAAATGGGGTGCTAGCGACCTTGGCCGGATGGGCCTTGCCGCGGATCAGAAGCTGCACATCTGTGCCCACTTCCGTATATGCTTTCGGGACATAGCCCATGGCAACAGGGCCACCAAAGGTGGGGCCGAAGCCGCCAGAGGTGATCTTGCCAATCTCATTGCCTTCCATGTCGGCGATGATGGTGCCTTCGCGTGCCGGCGCGCGGCCCGCAGGCAGAATGCCCACGCGAGAGCTTGAGGCACCGTCCGCCAGTTCCTTGAGGATACGGTCAGCGCCCACGAAATCGCCTGCCTCGCGGCGCTTCTTGCCGATGGCGAAGGTCACGTTCGCGGCCACAGGCGTTACGCCCGCGTCAAAATCATGGCCCGAGAGGCACAGGCCAACCTCAAGGCGCAGGCTGTCGCGTGCGCCAAGGCCGATCCATTCAACATCGTCGCTGGCCAGCAGACGCTTGCACAGCGCCTCGGCTTCACTTTCGGGTACTGAAATCTCGTAACCATCCTCGCCGGTGTAGCCAGAACGAGATACCCAGCACACAACGCCCTCAAGCGTGATGGCGGTTGCTTCCATGAAGCCGAGCTCGGCAGCCTCAGGTGCGAGCGACGCCAGAACCTCTTCCGCCTTCGGGCCCTGCAGCGCGATCAGCGCGCGGTCCTCGAGGGGCTCAACCGTGATCAGGTCGCCGAGCTTTTCTTCCAAAATGTCATAGTCTTTGTCTTTGCACGCCGCATTCACAACCACATACAGCGTGCCCTCTGGTTCATGCGTACGGGTGACCATCAGGTCATCCTCGATGCCGCCTTCATCGTTCAGTAGCAGCGTGTAACGCATCTTGCCCGGCTTCAGCACCTGAAGCGCACCCGGCATGATCTTCTCGATCGCGGCGGCAGGGTCGCTGCCGTCTTTGGAATGAATGTAACACTGGCCCATGTGCGAGACGTCAAACAGACCCGCCTTCGCGCGGCAGAACTCATGCTCTTTCATGATGCCGAGCGGATACTGAACAGGCATGGCATAGCCCGCGAACGGAACCATCTTGCCGCCAGCGGCCACATGCATGTCATAAAGGGGGGTCTTTAGAAGGGTCTCGTCAGTCATAAGTCTCTGGCCTCCGCGTGCGCATGGTACCGGAAAAATCCGGCAATTGCGCCCCCTCTGTCACGGAACCTGAGAGATTTGACCGGCGAAATACTGGCCGGCTTACCCCGTCGGTGAGCAACGCTCGCGCGATTGCTACTTTCCAGAGCGTCACATGGGCCGTGCGGTCCTTTTGCCTGAGAGTTTCCGGGGCGGTTGCTCCTTCGGCGCCAGTCCTCAAACCCATCAGAGGAAACTGGTCTCTCCCGCACGGTTGCTGCGATATACCCAGTTCAAATCGGATTGGGGCATACAGCGTAACGTGTTGGCGACGGTATGCCGGACAGCAGCGAAAGAGTCAATCACGCAATTGTGCAAGCGAGTGCTTTTCTGTGCGCTTCCCCGGCATCCCCGCTTCGCTTCATCGGCTACAGTTTGCCGTTCATCGCAAAGGTGCTTGAAGAATGCTATAGTATAGCATAGATAAGCTTCTGACAGAATTGACGGTCAGGGAAACGATTCCAGTGGAATTTGCGAAGGCAAAAACGGCAGGAAGAAGCATGAAAGCACGCCTTGTGGCGCTGCTTGCGCTTGTCTTTGTCTCTGCCCAGTTCTTCGCGGCCGCCCACAGCGCCGCCTATGGGGACGCAGACCACGTACACGACGGCCACCCCTGTATTGTCGCCTCCATCGTCAAGAAATCATCCGATATGGATGTGGCGGCAGCGCCTGCCGTTGTTCTCAATGACCGTGCTGAATGGCTTGAACCGACCGCCCTGCCGGCTGCCCCGCAAAGTCGCGCCGCCCGTTTTGGCACCATCCGCGCGCCCCCTGCACACGCCTGATCCTGCGGCCCTGCACCGCAACTCTAATACAATCCAATAAAATACGCGTTGGCTCATTTGCCGCGCATAAACTGATTGATACAGGGATGATCGACGTGTCTGAAGTTATGAAGCAAAAACGATTTACTATTCTCCTTACCACCAGTGCCCTTGTCGGCGGCTGGGCCATGCCCGTGGCAGCCACAAAGGCTCCCCCACTTGATGAACAGCTAGAGGAAATTGTTGTCTCCGGCGCCTATGAAGGCCGCAAACTGGGCGAAACCATCGTCGGCGCCACCGTACTCCGGCAGGAAGAAATCCTGCGCCAGCTGGACGGCTCCCTCGGTGAAACCCTGAAGCGTCAGCCAGGCATTTCCAGCACCTTCTTTGGCCCGGGCGCCAGCCGCCCGATCATCCGCGGCCTGGGCGGTGACCGCATCAGGGTCCTGGATTCCAGCCTGGGCTCCATCGACGCGTCATCCACCAGCCCCGATCACGCCGTGTCTGTTGAACCGGCGCTTGCGGAACGGATTGAAATTCTGCGCGGCACTGCCATGCTGATGTACGGCAACAGCGCCGCAGGCGGCGTGATCAACGTATTCGATGGCCGTATTCCCAACGAACTGCCCGCAGGCGGCTTCAAAGGGGCCGTACGCTACGGCCACAGCACCGTAAATGACGGGGACGAGGTCACAGCTGCCTTCAACGCCACTGTTGGCAAGCTTGGCGACAGTACACTGGTAGCCCACGGCGACTTCATGTTCAGAAACACGGACGACTATAAAATCCCGGGCTTTGCCGAATCCGAAGCCCTGCATGACGCAGAGGAAGCCGAGGAAGGCCATGACGATGAAGATCATGAGGATGAGCATGATGAGGAGCGTGAGGGCGAAGCATTTGGTATCGCCGAAAACTCCGCCACTGAGACATCCGGCGGTTCCGGCGGCCTGTCGCTTCTGTTCCGGGACGGCTTTATCGGCGTGAACATCAAGAAGGTGGATAGCCAGTACGGCGTGCCGGGCGGGCATGAGCACGGCGAAGAAGACCACAATGAAGAAGGCCATGAAGAAGAAGAGGATCATGAGGGCGAAGAGCATGGCGAGGAAGCCGTGACCATCGACCTGAACCAGATTCGCTATGACATCAATGGTGAACTGGAACGCGACTTTGCCTGGTTCAAGAAAGCCAAGCTACGCTTTGGCTATGCTGACTATAAGCACACGGAACTTGAAGGTGAGGAAATCGGCACCGTCTTTGCCAACAAAGGCTGGGAAGGCCGCCTGGACCTGATTGAAAAAGGCGGCGATGCCTGGAGTGGCGCTACCGGTATCCAACTCAGGCGCCGCGATTTCTCCGCCATCGGCGACGAAGCCTTTGTGCCACCAACCATCACGAACCAGTTTGGCCTCTATAGCGTCAAGGAATTCGACATGGGCCACTACACGCTGGAAGTAGGTGGCCGGTATGAGCACACGAAATATTCTGCCGACGCGCTTGGCGCGAGCGAGAGCTTCGATGGCTTCAGCCTATCCGCAGGACTGGGTTATGATCTCTCCGACGCCGCCTTTGTGGGCTTGTCCGTCTTCCGCACTGAACGCGCGCCATCAGCCGAAGAACTGTTCTCGAACGGCCCACACCTGGCCACCGGCGCTTTTGAGCTGGGGGACCAGAATCTGGGGCTTGAAACTGCGCTTGGGATAGAGGCCACGTTCAGCTACTCCGAAGGCCCTTTCACCCTGGCGGTGAACGGCTTCCTGACAAACTATGACGACTTCATCTTCGAGGCCGCAACGGGTGAAGAGGAAGACGGCCTGCCCGTGTTCGCCTTCACCGCAAGCGACGCGCGTTTCTACGGTTTTGAAGCCAAGGCCGAATTCCACGCGGGCAGCTTCAACAGCGGCCCTCTGGGCGAATTTGACGTGCATCTGGACGGCCAACTGGATTATGTCCGGGCCAAGCTGACAGACGTGGATGGCAGCAATAACCTGCCACGCATCCCGCCCCTGTCGGCGCTCGTCGGCATTGAAGCCTCCTCGTTTTCTGTCGATGTACGGACAGAGCTTGAATATGCCGCCAGCCAGAACCGGGTGACCGAGTTTGAGCTGCCGACAGAAAACTACCTGCTGTGGAACGCCTATCTGACCGTGCGGCCGTTCGACAACAAGAACCTGTCGCTGGCGCTCAAAGCCACCAACATCGGCAATGTCGAGGCGCGCCAACATACAAGCTTCCTGAAGGATAATGTGCCGCTGCCGGGCCGCAATATCGGCGTGGCCTTCCGGGCAACCTTCTAGGCCCCGGCGTCACCCCAGAATCAAAAACGGCGGCTCCAAATGGGCCGCCGTTTTTATTGGAAGATTTTTGGACCGCGCTTAGCGTTCCATATTGAACACCGCGTCCTGGGCTGTCAGCTGGAAACCCAGCAGCACTTCATAGTTATAGCGCCGCGCCTGCGCGATCGTCGGGATGTGCTGCTCCAGAACCTCTCGCGACACCGCACGGCCATCGCGGTCAAAATTCAGGGTCACATCATAGATTTTCTTGGTGATAATCTGGCTGTTGTCTTTCATCACCACCACAAAGTAAGGGATTGTCACGCTGCCGCCCTTGAAGGCTTCGCCCTTGTTGGCTGCCACACTGAAGGTTACTTGCGAGGTAACGTCTTCAGCTTCTTCGCACGTCAGCTTTACGTCCATGATGGAGGCGGTGAAGGCGACATCCTCCACATTGCGGCTCTGCCCTTCAAAGCGGGTCAGGGTGCCGGCGTCGCCCACAACGGCCACAGCCGGGCAGCGGGAGACCGTCACCTCAAGCGGGTTGCGGTTGCCGCAGGCAGCAAGCAGGAACACAAGACCGAACAAAATCACACTACGAACGGACATAAATCGCCTTTCAAAATCAGGTATCGGCCCCGCGCGCCCCGTTGGGCTTCTGCGGAAAGCCGGAAATTGGCCGCGATCATAAAAAGAAGACTGCTAAAGAGCAACCCACCTTATGGCCCTGCCTGCATAAATAACCCTTGGGCTTCGGCTATCAGCCAAGCTTGTCCAAACTGTGGCGTGACACATGCACCATAGCTTATGACCGAACGAAGCACGTCTTGCTTGACGCTTGGGGGCGTTGAGCGGTAGCTAAGGGCTGCAATTTCTTTCCCATGGAGGCAGCCGAATGGCGGCAGATAACAGCCTGCGAATTCTTCTGGCCAACCCGCGCGGTTTCTGCGCCGGGGTCGACCGCGCAATCAAGATTGTCGAACTGGCGATCAAGAAGTTCGGCGCGCCCGTCTATGTGCGGCACGAAATCGTGCACAACCGCTATGTGGTTGAAGGGCTTGAGGCCAAAGGTGCTGTCTTTGTGGACGAGCTTGATGAGGTGCCGACAGACATGCCGGTTGTCTTTTCCGCCCACGGTGTACCGAAAGCCGTGCCCGCCGAAGCCGAGCGCCGCAACATGGTGTATGTGGACGCCACCTGCCCGCTGGTGTCGAAAGTGCACCGGCAAGTGGAGCGCCACATGATGCACGGCCGGGAAATCCTGATGATCGGTCACGCCGGCCACCCGGAAGTGATCGGCACCATGGGCCAGGTGCCGGACGGCACGGTGACATTGATTGAAACCGTTGAGGATGTGGCAAAGTTTGAGCCACAAAATCCCGAAAAGCTGGCATTCGTGACACAGACAACCCTGTCGGTTGACGATACATCCGACATTGTGGCCGCCCTTCTGGCGCGCTTCCCCGAACTGGACCAGCCCAACAAGGAAGACATCTGCTACGCCACCACCAACCGCCAGATTGCGGTAAAGGAAGTAGCCAAGCAGGCAGACCGCATGATTGTGATCGGTGCCTACAACAGCTCCAACAGCATGCGGCTTGTGGAAGTCAGCGAAAAAGCAGGCTGCCCGGCCAAGCTGGTGCGCCGCGCGGTTGAACTGGACTGGGACTGGCTGGATGGCGCAACCGCCGTAGGCATTTCCGCTGGCGCCAGCGCGCCTGAAGTGCTGGTTGAGGAAGTCATAGAAGCCCTGAAAGCCCACTATGACGCCAAGCTGGAGCTTGTGACCACCGCAGAAGAAAACGTGGTCTTCAAGGTACCGCCTATCCTGAAGGACGTGGCCTGATGGCGGTTTACACCAAGGTTGACGACCAGACCCTGAATGCGTTCCTGGCCACCTATGATGTGGGCGAAGCCACCAGCTTCAAGGGCATCGCAGAAGGCGTGGAAAACTCCAACTATCTGCTGGAGACCACCAAGAGCCGCTTTATCCTGACGCTATATGAGAAACGCGCGAATCCTGAAGACCTGCCCTACTTCCTGAATATGATGGAACATCTGGCCGGCGGCGGCATCCCGTCTCCCCTGCCGATCCATGACAAGTCAGGCAAAGCGCTGCAGACACTGGCGGGCCGCCCGGCCTGCCTGATCAGTTTCCTGTCGGGCGTGAGTGTCCACCACCCGTCGGAAAACCAGTGCGCCGCGTTGGGCGCCATGCTGGCTGACATGCACAAGGTCGGGCAAAGCTTTGATGAGAGCCGTCCCAATGACCTGTCGCTTGCGGGTTGGAAGGAACTGGCAACCAAGACCGACGCCCGCGCAGACGAAGTCAAGGAAGGCCTGGCCGCTGAAATCAGGGCAGAGCTCGCGGCCCTGGAAGCTGCCTGGCCGACTGGCCTGCCCAGCGGCACCATCCACGCTGACCTGTTCCCGGACAATGTGCTGTTCACGGGCGACACCATCACCGGTGTGATCGACTTCTATTTCGGCTGCACCGACATGCTGGCCTACGATATCGCGGTCTGCATCAACAGCTGGTGCTTTGACGAGAACCACCAGTTCCTGCCCGGCCACGCCAAGCGGTTGATCGAAATGTATGACGCACACAGGCCACTGACACCCGGCGAAATCCAGGCCTTGCCCCTGTTGTGCCGGGGTGCGGCACTCCGTTTTCTGCTGACACGCCTCTATGACTGGCTGAACCCGGTTGAAGGCGCAGTGGTCAATCCAAAGAACCCGCTTGATTACCTGAAGCGCCTGAAGTTCCACCAGCAGATCGGGGATGCGGCTCAATATGTCGTCTAAGAAAAACGTTGTTGAGATTTATACTGACGGTGCCTGTTCCGGCAACCCTGGCCCGGGTGGCTGGGGCGCCCTCCTCCTCTATGGTGAGCACGAAAAGGAAATCACCGGCGGCGAAATGGAGACCACCAACAACCGGATGGAGCTGACGGCTGCAATCGAGGCCCTGCGCCTTCTGAAACGCCCCTGCATTGTGCATCTGCACACGGACAGCACCTATGTCCGTGACGGCATCACCAAATGGATTCATGCCTGGAAGAACAAAGGCTGGAAAAATGCCGCCAAGAAGCCGGTAAAGAACGCTGACCTCTGGCAGGCGCTGGACGAGGCCATCAAGCCCCATGAGATCGATTGGATCTGGGTAAAGGGCCACGCGGGCGATCCGGGGAACGAGCGCGCCGACGCCTTGGCGAACCAGGGCATGGCGCCCTATAAACCCTAAAGAAAAAGCGCGGGAAGACCCCGCGCTTTCTGTTTTCAGCAAATGATGTCAGGCGGTTAACGCGCCTCTGACGCATCGGCGCCCAGGCCACCGAACGTGCGACCAAAGAAGTCGCCGGCGTTCCAGCGCGGACGCTCGTCTGCGTTGGCCACTTCATTCAGGATCAACCAGTTCACATAAGCGAACTTGGCACCAGCCTGAAAATCAATGGCCTGATCCAGCGAATCATGCGGACGGTGATAGGTTTTACCCAGGAACTCGCGGAAGATGGCACCGCCATCCTTGCCGTCCACGGAAGGACCCCAGCCGGTTACCAGGAATACAGAAGGGATACCCTGCTGCACGAACCGGTAGTGGTCAGACCGGGTAAAGATGCCCTCTTCCGGCATGGGGTCCGGCGTCAGCGATACACCGATGCTGCCAGCTGCCTCAGCGGTAACAGGGCCAAGGCTGGAACGGTCCGCGCCGAAGGCAATCACGTCTGCAAAGTCATACAGAAGGATCGGCATATCCACATTGACGTTGGCAACCATCTGCCCCTTGGCCACAGTTGGGAATTTAGCGAAATATTCAGCGCCCAAGAGGCCCTTTTCTTCCGCTGCCACAGCCGCGAACAGGATCGACCGGCGGGGACGCTCGCCAGAGCGCACATAGGCCCGCGCTACTTCCATCATCACGGCAACGCCGGAAGCGTTATCGAGCGCACCATTGTTGATCTTGTCATCACCCTTTGCGTGCTCGGACACACCGATATGATCCAGATGCGCGGACATCACGACATATTGGTTTTTGAGCACGGGGTCTGAACCCTCAAGCACACCCAAAACATTGGGGCTATAGAAGGTGTCGGACAGGATGCTGTCGCGCTTGATGGACGCCGATGTCTTGAGAGCGACAGCTTCTGGCGCGCCCTCTTCCGCCTGCACCATCACATCATCGAACGATACGCCAGCGCCTTCAAACAGCGTGCGCGCCACATCGTGGCTGATGGCCGCCGACGCGGTAATGCGTGGTGCGTTATCGCCGGAGCCTTCCGGCGCTACCCAATCAAAGTTTTCGGTACCAAGATATTTCTTCAGCCGTTCAAACGGACGACGCTTTTCGCCAGACAGGGTGCTGACGATCAGCGTGCCAACAACGCCTCGGCTGGCCAGCTCTTTCTTCTTTGTAGTGCTTGAACCGTGGTGCGCCCGAATTTCGCTGTTGAAACTGGTCGGTGCGCCGCCGATCACCAGTGCGATCTTGCCGTCAAGGTCGACACCCTCAAGGTCGTCATGACCCAGGTCAGGCGC
This sequence comes from Kordiimonas sp. UBA4487, assembly GCF_002389025.1. Lineage (NCBI taxonomy): Bacteria > Pseudomonadati > Pseudomonadota > Alphaproteobacteria > Kordiimonadales > Kordiimonadaceae > Kordiimonas > Kordiimonas sp. UBA4487. The sequence continues at coordinate 55,198 of NZ_DGNR01000010.1, forward strand.
GTGGATGCCGTAGCCCACAAAAACGATATCGCCGGAAACGTCGCCGGAGGGCACATTCACGTCCCCGCTCATGTAGAAGTCATCGCCGGCTGCCAGCGCTTTTTCTTCACCGTTCACAGTGACGGTCACGGCTGCCGTATCCAAATCCAACTTGGCTGTCTTGAAAGGCACTTCCTGGAAATAGCTGCCATTCTCGCCCGCAGGCGTCAACCCAAGCTGGGCATATTCGGCCGCCACATAGTTGGAAGCAATCCGGTAACCTTCACTGCCGGTGTCCCGGCCCTTGAGCGTATCATCCGCCAGAAAGCGGACATCTGCTTCAATGCGGTTGGCACTGAAGCGTTCCGCGCGGTCAGCCGCCGACTTTTCCACATTTCCCGTGTCTGCACAGGCCGCCACTGCCAAAAGCGACAGCGCGGAAAAGCCAACGCGTATCTTATCATTCATCTTCACTGTAACTCGTCCCCTTGGTTAACCTCACACCGGGTCCCACACCCGAAAACACGCCTCCCTTGCCCACTGGCGGCCAAATAAATGACAATAAGCAGCTTTTACCGCCAGTCAATCTAAGCGAAAGATTGCTGCGATGAAGCGTTTCACTGCTGCTTTAAAGCGTCGACAACGGCCCAGAGACGGTCCTGCCCCCACAGAGTTTCATTGCCTACGCGGAAGGTCGGCACGCCCCAGGCGCCCGCCATAAGAAGGGCTTGGCGGTTCCGTTCCGCAATTGGGTCCCATACATCCTCCGGCAAAGCGGCAGAAAGTTTCGCACCGCCGATCCCCGCACGGTCCAGAATTTTCCTGAGGCCCGCATCGGTCGTGCCGTCGATGCCCTCGGCCCACACGCCTTTGGTGAAAGCCTTGAAGAAGGCCAGGTCCTGATCGCTTTCCGCCAAGGCAAAGCCAAGCCCCATGGCGCGTTTGGTCGCCAACCCGAGCGGATCAACAATGCGCCCGAACGGAATGCCCTCTGCCCGCGCTTCCCGTGCCGTATCCATCAGGATATAACGCCCCTTGGCCTTGGGTACCTTCATACCGCGCATCATCATGGGCAGCACGGGCTTCAGCTTGAGCCGCACACCTGATTTTTCGGCCAGTTCCGCCGCCAGATGCAGGCCCAGGTAACTATAGGGACTGCGTACAGAGAAATAGACCTCCACACTGCGGCCAGAGACAGACTTTTCCATATTCTGCAAGCCGTACCGCCACAGGCGCGTCAGCTCGAAATGGACTTCGCCATCACCCACCCCCGCCCGGTTCAGCCGGTGCTCCAGATGATCCAGCCGGTCAAGCCCCAGATAGAACTCACCCCCATAATAGACCGTGGCGCTGGCATAATGACCAAGCTCCTTCAGCAGCTTTTCGTTCTTGTCGAGCGCATGTTCGTCAATATCGGCGGCCACACACTGGCTGCGCACCAGCTTGTGGTCGTTGCGCCAAAGCGCTTCGCCTACTTCTTCGGCCGCCGTAAAGAAGCTCGGGTCGTCCTGCAGGCTAACGAGATACCGGTTCGCCATGCCAACATTCAACCGGTCCGGCACCATTGCGTTTGACGGGAAACCAAGCCCATAAAGCCGCGCGAGGCGCGTGGCATCCAGGATGCTGTAGGCCTCAAAGCGCTGTGGGTCCGGGTACATGTTGGCCGGCAGGCGTTCGATCACCAGCGGCTTGATCTTAACATCAAAGCGGCTGGCAAGGTCAGGCAATGCCTGAACCATCAATTGGCAATAAGGATCGTCCGTGCGGTGGAAATACAAAAGCTCGCGCCCCCGACGTCCCACACGCCGCGACACTTCCTCCCCCGCGCGAGCCAGATTTAATCTGGTCTCGCTTGTCAGCCAGGCCGCGATACCCGACTTCAAACCTGTTTCAAAACTCATCCAGCAACAGTCTTTTTGTTACACTCTAGATCGCTTCTAGCACTATTGATCTGGCTTCAACAGCCCTTACCTTTGTGTGCCCCTTCGGGGTATAAAAAAAGGGCCGCCAAACAGCCGCCCTTTCCCGGTTTTATGTCGTGCCAGCTTAAAGCTGGGTCAGCGCGTGCTCTGCCGACGACACCTGGAATGCGCCAGGTTCTTCAATATTCAGCTGCGTTACAGTGCCGTCTTCCACAATCATGGAAAAACGCTTGGAACGCAGGCCCATGCCAAAGCCGGATGCATCCATTTCAAGGCCCAGGGCCTTGGCAAATTCGGCATTGCCATCAGCCAGCATCACAACCTTGTCTTCAACGCCGGCGCTTTTGCCCCAAGCGTTCATGACGAACACATCGTTTACTGACATGCAGGCGATCGCATCGGCTTTCGCCAAAATCTCATCAGCATGGTCAACAAAGCCTGGCAGGTGCTTGGCCGAACAGGTCGGCGTGAATGCGCCTGGTACGGAGAAGAGCACAACCTTGCGGCCTTTGAAAAACTCGTCTGTGGACACGGGGCCCGGGCCATCTGCTGTCATGGTTGTCAGCGTTGCGGCGGGAATTTTGTCACCAACCTGAATGGTCATTGTATGCTCCTATGGTCTGCCCGAATGGGCGATTGATTTCGGGGGTACTTTACCCGTTATGATATGGGCTTCAAGCGGCTATTTTTCCGGCAGGTCCAGAATACGCTCGATGGCATGGCCCTGCCCGTCAATGAAGGTCAGTCTGATCTGTTCGCCGCGCAAATCCATTGGCTTCTTGCCTGTCATGGCAGCAAGTACAAACCGCGCTGAGCGGCCATCTCCGGTAATCTTGATCTTTGGCGCACCAAAATGAACCATATCGTTCACCTCGGCCAGCATGTCGGGCGCCGTCAGCATGGCATCAGCATGGGCGTCAACCACCACGTGCTGGCGACCAACCGGCCCGGCGACACGCACAGAATCGATCGCAAGGCCCGCACCGCCGTCGCCTGCCCGCGCTGGCACCTTTTCCATCCAGGTGGAAACCCGGATGTCATGCGGGGAAAAATCGGCGCCAAGCGCAGAAGCCGGCACATCATATGTCGCATCAAACGGAACGCAGATGTCCTTGCACACCATGAAGCTCGCACTCACGCTGACACCACCGTCGCTGACACTCAGCGGTCTGAAAGGCAGCAGCACAGCATGGCTGTAGCCGTATGTTTCAAGGCCAAAAAGCTCAAACCGTTCAGGCACCGGAAACAGGATGTCAATGTCGGTGCCGTCCTGGCTGATACGCACTGGCAACCCTGCTTCACCCGGGGACCGCCAGTAGGTCTTCCAGCCCGGTGCCAGCTTGGCCTCCCACGCCAGAAGCGGCATACCATCAGCATCTGTCATGTCGGCGGACGTTGTGACAATGCGGGTCTGCAGCATATCAAGATGCGCTTGCCATGGTGTCTCACCTGCCTGTGCAGGTGCTGCAAAGCCAAGAAGGCCACTCAAAACTATCAAAATCGAACGCATGCCGGTCTCCAGCTGAATTTGGTCATGAGTAGCAACCACGTGCCGGAATTGCCAGTCGCGAATGATCACATTGCTGTCAGTCCAGCCTGCGACCCTATGCCCAATGCCTTACAACTGCTGGCCGATTGCACAATCCTTTGATACGCGCTAAGCTTGAGGTGCCAAAAAAGAGAGGCCCTATGACATCATCCGTTTATCTGGACAGCAAGCTCCTGCTGGCCATGCCCAACATGACTGATCCCCGGTTTGACCGGAGCGTTGTCTATGTTTGTTCGCACGATGAGTCCGGGGCCATGGGATTGGTGATCAACCAACCGTTCCCCAGCCTGACATTCGAAGATCTGCTGGAGCAGTTGGACATCGAAACCGATGGCCCGGTTCCCCCCTTGCCGATTCACACGGGCGGCCCGGTCGAACCCGGGCGCGGTTTCGTGCTGCATTCGGCCGATTTCGTGCAGGAATCAACATTAGTGGTCAGCGAGACATTGGCGCTTACAGCCACAGTCGATATCCTGACCGCACTTGCGCGCGGACGCGGGCCAATCCATCACCTGCTGGCGCTGGGATATGCCGGCTGGGGCGCTGGGCAGCTTGAGCAAGAAATCCAGGCCAATTCCTGGCTGACAGCAGAAGCTGATGACGAGATCATTTTCAATACTGAGCTGGAACAAAAGTGGCCTAGGGCCATGGCCAAGCTTGGCATCAATATCTCGATGCTGTCATCTGACGCCGGCCACGCCTAGAGGCGGCACACCGAACTAATTCAGGGAATTTTCCTGGCTGCCCGACAGGGCCTCCAGTTCGAACGATGGGATGTCTTGCCCTGGAAGCTTGCCCATGCCCTGACGGTAGAGGTCAAGCACTTTGGGCACATCCAGCGCCCTGAGTTCCACACCAATAAGTTCAAGCGTTGCATTCACCCGGTCCGAAAGTTGCCCGGATGTCACAACCCGTGGTGACGGCACCACCATCAGGGTGGTCAGGTCATGCTGAAACCGCCCCCAGCGGTCCAGAAAGCCCTGGTTGAGCACGTCAAAGGGCCGCACGACGCCGACGAGCACAGTGCCAGCCATGGCACGGGTGTCGGCAAACGGCAGCGCCAGTACCTCAAGTTCAAAGGTCTCGGTCTGATCCAGAGAAAAGGCACCCGTGCGCACAAGGCCACTACCCTGCACCAGAGACGTGGCATACAGTTCTTCCATCACGGAAGCCTGCTCATGGTCATGGAAGATATCGGCGTAGGTTTTTCCGGCCATGCCACAGCCAACACCTTCTTCAAGGCTTGAACCTGCCAGCCGGTACCGAAGCGAGCCATCTGGGCTCATTTCCAGAATGAACATCCAGGGCAGGATTGGGGTAAGCTGCCGGAGATCAAGTTGTGACCGCTCAGGCAGCGCGTTGGCACCACCCAGCTCATTCCAGTAGGCCAGCAATTGACACAACTCCGGGCTCAACAAGAGTCCCCCCTGATTATATTATGGCCGACATGGTACCACCAACGTGGCCGACCAGCAATACTTAGGAGTGTATGAATTAAGCCTAAAATTTAGTTATAATTTGAACTAATTCCCTGGTCAGGAAAAAGTAATACGGTCCAGATCACCACCACCGACTATTGCCATTGCAATATCGGATTCAGCCAATACTTGACTGGCCGTACGGGCGACGTCATCAGGCGTTACCGCCTCGACGTTGCTGATCATCTCTTCGATCGGGATCAGGCGGTCGAACACCAGCATCTGGCGGCCCATCTGTTCCATGCGCGAAGTCGTGGCTTCAAGCGCCATCACAAGGCCGGACTTAAGCTGTGCCACGGCGATTTTGAATTCTTCTTCGGTTGGCCCCTTGGTCAAGGCTTCCATTTCGCCCTTGATCACCGGCATCATGCCTTCAGCCATGTCCGGCCCAGTGCCGGCATAGATGCCCAGCATGCCAACATCCTGATGGCTGCTCGTGAAGCTGTAGACGGAATAAGCCAGGCCGCGGTTTTCGCGCACTTCCTGGAACAGGCGCGATGACATGCCGCCGCCCAGAATGGTGGAATAGACCTGCATGGCGTAATAATTATCGTCCTGGAAGGAGACACCGGGCCAGGCGGCCGTCACGTGCACTTGCTCGAGCTCGCGCTTTTCGCGGATGTCACCGCCAGTGAAACGTGCGCCTGAGGCCTTGCTGGGTTCCCCGTTCTTGAGACCCGCCAGTTTTTCTTCCGCCAGGGCAACAAGGTCTTTGTGTTCCAGGTTGCCCACAGCAGACACCACGATGTTGGATGCGGTATAATTGGTGGTCAGATAGCTTCTGAGGTCAGCACTTGAGAAGCTGCGCACGCTTTCCGCAGTCCCCAGGATCGACCGGCCAATGGCCTGATCGCGGAAGGCGGCATCCTGAAGGTGGTCGAACACGATATCGTCGGGCGTATCCAGTGCCTGGCCGATTTCCTGCAGAATCACTTCTTTCTCACGCACAAGCTCGCTGTCATCACACTGGCTATTGAGGATGATGTCTGCCAGCACGTCAAACGCCAGCGGCAGGTCATCCTTCATCACCCGGGCATAGTAAGTGGTGTTGTCGCGGCTGGTGTAGGCATTCATCTGGCCGCCGACAGACTCGATCTCGGATGCGATGTCACGCGCGCTCCGGCGCTTGGTGCCCTTGAACAGCATATGTTCCAGGCAGTGCGTGATGCCATTGAGCTTCAGAGGTTCGTGGCGCGCGCCGATGTCCACCCACATGCCCACGGCCACAGTCTGAAGCTGGGGCCGGCTTTCACTGACAATACGGAGGCCTGATGGCAGGCGGGTAACCTCTACACTCAATCTACATTCCTTGCATAATTCGCGCTTGAAGCGCCGTCACGTCGTTGGCGAGCGTGATAAGCCTTTCTTCGCGCGAAAGCAAGTCTGCCATATGAGCGGGTAACGTCGGGTTAACACCGGTAGCGTCCGTAACCGCCGCGCCGAACTTGGCCGGATGAGCGGTCGACAAGGTCACCATAGGCACGCTTGGATCAGTGTTGCACACAGCGGCGGACGCCAGCCCCACGGCTGTATGTGGGTCGGCCACATAGCCGCTGGCCTTATAAAGGTCCGCCATCACCTTCGCGGTCAGGGCGTCGTCGGCCTGGCTTGCGGCGAAGGATGCACGCAGAGCTTCAAGGTGCCCCTGCTTCAGGTCAAAGCCCTTCTCAGCCGTCAGTGTATCCATATAGGCCCGAATTTCAGCGGCGTCACGGCCCGCCAGATCAAACATCAGGCGTTCGAAGTTGCTGGACACCTGGATATCCATGCTGGGCGAAAGCGTCGCTTCCACGCCGTCAGCGCGGTAGGACCCTGACTGCAGCGTGCGGGCCAGAATGTCATTCTTGTTGGTGGCGATCACCAACTGGCGGATAGGCAGGCCCATGCCCTTAGCGATATAGCCCGCGAAAATATCCCCGAAATTGCCCGTGGGCACCGTGTAGGAAATTTCGCGGTCGGGCGCGCCGAGCGCCGCAGCAGACGTGAAATAATAAACGATCTGCGCCATCACCCGCGCCCAGTTGATGCTGTTAACAGCCGTCAGGCCCACGCGGTCGCGGAAATCAAGGTCATTGAAACAAGCCTTCACCAGCGCCTGGCAATCATCGAAATTGCCCTCAACCGCGATGTTGACCACATTGTCTTCAAGCACCGTCGTCATCTGGCGGCGCTGAACTTCAGACACGCGGTCTTTCGGGTGCAGCATATAGATGGTGACATTATCGCGCCCGCGGCAGCCTTCAATGGCGGCGGAGCCAGTATCGCCGGACGTTGCCCCGAGGATTGTCAGTTTCTGGCCGCGCTTGGCGGTGAAATGGTCGAAGAAACGACCCAGCAGTTGCAGTGCGAAATCCTTGAACGCCAGCGTCGGGCCGTGAAACAGCTCCAGCAGCCAGTCATTCGCGCCAAGCTGGACGAGCGGCGCCACGGCCGGATGACGGAACGCCTTGCCGTAGGTGGCATCCAGCATGGCTTTGAGGTCAGCGTCAGACAAGCTACCGGCCACGAAAGGCTGAATCACCTCGAAGGCGACCTCGGCATAAGGCTTGCCGCGGAAACTGCGGATTTTTTCCGCGCTGAACTGCGGCAGTTCCTCGGGCACATACAGGCCACCATCCCGGGCCAGCCCCGTCAGGGTTACCCCTTCGAAATCCAGTTTTTCGGCTTCGCCGCGCGTAGATATATATTTCACGATCAGTGCACTCAACTTTACGAATCTTGCGAAGCCCAGTTCTACGGGTTGGTGCGGCGGGATGCAAGTCAAAGCGCGTTTGAGCGTCAGGAGAATTGCTTTAGCACTTGCTTAGGGAGCCTAACGTCACTTCAGTCCTGATATGAAAAGCCACATCGATGGCATTTCTTATCCGCTTGTGAGCCGTGTACATGCTGTCTGAACAACAAAGAAGCCCGGCAGTTGGGGCAGCGTATCAGCTTTTCGATCCCAACATGTACTAACAGCATGAATACACACCAGACTAGAACGGGAATACCCCGACCATCGAAACTGAAAAACACGACGGGTGCGCCGAGAAACATGATGATCGTGGCACTTCGTAAATAGAGATTGAATTTGGTGTTCAATTTCATTTTCAACGCCCCGACTTTACTCTTCCCGGCCGCGTTTGAAGCCGAAGGCGATATAGACGCCCAGGAGCGTCAGGGCGAGGCCATACCAGGTGATGGCATACTGAAGGTGATCGTTGGGGATATCCACGCGCACCTGTGCGCCCTCAGGGAGCGCGTCCAGCGCGCCGATCTGGTCCGAAAACACGCGGAAATGATAATATTCCTTGGTGCGCAGGCCCCAGTGCGCCGCCATTTCATGCACGTCAGCGGTGAACCAGTTGCCGCCTGCCGCGTCATTCGGGGGCGTCATGGAACCGGGCGTGGCGCTGGTGCGCAGCACACCGGTAACCGTAACTTCGCCCGATGGCAGGGCCGGAATTTCCTTCTGATGAAACGGCACCCAGCCAAAGTTTACCGCCACCACCATGCCGTGGTGTTTCCGCACCGGCGCATAGATATGATAGCCCGATTTGCCGGAAAGGCTGGTGGCGAATACTTTGACGGGCGCCCGGTTCAGCACGGTACCGGCGAAAGTTACGCGGTGATAATTGAGTGTGGATGGGTCATCCAGGTGCACCGGCAACTGGATTGGGGCGGCCGCCAGCCCAGCTTCAATGCTGGCGAGCAAGTCTGTTTTGGGGCCAATCTTGCGGGCCTGCCAGGTACCCAGTCCAACAAGAACAATCATGCCCAACAGGGCACAGATGGTCAGTGGCAGTCCGGGCTTGAAGCCTTTAGGCATCATCGCCCCCATCGTCCGTCAGCTTGCCTTCTGAAGCGTCATGGTGGAACTGCAGCGCCACAAGCGTTGCCTTGAACACCCGCAGCATCCAGATGCTGCCGAACAGGATCAGAGCGAAGATGATGGTCATGGCCGCCCAAGGGGGCATGTGCATGCCGCCAATCAGGATGAAGCCCACGAGGGCCGCGATAGCCCCCATGATCAGGATCACGAAAACCTGGGCGCCGTCACCCGGGTCAGCCTTCGAGAGATCAAACCCGCACGTCTCGCATGTCTCGCGGATATCGAGGCTCATGGGCTTGAAGAAGGCGCCCTCGCCGCAGGACGGGCACCGGCCCAAAAAGCCGGCCTTATAAGGCGAAACCGACCGGGATTGCTCCCGGCCGGCTTCGGTTTCTTTGTTCTGCATGTCTGCAGGCATGCCTTAAGCACCGCCCCAGATGTAGACGCAGAAGAACAGGAAGATCCACACAACGTCCACGAAGTGCCAGTACCAAGCTGCCGCTTCGAAACCGAAGTGATGGTCTGGCGTGAAGTGGCCCTTGTAGGCCCGGCCCAAGCAAACCGCCAGGAAGATGGTACCCACCAGAACGTGGAAACCGTGGAAGCCGGTTGCCATGAAGAAGGTGGCACCATAGATGCTGCCGGAGAATTCAAACGCCGCGTGCTGATACTCGTAAACCTGAACACAGGTGAAGATCGCACCCAGGATCACAGTCAGCCACAGACCTTTCTTGAGGCTGTCGCGGTCGCCTTCCAGAACTGCATGGTGCGCCCAGGTTACGGTGGTGCCAGACAGCAGCAGGATCAGCGTGTTCATGAATGGCAGGTGCCATGGGTCGAATGTCTCGATACCCTCAGGCGGCCACATGGCTTCATTATTGAGCGTTTCCCAGAAAGCACCGATTTCAGGCAGTGGAATCTTTGGGTAAAGCGCCGCATTGAAGAAAGCCCAGAACCAAGCCACGAAGAACATAACCTCAGAGGCAATGAACAGGATCATGCCGTACTTGAGGCCAATGCGAACAACTGGTTTGTGATCGCCGCCTTCAGCTTCGCTGATTACGTCCGACCACCAGGCAAACATCGTGTACAGAAGGCCAAGGAGGCCCGCACCGAAAAGCCAGTTACCAAAGCCGCTCATGCCGAACAGCGTAGCGTCCGGCTTCATTGCGAAAACCGCGCCCACCATCATCAGCAGAACTGCGAACGAACCCACAGCCGGCCAAGGGCTTGGATTCACCAGGTGATAATCGTGTTTCACATCGCCTGCCATAAAATCTCTCCTAACAAGCACCGGCACAGTTGCCGACGTTCCCTTTTGTTACCCTAGCTTTAGCGACCCTGCTCCGCTCGCACACGTGCCGTCTCGTCTTCCATGACGAAGAAGGTGTATGAAAGCGTCACTTCGCTAACGTCATCCAGATTTGGATCCTCAGCAATCAGAGGATCAATGAAATAGACGACAGGCATGTCAACCCGTTCGCCTGGTTTCAGCTCCTGCTCGGTAAAGCAGAAGCAGTCAATCTTTGCAAAATATTCGCCCGCCTTGTGTGGCGTCACATTATAAGTGGCCGTGCCCACGATGGTTTGGCCCGTGGGGTTGTAGGCTTCATAGTGGGCAATACCCTGCTCGCCGATCTTCAGCGTCTGGTGCACCTGCACCGGCTTGAAGTCCCACGGCATGTCGCGGTGAACGCTGGCGTTGAAGCGCACGTCCATTTCGCGGTCAATCACAGCGCCCGAGGCCACTTCCGCAACCTGCGTGGTGCCTCCATAGCCCGTTACCTTGCAGAACAGGTTATAAAGCGGCACAGCGGCGTACGACAGGCCAATCATGCCCACAACCAGTAGGCATACCATCATCGCGACACGCGTGTTCTTATTTGCAGCCGCTGCTGTCAAGGCGTCAGCCCCTTAATCTTGAAATAGCTGAATACAGCAACAAGGATAACGAAGGCTGCCAGCGACAGGCCTAGAACCCGGTTGCGCTTCTTCATGCGTTTGTGCATTTCGCTCAGGTCTTCACTCATACCAGCCACTCCGTGATCAGGCGCTCGAATGCGAGCGTTGCAAAAAGCACAAAAAGATACAGGATCGAAAAGGCGAACAGCTTGCGCTCGGCCTTTTCACGGCCCTGCCAAACCATGGTGGCAAGGCCCAGGAACCAGGCACCGAAGAGGCTTGAAACCACCCCATATACCGGGCCTGCGAAATCCAGGAAATAAGGGGCGACGCCGCAAGGCACCACCAGAAGGCTGTACAAGAGGATCTGCTTCCGGGTCTCACGCTCGCCAGCCACCACAGGCAGCATGGGCACCCCCACTTTTTCATAGTCCTTCGAGATGAAAAGGCTGAGCGCCCAGAAGTGGGGCGGAGTCCACAGGAAGATGATGCCAAACAGCACCATGCTCTCAATCGTTACGCTGTCAGTTACCGCGGCCCAGCCGATCATCGGTGGGAAAGCGCCTGCCGCGCCACCAATAACAATGTTATGGGGCGTACGGCGCTTGAGCCACATGGAGTAAATGACAACATAGAAGAAAATCGTCAGCGCCAGAAGCGCCGCTGCCGTTACATTGACGATCAGGCCAAGAAGCACCACCGAGGCAATAGACAGCGTCAGGCCAAAGCCGAGCGCGTCACCTGGGGTTACCTTGCCTGCGGGGATCGGCCGCTTGGCCGTCCGTTCCATGATCGCGTCAATATCGGCGTCATACCACATATTCAGGGCGCCAGACGCCCCTGCCCCCACCGCAATCAGAAGGATTGCGGCGAAAGCCAGCACTGGGTTCATCGTGCCCGGTGCAGCCACCAGGCCCACAAAGCCGGTGAAGATAACAAGCGACATAACCCGTGGCTTCAACAGGGCCACGAAGTCACGCGCTTCAGCCTCCCGCGATACGGAAGGCTGAAGGGTTTGTTCATATGATGTCAGGCTATCGGCCAAAACGTCTGTCCTTTTTCCCAAAGGGGTAAGCCCGAAGGCTTACTTGATCTTTGGCAGTTCGTTGAACTGGTGGAACGGAGGAGGAGACGAGAGCGTCCACTCAAGCGTTGTGGCACCTTCACCCCATGGGTTGTCGGCACAGTCTTTCTTCTTCTTGAAGAGCGTCATAGCCATCACAACGATGAAGAGAAGTACACCAACAGCTGTCACCTTGTACCCAAGCGTGGATACCCAGTTCCAGTAGGCGTGCGCGTCAGTATAGTCAACATACCGGCGCGGCATGCCCTGCAGACCCAGGAAGTGCTGCGGGAAGAAGATCAGGTTCACGCCAATGAAGGTGATCCAGAACTGGATGTGCGCCAGAAGGTTCGGATATTGCTTACCCGACATCTTGCCAACCCAGTAATAGAGACCTGCAAAGATCGCGAACACCGCACCCAGCGACAGTACATAGTGGAAGTGTGCAACCACATAGTAGGTGTCGTGCAGCACGATATCAGCACCAGCGTTCGACAGAACCACACCTGTCACACCACCAACGGTGAACAGCAGGATGAAGGCAATCGCATACATCATTGGCACTTCAAAGCGGATGGAACCACCCCACATGGTGGCAATCCAGGAGAAGATCTTCACACCCGTCGGTACAGCGATCACCATGGTGGCGGCTACGAAGTAGGCCTTCGTGTCCACATCCAGGCCAACAGTGTACATGTGGTGCGCCCACACAACGAAGCCGATGAAGCCGATCGCTGCCATTGCGTATGCCATCCCCAGATAGCCGAAGACCGGCTTCCTTGAGAAGGTCGACACAATGTGGCTGACAATACCGAAAGCCGGCAGGATCATGATGTAAACTTCAGGGTGACCAAAGAACCAGAACAGGTGCTGGAACAGGATTGGGTCCCCACCGCCAGCTGGATCGAAGAAGGTCGTGCCGAAGTTACGGTCCGTCAGCAGCATGGTGATGGCGCCGGCCAGAACTGGCAGCGACAGCACAAGCAGGAAGGCTGTGATCAGGATAGACCAAGAGAACAGCGGCATTTTATGGAGCGTCATGCCCGGTGCACGCATGTTGAAGATGGTCGTGATATAGTTGATCGCACCCATGATGGACGATGCACCAGCCACGTGCAGCGAGAAGATCGCCAGGTCCATCGAAGGACCAGGGTGACCGCTGGTGGAAAGAGGTGCATAGGCCGTCCAGCCGCCACCGAAACCGTTCATGCCAGGCGCACCTTCCACAACAGTGGAGAGCAAGAGCAGGATGAAGGCCGGAGGCATCAGCCAGAAGCTGACATTGTTCATGCGCGGGAACGCCATGTCTGGCGCACCGATCATGAGCGGCACGAAATAGTTACCGAAGCCACCGATCAGCGCAGGCATAACCATGAAGAATACCATGATCAGGCCGTGGCCAGTGGTCAGTACGTTAAACATATGACGGGCGTGATCTTCGGTGATACCAAGGAATTCTGGCAGGAACTGAACACCAGGATGTTCCAGCTCCATCCGCATCAGGCCGGACATTGCAAAACCGATAAGGCCAGCAAAGAACGCGAACCAAAGATACATCACACCGATGTCTTTGTGGTTGGTGGAATAGACCCAGCGTCTCCAACCAGTTGGGTTATCGTGAGCCATTGCTCTTCTCTCCCTAACTTGTCTTAGCGACCAAGGGCCGTGGTACCGGCGTCAGCATAAGCAGCTTTCGCACGTTCCACCCACTTGGCAAATTCTTCCTTGGACACCGCTTCAACCGTGATCGGCATGAAAGCGTGGTCCTTACCGCACAATTCAGAACACTGACCGTAGTAAGTGCCTTCCTTGTTGATCTCGAACCAGGTCTCATTGAGGCGGCCGGGAACGGCATCAAGCTTGATACCCACTTTCTGGATAGTCCAGGCATGGATAACGTCCGTAGCTGTCAGCATCACCTTGATCTTGGTGTCTACCGGCACGACCAGACGGTTGTTGGTGTCCAGGAGGCGCGCGTTCAATTGGGCTGGCTTCCCCAGGAACTGCGTCAGACCAGCTTCATACTCCGCCTTAACGGCCGGGTCGTATGTAGGATAGGTCTCATACGCCTCGTTTGGCACCAGGGTCGAGGTAAACTCGATATCGCCATGGTCAGGATAGCTGTATGTCCAGTTCCACTGGTTGCCTGTCACGCGGATCGCGAACTCGGTCTTCGGCACGACATCTTGGAAATAAAGAAGCGGGATAGACCAGAAACCAATCACAACAAGCACGCCGATTGGCACGACCGTCCAGATGATTTCGATCAGCGTATTATGGCTGGTCTTGGATGGCTCTGGGTTAGCCTTGGCACGATAGCGAACCATCACGTAAAACATGAGGGCGAAAACGAATATCGTGATGACAGTGATAATCCAGAGAAGAAGTTCGTTAAAGTCAACAACCCGGGCAGCCTGCTCGTTGACTGGTTCCTGAAGCCATACGCCCTTCTCATCCGGGGTACCAATAACCCCTTCAGCCAGCGCGCTAACCGTGAAACCGAACAGGGCTGTCCATGCAGCCATAACTCCGGCGGTAAGCCTTTTGACGTTCATAGTTCTGCTTTCCTTTTGTTCCTACCCCTTGCGGGGGACCGGCGCCATTCTTGTCCGTGGCGTCCAGCAATCAGCCTCGAGGATATACCATCTGAACCTCGCAGCCGATATGAATGCGGGGCCGTTTATACCAGACGATCCTAAAGGCTCAAGTCCGAGTGAGCCCTTCAAGCCGTTTTTTTGCCATTTTTTGCCCAAAGCCACCAGATTTTATCGAAGATGGCTTGTCATTCCCACATCTCCATACCATGGTAGCGCCAGCGATTGCCTCAAAAATGCGACATTGTGCCGCACTTTTGGTGTAATCTGTCCTTCGGGCCCATAAATCATAGAATCACTCGCACTTTGCGACAGAAAGGGACTTTCCATGACCGATGCAGCTGCGTCGCTGAATTTTTTCTTCCAAGAGTCGGACCTTGACGAAAAACGTACGGAAGCGCTGGTATCAGACACGCTCTCGGATATGGAAGACGGCGAACTGTATCTGGAAGCCACAAGTTCCGAGTCTTTCAACTTTGATGATGGCCGCCTGAAGGGCGCGAGCTATGACAGCAGCCAGGGCTTTGGCCTCAGGGCTGTGATGGGCGAAAGCACAGGATTCGCGCACTCAAATGAGCTGTCGGAGGACGCCATCCGGCGCGCAGGTGAAACGGTACGTGCCGTCAAAACCGGCAACGCAGGCATCATGGCCCCTGCCCCTGTGCGCACCAACAAGCAGCTGTATACCAGCGACAACCCGCTTGGCGGCATTGAATTCGGTCGCAAAATCAAGCTGCTCGAGGAAATTGACGCTTATACCCGGGCAAGGGATCCTCGCGTGGCGCAGGTTAGCGCCAGCCTGCTGGGCAGTTGGCAGGCTGTGGAGATCATCCGCGCCGACGGCCACCGTGTGCGTGACATCCGCCCGCTTGTACGCCTGAATGTGCAGGTGGTGATGCGCGACGGCGACCGGCAGGAACTGGGTTATGAGGGGTCAGGCGGGCGCCAGGCCTATGACTTCCTGTTCGATGAAGCCCACTGGCAGGCACAGGCCGACGAAGCGATTCGTCAAGCAGCCGTGAATATGGAAAGCGTGGACGCCCCTGCTGGCGAAATGACCGTGGTGCTTGGCCCCGGCTGGCCCGGCGTGCTTTTGCATGAAGCCATCGGCCACGGCCTTGAGGGCGATTTCAACCGTAAGAAAACTTCAGCCTTCGCAGGCCTCCTGGGCGAGCGCGTGGCTGCACCGGGTGTCACAGTGGTAGATGACGGTACCATGTCAGACCTGCGCGGCAGCCTGACCGTGGATGACGAAGGCACCCCAACTGAACGCACCGTGCTGATCGAGGACGGCATCCTGAAAGGCTACATGCAGGACCGACTGAATGCCCGCCTCATGGGCATGCAGGCCACTGGCAACGGACGGCGCCAGAGCTTCGCCCATTCCCCGATGCCGCGCATGACCAACACCTTCATGCTGGCGGGCGACAAGGACCCCGCTGAAATTCTGGCGAGCGTCGACGACGGCCTCTATGCCGTCAATTTCGGTGGTGGCCAGGTGGATATCACTTCAGGCAAGTTTGTGTTCAGCTGCACCGAAGCCTACCGCGTGCGCGGCGGCAAGATCATGGAACCCGTCAAGGGCGCGACACTCATCGGCAACGGCCCTGACGTGCTGACCCGCGTGTCGATGATCGGCAACGACCTGAAGCTGGATAATGGCGTCGGCACCTGCGGCAAGGGCGGCCAGAGCGTGCCCGCGGGCGTGGGCCAGCCAACGCTGCGTGTCGACGGCCTGACGGTCGGCGGTACGGCTTAAAAATCGGCCACCGAAATCAACGGTTTCTGACGGCTATACCCGCGGTATAGGCTGCTGGCGCCCGCAAGGATTGTCGCCAGAAGGCCGGCAATCCAGGCCCCATACTCCCCGACGTTGTCGCTACTCACAAAAAGCGACGACGTCAGCGACACGATGGTTTCAATGTCGTGTGCAAAGCATAGAATTGTGGCAACACAAATGGCCATGACCGACATCTCAAGCTGCATTTGCCGCGCCAGACGCCCTGCAACATGGCCAAAACCAGTCAGCAAGACAATCGTCGGCGCATAGCCAATGACAAACTGCCTCAGCGGCTCAACTGGCGCATATCCACTGCTCATCATCTGTTGCATGAAGGGGGCCGTTAAAAGAAGGCTGGTCACGTCTGCCAACGACTGGGCCGCAGCAAGACAACACAAGGCAACAGTGATCTTACCCAGATGTGAGCCAAGCTTATTGAACCCAGGTAAACGATCACGTATCACCCCGCTGTCAATCTGAAGCCAATTGAGAAAGGCCTGATACGGAGACCCTGCTTCAGGCGCCAACTTGCGTTGCGCAAGGGATGCGACTGCAAGCAAAGCTGCGCCCAAGACATAACCAAGCGCTTCACTGCCGATATCCCGCCACGGCAATTCAACCGATACATAATATTGGTCCTGATAGGCAGGTTCGGTCGTGAGCCGATAGATGACTTCAAACACATAATTGGCAAACCGGAAGAGCAAGCCGAAAGCAGAGAAAAGAAGCGCCAAGAGAAGAGGCGCTCGCGACACAACAGGCGCACACAGCATCGCTACGATCAGGCAACAAGCCACCCCGTAGCTGTAGAGGTCAAACGGCGGCGTCCCCGCGATGGAAGACCGGACGATCGCCTGCAAGGACAACAGTCCCCATTGTGCCAGCGACACACAGAGCCATGCCCCCGAATAAATCGCAAAAGCGACAAACAGCCTGTCCTTGGTGATTGTCATAAAGCCTCCCCCAAAAAAGCCACCACAAAGCTGTAGCGCCCCCTACCGTGTTAAAGCAACAATAACATACTCAAGATTTGGTAGAGCGGAAAGGATCAGCTCTCAACGCTGGTGTCTGGCAACCCTGCGCCGATATCGATATAGCGGAAATGGTCGGAGAAATAGATTTTCTCCCGGCGCTGTGCCCGTACTTTGTAACTGACTTCCGAAATCTCACGCGTCAGCATCACGATCTGCATGATTTTGCGCGGATGGGATGGGTCGTTGGGCAGGATCGGCACACTGACACCAGTGAAATCAACACTTTCCACGCTCGGTGTGGTCCAGACCGCCGCTGCTGGCTGGGATACAATGCCCCAAAGGCGTTTCGAGCGGATCGGCTTCAAGCCCTCGTCTGTCAGGTCCAGATAATTTTTGCCAGTAAAATCAAAACCATACATATCCTCATACAGCGTCCCGGCATAGCGGAAGACAAATTCGTCCATTGAGACGGCATCAAGGAGCATGGCCCCGCGCATGAGTTCCGGCACATCCATCAGCCGGATGTCATCGCGTTTCGGCAGCAGGGAATCGCCGCGCCAGCGGTCCCAGGCCACCAGGAAACCTCTCACGCTCGGGTTGTCCGCAAAATCTGGCAACTCGGGACTGAAAGTTGGAATGGTCATGACGGTCCCCGATCGCGCGAAAATATCATCATTGTCTATCATAGCCTGTCATTGGCCCCAAACCACAGCATTATCACGCCGCAGCCACAGAGCGCCGTTTCTGAACGATTTGTTAAGGGGGAAAACCTATACTGAACGCCATGACGGAGGTTCGCACAGAATTTTGAAACCGCTTATTCTATATAGTCTTATTGCTTTTTTCGCCACTACGGTGGCGGCCAGCACACGGCCGACTATTACTTTCACCTTTTACCATTATCCGCCTGACATCAGGGTTGTAGACGGCAAGCCTACCGGTCGATATATCGACCAGCTGAACGCGGTTGCTGATACCGCAGGCTATGATGTGCGCTGGATGGCCTCCACGATTGATGAAGAAGCCGACATGCTGAATGAAGGCCGTCGGGCCATCTGCTCAACAGGCCGCATGCCTACGCTCGAGCGGGCTGAAAAATGGGCTTTCCTGCCCTACCTGTTCGATGTGGTCCCGGGCGATATTGTTCTGACCTTGCCGCGCTACCTGGACAGGTTGCGGGCACACGGCAACATCGTGTCTTTGGCCAAAGACAGCACCATGATTGGGACACTGCTTGAAAGTGGTATTTATGGCGAGAAAGTCGACACCATTATCCGCTCGAACCCGAGCTGGATCTTGCGGACCGGCAAGACGGATTTTCAGTTGATGAGCATGGTGCTTGCTGGCCGTGCGCACTATACGATTGTTCCAAAAGACCAGTGGGAAGAAGCCAAGCGCGTAATACCGGGCACAAGTACGCTCGTTGCCCTGGAGAACTATGGTGCCCACCCGGACTATCCGATCTATATCGCTTGCAGCAAGGGCGTACCCAAAGAAACGCTGAGAGCCCTAGGCGACGCCATGGCCCAGCATGGCTTCCCTCCCGGCACGCTAGCAGACCATTAGCCCAATAAAAAAGGCGCCACAGGGGCGCCTTTTGTTTTGGCAATCACCGTCACCTGCTATTCAACAAGCGTGGCCTCTGTTTTGGCCTTCACCTCGTCCATGGTCACGTCTGGCGCCAGCTCGACGACCTTGAGGCCGCCGTCCACAACGTCAAACACACCAAGGCCGGTGACAATGCGGTCAACAACCTGCGTGCCCGTGAGCGGCAGGGTGCAGCTTTTAAGCAGTTTTGGGTCGCCCGCCTTGTTGGTGTGATCCATGATCACCACCACGCGCTGCACGCCGGCCACAAGGTCCATCGCGCCGCCCATGCCCTTGACCATCTTGCCCGGGATCATCCAGTTGGCCAGATCGCCATTCTCGGCCACTTCCATGGCACCAAGGAT
>NZ_DGNR01000016.1:0-86257 GCF_002389025.1 Kordiimonas sp. UBA4487
ATCTACAATGTCAAAGAGCAAATCCTGATCCCGTTTCCCTGCCTGCTGGCTGAGCGCTGGGGTCAAGCGTCCCAGCGGTGCGTCGCGTTGAGCGGTGCGCCCCGTCGGTGTGGGGCGGGTTATAGGGGTGGTTTCCAACCCTGTAAACACCTTTTTTCAGTTTTCTCGAAAAAAGTGGTGATTAACCCGCGAAACCCCATTTTCTTTCCGAATATGTTACGAAACCCTTAATTTTGAGCAATTATATTTCAGGGATAAGCCCCTATGGCGGAAAGCCTCAAGGCCAGAAGCGCGAACGGATGATTCAACGGGGCATGGCGGGAGCATAAATCGGCTGGTTTGGGTGCTGACTCGGGTCATGAAGGCGTGTTTGACGCCCGACATATAACCACCTGAATAAGGCCCCTATAGCGAAAACGGCAGAAAACCGGGCATGAATCAGGTGCACGCCTATTGGTGAATCACGTTGCCACCCTGCCCGGCTGGGCAAGTGCCCCACAGTAGCAGCGTCCACTGCCTATATAGGCTCCCATATATAGGGCCTAATCGATCCCGTGCTTCTTCTTATAGTCGCTGAGCATATTCATCATGGTGCCGATCTCCTGGAAGTCGGCCACTGTCTGGCTGACGGCTTCACTGAACTGGCCTTCAAACTGAACCGCCGCGTCGCCGGCTGTGGCGCGGCGGCGGTCGAAACCGCCGCCTGACGTGGCCGGGTTCCACTCATAGCCGTTGCTGCCCGGTACAAACATGCGGAAGATGCCGTGCACCATCTGCATGGGCTCAGATATCATGGCAGGCTCATAAGGCCGCAAAGGCCCAACCGTCACAACACTATGATTGACCTGATTCTCGTCCACCCCCGCCATGGCGCGCGCCACCTGGCCCAGGAACAGACGATTCTGATAGTCGCTCATGCCCACACCGGTCTGATTCTTGTTCAATCCACCCTTGATCCACTCAGCTGCAGAGAGGACCGACCCGTCCTTGAGGATAATATAGCTATCGCGCAGGTCCGCCCCGGCTGGAAGTTTTGGCTCGCTGTCGTCACTCAGGTCTTTCTTTTCTTCCAGCCGGGGAAAGACGGGAATCACCAGGCCGCCGCCTGACATGCTTCTGGGCAGAACCAGCGGTGCCTCGTCAAAGTGGTTCGGCTCGGGCTCAGTGTCCTGGGCGTGCGCGCCGCCCATCAGGGCCGCGAGCAAAATAGCCACCGACGCTGCAAGCGCCACGATCATGACTGCAAGCCTGCGACGCCGTCCCCCATTCTTCGCCGGTGTCCCGGACATACCTCTTTCCTCTTTCATCGTGCCCTGATATCCTTATCAGGAAATATCTTTTCGTAAAACGATAATTTAATGTCAAAAATGAGGCAACTGCCCGTGAATAACAAGCTCCTGAGCCTGACCCTTCTTAAATGGATCATCTGGTTTTCCATCACGCTGATCATCACTTTCAATGTGTGGATCTGGGTTGACCCGTCAGCGCTCAGTCACCTTGGCGCGGAAAAGAGGCTAATCGATAATTATGGCGGCATTTCGGGCATGGTTCTGTGGCAGCGGATCGCAGGATTCGTGGTGGACGCCCTCCCGGCCGGCCTCCTGATTGCGGCGCTCGCTTCCCTGATTGGGCTCATCAGGCAGCTGGAGGCCGGCAACTGGTTTGCCGAAGCGTCTGAGCGGGCGCTCGCGCGTGTCGGCCACCTGATGCTGTGGTATCTGCTCGCCAGCTTCCTCAATGACACGCTGCTTGTCCTGATTGCCACCGCCACCAACCCACCGGGCGAACGGGCGCTGGCGATCAGCCTGTCGTCCGATACCGTCCTGGGGCTCGTGCCCGCGCTGATGGCACTGGTGATCGCCCGCATGGTGCGCCTGGCGCGCGAACAGCGCGACGAACTGAACCAGATTGTATAGGGAGGCGACTTGTGCCGATTACCGTTCGCCTTGATGTCATGCTTGCGGAACGCAAGGTCAAATCAAAGGACCTCGCCGCCCATGTGGGAATCACCGAAGCCAACCTGAGCCTGCTGAAGTCAGGCAAGGTAAAGGGGGTGCGCTTTGCCACCCTCGAGGCCATCTGCAAATATCTGGACTGCCAGCCCGGCGACCTGCTGCGCTATGAGGAAGACTGACGGCCCGCCGTGGACGCGGCTAGAATCGGGTCGACAGCGTGAAAGCGCTGTAGCGGTGATTGCCGCTGCCGGCAAACTCTGACGTCCGGAAGGCATTCGTAAGCGCCATACGCACCGGCCCGACAAACGCCACCACCCCCACCTGGATTTCAGCTAGCAGCTCTTTCTTGTTCACGTCATGTTCGTGATCTTTCCAGGTACCGTCCAGGAAGATATTGCGGGCGATGGCGCGAACCTCGCTGCCCGCGAACAGGTAAATATCAAAGCCGTCACCTGAAAAATGATCGCTGCCCGGCAGGCTGGGTTGGATTCGGGGCGGAGCGCCCATATCGCGGTCCAGATTGGTCCCCAGGCGGAGCGTCAGTCCCCCTGCCCCATAGGTATAGACATTGCCAAGCGCGACACCCCAGTGCGGCGTGAAATCGAACGACAGGTCATCCGACAGCTTGATCGGGTCAAACCGGTGGCCGCGCGTGTAATACAGGTTGATGCCAGGCTCGTTCGGCAATTGGTGCGGCCAGCCGTTCGGGCGCTGACTGCCGATCACACTGTGCCACCAGCGCTGGGTCTTGCTGGCGAGTGACGCCGGCCCCACCATGCCAAGATCAAGCTTGATGGCTTCATAGCCGGTCTTGTCCTCAACCGTGACGCCAAACTCCAGATAGGTCCAGCCCGCATAGGGGCGGTCATCCTCGATCAGATCAAAGGATTCGATATCCTGTGGGGTATACATATTCTGCCCCAGCGCCACGCTATAATAGAGGTCAGACTTCAGCGCGTTCCTTGCCATCGGGGAAAAGCGCCTGAGGAACCCGCTGATTGTGTCGCCAATCGGCGTATTGCCGGGCCGATGCACATAACTGAGGCGGATACCGTTGGTATAATTCTCGTCTGTGCCAAAGAGGAGGTCGTTTTCCACCTGCAGGGTCAGCACTTCGTTGCCGTCGCTCTGGGCATAGCCTTCAGAATCGGCATGGGCGCTGCCTGTCACCAGCACACACAGCATGGCCGCCGCCGTTTGCCCTGCCTTTATCACTGACTGTTTCACGAATCCCTGACCTCGCTGATTATTGGTGTTGCCGTTTTGGAGCGCAGCTAAATACAAGATTCGGTCACTTTTGTGACGCAGCGCACCACCGGCTTGGTTACACAAACTGTACAAGTCCCTGCGCTTGAGGCAAGCTTGGTCCAATTTTTCAGGCAAAGATTGATCAATAAGCATATGCGCATCCTACATATTCTGGACCACAGCCTTCCCAAACACAGCGGCTATGTCTTTCGCACCATGTCCATCATGGCACAGCAAAAAGCCATGGGCTGGGACCCAGTGCTGGTCACCACTCCACGGCACGGCACGGGCGACGCCCCCTTTGAAGACATAGATGGCTGGCGCATCTACCGCACGCCGAATGGCGGTATCCCCAAATGGTTGCCGGTTGGGCTTCGGGAAATGCGCGAAATGCGACTGACGAAATACCGCCTTCGGGCGCTTGTCGACGAGTTGAACCCCGACATCCTGCATGCCCATTCACCGGTGCTGGATTTCTTCCCCGCGTTCGATGCCGCAGGTGGTCGCCCCGTAGTGTATGAGATTCGTGCCTTCTGGGAAGATGCGGCTGTGGACCATGGCACCACACGGGAAGGCAGCCTCCGGTATAAGGTCAGCCGGGCACTCGAGACCCGTGCGATCCGGCAGGCCGCGGAGGTAACCACCATCTGTGAAGGCCTGCGCGCTGACATTCTTGCCCGTGGCATCCGGCCCGACAAGGTGACTGTGATACCGAACGCTGTGAACGCCGAGGCCTTCCCACCCATTGGGGAAAAGGATGCGGCGCTGACCAGGGAACTTGGCCTTGAAGGCCACACCGTGCTGGGGTTCGCCGGGTCTTTCTATGCGTATGAGGGGCTTGAGTTTTTGATTCGCGCGCTGCCTGCCCTGAAGGCCGAGGTGCCCGACGTGGCGCTCCTTTTGGTGGGCGGCGGGCCAACAGAATCTCGCCTCAAGGCCGCTGTGGCGGAACTTGGCCTAGAAGACACCGTTATTTTCACAGGGCGCGTGCCGCACGACAGCGTGCGCCGCTACTATAGTGTGGCAGATATAATGACCTACCCGCGCCACGGCATTCGCCTGACGGAAACTGTGACGCCGCTGAAACCACTTGAAGCCATGGCCATGACACGCCTGGTGCTGGCAAGCGACGTGGGCGGCCACAAGGAACTGATTGAAGATGGCCGCACCGGCCGCCTGTTCCGCGCCGACGATGCTGCAGACTTTGTAAAGGTGTGCGCCGACCTGATCCGAAATCGCGACGGCTGGGCCGACATACTGAAGGCCGGGCGCGACTATGCACAGAACATCCGAACCTGGCAGAACAGTGTGGCAGGATATGAAGCCGTCTATCGCCGCTGCCTTGCCCAAGGCCGGAGAGGCTGACCGATGCGGATTTCCTATAAGGCAGCCACGCTCAGCGCCCTGATGACCTTTCAGGTGCAGGCCGATGATGCCGTTCATTTCGATAAAACCCGTTACCAGACAGCTGAGGACAAAACGCTGTCTGCCGTGATGGCCGCCCGCGAGGCCGACTGGCGTAATGGGGCGATCGTCTATCAGGTGATCGTGGACCGGTTCGCCCCTTCCCTGAACCTTGAGGCCAAACGGCATCTATATCAGCCGCCCCGCAGCCTGCACGACTGGAATGAAGTGCCAAAGCCCGGCCATCCGGTCGAGGGCGCGGATAATTGGAGCCACGAGCTGGCCTTCTGGGGTGGTGACCTTGAAAGCCTCACCGGGCGGTTGGATTATATCCAAGGCCTGGGGGTGGATGTCCTCTATCTGAACCCGATTCACCTGGCCATCACCAACCATAAATATGACGCGCTCGATTACACCCGTATCTCGCCGGAGTATGGCACGCGGGAGGATGTGAAAACGCTGGCGGGCGCCCTGCACAGCCGCGGCATGAAACTGGTGCTGGACGGCGTGTTCAACCATATGGGTAGCAAGGCACCGATTTTCCGCGACGCGCTCACGGACGCCAACAGTCCCTACCGGGACTGGTTCTTCATCGGCCCCGCATACAAGAACGGCTATCGCGGTTGGATCGACTCGCCTGCGCTGCCGGAACTGCGGCTCGAGAACCCTGAGGTACAGAATTATATATACAAGAGCCCTACGTCGGTCGTGCGGTCCTACCTGCGGGACGGCATCGATGGCTGGCGACTTGATGTAGCCTTTGATGTTGGGCCCACGGTGCTCCAGGACCTGCGCACAAGCGCCCATGGCGAGAAGGCAGGAGCACTGATTGTCGGTGAGGTCTGGAGCTACCCTGACGGCTGGACCCAGTCGCTCGACGGTATTTTGAATTTCCCGGTACGTAAAATCATCGAAAGCCTTGTGGACAGCAAGCTGGACGGCGCGGCTGCCGGGCGCATGCTGGGCGCGATGGTCGAAGACACCGGCATGGACGGCATGCTCAAGTCCTGGCTGCTGCTGGACAATCACGACACCAAGCGGCTTGTGGATATGATGCCCCAGGCCTGGCAACGGGACATGGCGCAGGTGCTGCAATTCACCCTGCCCGGGTCACCGAACCTCTATTACGGCACGGAACTGGGCATGCACGGCGGGGAGGACCCGGAAAATCGCGCACCCATGCGTTGGGATATGGCCACGGGCGACAACCCGGCCCTCCGGCGCACGCAGGAACTGATCGCGCTGCACAAAGGCGAACGCGCGCTCCGGGTCGGCAACTTCCGCACGATTGAGGCCACCAGCTTGCTGGCATTCGAGCGCTACACCGAAAAGGCGCTGGAAACCGTTTTCGTGATAGCGAACCCGAGTCCCGCACCGGTCACGGAAACGCTGATGATCAGAAACTGGAAAATGATGAACGGCACACCCGTGGTGGATGCCTTCACGGGCAAGCGGGCGGCTGAAATTCGGTCAAGCTTGATGGACATCACAGTGGATGCCCATAGCGTGTTGGTGCTGAAGCCCGCAGACTTCGACAATGAATGGTCGCCCTACGAGCGGGTGCAGTAGGGGGCTATCTTGCAGGGAAAAGTGCTGCGCAGTCCGCCTCTACCCAGTCAGACTTGATAGTTTCAGGTTCCATGGCCTGCTCAGGAAAGACAACCACTGCACGGATTTGGAAAATGCAGGTACCGCCACCTCCCGGCTGGCTTCTTGCTGGCAGCAAGAGGCTTGCCACTTTAGAACTGTAGGTCAGCGTTTCTCCCGCTTCCAACGTCAGGCTGGAAAGAGGAAACCTTTCGAACTGAGAAACCACCACTGCAGGATTGAACCACCCGTCTGGTGATTGCCCATTTTGGGAGATCAGTTCTCCTGCTGGTCCCTTCATGCGGATACTGAAAACCGACGGAACTCCATCAAATTGGTTCTTCCCGATTTTCACCACTGAGTCTGACCGATTTTCCACAACCAAGCTGGCTTCTGATGCATCAACAGTCAGGCTAAGGTACAGCTGATCGATCGCCAACGACGGCATCGACAGAGCTGCCAACGCAACGACAAAAACCCAACGCAAATCCATCTCCCCCTACCCCTGGGCGATATAGTCCTTGAGCGCTTCGTTTTCAGCCGCGGCCTGCTGCATGCGGTGCTTGACCACGTCACCGATCGAAATCATGCCGATCAGCTTGTCGCCGTCCACGACGGGGACGTGACGGATGCGCCGCTCAGTCATCATTTTCATCAGTTCATAGACAGTATCGTCTTTGCCGCAGGTGAAAACCGATTTGGTCATCAGCGTCGACACGTCATCGGCCAACACACCACCGCCCCGAATGGCAATGCCGCGCACCACATCACGTTCCGACATGATGCCGCAGATGGTGCCGCCGTCGACAATTGGAATGGCCCCGATGCGCCGCTCTCCCAGAAGTTTGGCAACTTCCATCACGGTACAGCCACGCTCCATCGCAATGATATCATCACCCTTGTGGGAAAGAATCTGGCCAACATTCATATAGCGTCTCCCTCGTCATGGGCCCGCCGGGATTGGCTTGGGCCGTAAAAAATCAAGATACTCGGGTAAACAGGTCTTCATTATGCCTCTTTTATGGGTTTGAAGCAAAAGGGATTACAGCCGCAGTGCATTGCTAAAAGTTGGCTTAAAAGTCAGGCTATCCTTTTCTGCACGCAACGGTTACGGTACAACTGAATTGGGGCATATGAAATTGAGGGCAGCGGAAATGAACAGCGTATGCGGTGTGTGTTACCGCAACGGGGGAGAGTGATGTCGCGCATCTTTTTCAAAAAGGGAGGACAGAAACCGTCTGTCTTTGCCACCCTCGGGCTGATCACGGCATGCCTCACACTGCTGGCCCTTGTGATTGCAGGGCCGATATACCGAGCCGGCCTGTTTGGCGACCCGTCCTCCGACCCCACCCTCTTTGACCTTCAATTCAAAATTATCACCGTCGCGTTCCGCCTGATGCTGGTGGCGGCGAGTTTCACCTTTATTGGCCTGCTGCACGGACGATTCGCAAGCCGCGCCCGCACCAGTTGGCGCGGTATCACCGCGGCACTGTTGGTTGCCATCAGCGCCTGGCCACTTGGCAGCCTTTTTTACCGCGCCGAAAATGCACCAGTGCTGCATGATATTTCTACCGCACCCGCAGACCAACTGACATTCCGCACGCTTCCAGGAAGAAGCTATGAAGTGAATAGACCAAGCGACATCCTGGGCAGCCGCCTGGAACCGGGCTACCTCAAGAAGCTGCACGCTGCTTACCCCGGACTTGGCAGCACACCCCTTGCCGGCAGCGTCACAGACGCCACCCAGGCCGCAGCGGAAACCGCCAAAAAGCTTGGTTGGAGTGTCGTGGCACAGGACCCGGGCGCAGGCCATGTTGAAGCCATCTACAGCAGCCCCTGGTTCGGTTTCCGTAGCTTTATCGTCATCAACGTGCGCGAAAAAGACGCAGTGGCTTTTCTTGACATTCGCGCCGTATCTGAGATGGGTCATACTGACTTTGGCATCAATGCAGACCTGATTGATGCCTTTACATCGGCACTGCGCACGCGGGTAGGATAACCCGCAGGGACATTGCGCGCTGCCCTTTCGGGAAGCAGACCAAATGAAAAGATTCCTCTTGATTGCTGCCTCGGTCGTTGCACTAGGCGGCGTTGCTTATTGGGCCCTTTATGTTATGGGCCGTATTGAAGGCGTCGAGCTATCGGGCCATGGCGTCGTAGCCATGATCATCGGCCTTCTGTTTACTATTCTAATTGGCTTCGGCTTGATGGCGCTTATTTTCTTCTCAAACAAGCATGGGCATGACGAAGCCGTCCATAACCTGTATACGTCTAATCCAACGTCAAACGACGATGATGACAAATCATAAACAGGCAGGACGAAACGGTGACCGAAAAGGACTTTGAAGCAAACTGGGGTGATTTCTGGGCACTTGTAAAGGATGTCTGGGCCAACGGGCTGTATGGCGTCGATGTTGGACAGATCATCACTGCTGTGGGCATTTTCCTTGTCTTTCTCATGTTCCGGAACCTGTTCACGCGGTTTGTTCTCAACCGCGTATCCAGTTGGGCTTCCAAAACCGAGAATACGCTGGATGACAGCCTGATTGATGCCATCAAGGCACCAATTCGCTTCATCCCTGTGGTCCTTGGCCTCTTTTTCGCCACCGCCTACCTGGAACTGGATCCGGATTCCTCAGCTGTGGCGTCGAACCTGAACAAGTCGCTCATTGCCTTTGTGATTTTCTGGTCGCTTTACCGCGCGGCCGGTCCCGTGGGTGACCTGTTGCAGCGCGCCGACAAATACCTGACGTCGTCAATGATCCAGTGGCTCGCGAAGGCCATCCGCATTGCCTTCGCGCTGCTGGGCGGCGCCACCATCCTTGAAATCTGGGGCATCCAGGTTGGGCCGCTGATTGCGGGCCTCGGTCTGTTTGGTGTGGCTGTAGCCCTTGGCGCACAGGACTTGTTCAAGAATCTGATCGCCGGACTATTCGTGATTGGAGAAAAGCGTTTCCATCCCGGTGACTGGGTCCTGGTGAAAGGCATCGTTGAAGGCACAGTTGAGCATATCGGCTTTCGCACCACCACCATCCGGCGCTTCGACAAGGCGCCCGTCTATGTGCCCAACACCAAGCTTTCCGACCATGCCGTAACCAACTTCTCACGCATGACCTTCCGCCGCATCAAGTGGGTAATCGGGCTTGAATATGGCAGCACGTCCACGCAGCTAAGCCAGATACGCGACAATATCGAACGCTATATCCTCGAAAGCCCTGATTTCGTCCAGCCGGACGAAACCGCAACCTTTGTGCGCATCGATCAATTCTCCGGCAGCTCCATCGATATCCTGCTGTATGCCTTTACCCGCACCACAAACTGGCTGGAGTGGATGGCGATCAAGGAAAAGCTGCTCCTGGAGATCAAACGAATCGTGGAGGATGCCGGTACCGGCTTTGCCTTCCCGAGCCGCTCGCTATATATCGAGGCCATGCCCGGAGAGTTTGAGGCAGCGCCAGTTGACACGCAGACGGCTCCGGCCCAGCCCACAGGAACAAAAGCATGACCGTGAAACCACTTGATGAAGAACGCCGCCGCGCGGCCATCCGCACCATCCCGCAGCCATCAGACCTGAATGTGAATGGCAACATTTTCGGTGGCTGGGTGCTTTCTCAGATGGACCTTGCGGGCGCCGATGCTGCCAGCCGCCTTGCCGGCGGCCCGGTAGCAACCGTGGCGATTGAAGGCATGAAATTCCACCGCCCGATTGAACTGGGCGATGTGATCAGCATTTATGCGGATATTGAAAGGACCGGACGCACGTCCGTCACGGTGAAGCTGGATGTATATGCCGAACGCGGCGTTGAGCGCACCCTGCATCAGGTAACGGAAGGCCGCTACATCTTTGTGGCCATTGACGGGGAAGGTCGCCCTACCCCGCTCAGGAACGCCTGACCGGGGCCAAAGCCGCTACTGGCCCGTTGTTTCATCGCCGTCGCCGATTTGCACGCCAGATTTATCAAGCTCTGCCGTGCAATATTGCGCCACGGCGTCCAGGAAAGTGCGGTTCTCCGGATTCAGTTCATTGCGCGACAGCTGTGCTGAAAGCTCCAGGTAGCGTGAGAAATCCAGCCGCTTCTTGAATTCTGAAACCGTACAGTCACACAGCGGTTTGCAGGTTTCCTCTCCAAAGCCAGGCACGCATTCCGTCAGGCAGCGCTGACGGTCCAGGTCCAGCAATTCCTGCGGGATTTCGGTGGACTGCGCCTGCACTGCGCCGGTCATGAAAAGGGTCATCGCCGCTGACACCAGCCTGAGGTTGCGTTTCAAGATCGTCTCCTACACATTCTTTTTACCTGAAAGCCCCTCGACACGGCGGCCCGGCAATCACATATTGCGCTTGTAGCACTTCGCACAATCCTGTGCGTATTAGAACTGATTAAAAGAGACAATAAAATGGCAAAAGCGACTTTTGGTGGTGGATGTTTCTGGGGCGTGGAAGAAATCTTCCGCACGATGGACGGCGTAACCGGCACCCGCGTCGGCTATATGGGCGGCGCCAAGGAGCAACCGTCCTATGAGGAAGTCTGCACCGACAAAACCGGCCACGCCGAGGTGGTGCAGGTTGAGTTCGACCCGGCCAAGGTTGATTTTGGCGCGCTTGTGGACGTGTTTTTCGATAACCACAACCCAACGGAGCTGAACCGCCAGGGCCCCGACGTGGGCACTCAGTACCGGTCCGCCATCTTCTATCATGATGATGAACAGAAAAAGGTGGGCGAAGAAAAGAAAGCAGCACTGATCGCCTCTGGCCGTTTCAAACGCCCCGTGGTGACCACGCTTGAAAAGGCCGACACCTTCTGGGAAGCGGAAGAATATCACCAGCAGTATCTGGCGAAGCGCGGCCTTTCCAGCTGCCATATATAAGGCATACCTCGGGATGCCCCTGTTACGCAGAATGGCCCTTTTGGGCATCCCCATTTATGGGCTTTTTCTGGTGATTGTACCCTACGCTTTATCTTGGCCTGTCAAGCATTGGTGGGTGCTGATTCTCCTGTACCCATTCATTATTCTTCTTGCCTGGCTGTCAGAACGCAAAGACCGGGTTTGGTGGCGTGAAGGCATGACGTGGAAAGAGAGTGGTGAAGTCGATGTCAAGCGCCCCCGCAAGAAACGCCCGAAATGGGAAATGCCAATTCTTTATTTTGGATTTGTGTGCCTTGCACTTGCAGCAGGTCTTGAAATCTTTTTCTCTCTGACGACAAGAAGCTAAAGCCTCAAGACCTTTGGCTCCAGGAAACGGGTAGCCCATTCAGCAACATCCAGGCCGTCTGGCGCGAGCTCGGCGGCCTTTTGGTGCGCGGCTTCTGCTTCTTGCCCTCGGTCACCCTGACGGTCCAGGAATTCGGCCATCATCGCCCAGGGCTCGAAATTGCCGGGTTCCAGTTCAATTGCGCGATCAAAAGCTTCCTCGGCCAGCGTCACATCGCCCGCGCTATAGAACAGGAAACAGCCATAGGCCCGCCAGGCGTGGCTGTCTTCACTGTCCATCTCTAGCGCGCGTTCATAATGCTCGACAGCTGCATCCTCACGCCCGATGGCATAGCGCACCAGTCCGATATCGCAGTCGGTCGTTGTGCAATCACTTTGCTTGGTTGCGGCCTCAAGAAGTGCTTCCTCTGCCGCCTCCAGATCACCCAGGTCATACAGCAACACTTCACCATAGGTGTGCCAGGCATAATGGTCGTCCGGCGCCAGCTCGACAGCCTTTTGCAGTTCCGAAAGGGCCGCAGATGGGTCAGCGGACGTATATCTGAGCACCTGACCATAAAGCACCCGGCAATAGGCGCTATCCGGGTCGCGCTGCACCAGCTGCTTGGCGTGGTCGGCAACCAGGTCCGGCCGGTACAGGCGGAAAACCCCCATCCAGACGATATCGGTGAGCACATCAATGCTGCCGGGAGACAGGTCAAGCGCGCGCATCAGCACCTGCCAGGTCTCACCAACATCAGATTCGCTCATCAGCAACAGGCGCCCGAGCCGTGCCCAGGCGAAGCCGTAATCAGGGCTGATGCGGATGGCCTGGCGGAAATGATATTCTGCGGCTTCGACATCTTCCTTATGCTCAAAATTCAAAGCGCCCAGCATGGCGTGGGCCCAGTCATAGTCCGGATCCAGCTCGACAGCCTTCTTGAACCAGGCCTCCGCCTCGTCCATCTGGCCAGCCCCGTGATAAAGCGCCTGCCCCATATGGGTTGCGACCCACGGGCTGTCGTGGGCGATCTCCGCCGCTTTTGCGAGATAGGCGATGCCTTCCTCGACGTCATCGAGAACTTCCCAGTGCAGCCAACCAAGGCGGGCCAGCACATCAAAGTCACGGCTGTCGATCTCAAGCGCCCGCTTGTAGGCTTCCACAGCGCGCTTCGGGTCTCCGAGTGCCGCCTGATACAGCATCCCGAGCTGGCGGTATACAACCGGGTCATCCGGCACCAGCTCCACCAGTTTCTGGTAGGCGCGCAGGGCCTTGCGTGGCCGGTTCATATGTTCTTCATAGAGTGTCGCAAGCGCATAAAGCGTCGGCACGTCCTGCGGCTCCAGCGCTTCGGCACGCAACAGGGCTTCTTCGGCCTTTTTGGGCCGATCACCCATTTCCATGCGCACGAAGCCCAGATGGAAATAGGCCCACTGATAATCCGGCCACAGCTTTACGGCGGCGGTCAGTTCAGTTTCAGCGCCAGCGAGGTCTTCGCTCTGACGGTACAGGGACCAGCCAAGCCAGCCGCGGTAATAGCACTCGCCAGGGTCCAGCGCGATGGCGCGGCGGAGCATGCTCTGGCCTTCCTTCACCCGGCCCATGAAATCCGCCAGCATGATGCCCAGCTTGCCCCAGGCCCAATCGTCTGTCGGGTCTTCCTCAATAGCGCGGCGGAAGGCGACCTCTGCTTCCGCATATTGATGCAGATTCACGCTCAGCAGGTGGCCATACTGGGACCACGCCCAGGTGTCAGACGGGTCAATCTGCAGCATGGTTTCCCAGGCCTGCTTTGCCACAGGCCAGTCTTCCCGCGCTTCGGCAGCCCGCGCTTCGCTGATCAGTCGTTCCTTGCCGTCTGCTGGCGCCATGTGCGGCAGCGACAGGTTCCGTTCACGCCGGGTCTTGTTTGGCGCCACGGTGGCACGCTCACCCAGGCTTGTCTGGGCATCGGCTGCGTCTGTATCCTTGGGGTCCAGATTCTGGGCCTTGTCATAGGCGTCCGACGCCTCGCCCCGGCGGCCTGGCAGAACCGACAGCACATCACCCAGCATATGCCAGCCAGCGGCGGACTTTGGCGTGATCTTGAGCACCGCGCGCGCAGTGGTTTCCGCCTGCGCGAAGTCACCTGTCGCCAGTTGATGCGCCGCGAGCGCCAAAAACTCTTTCGCGGTGGTATTGATGTCTAGAAGTTCTGCCATAAGACAATGGGCTTTAGCGGCAGACCGCCAAAAACTCTAGCGAAATCTGCCGTCTGGCCAGATTGGAAATCCTGATAAGGGTTTAGGCCGCGCGCGCGTCCTTCTGGCAGTCCGCGCAAACACCGTGCAGTTCAAGCGTTTGCCTGCGAATCTTGAAGCCTGCGTCCGTCGCGGCGCCCATAACAGCTGCGCCAAGGGCATCGGATGTAACCTCGCGGACATTCTCGCATTTATCGCAAATCAGGAACTGGCTGACATGGTCATCACCCGGATGCGGGCAACCGATGTATGCGTTCAGCGATTCGATCTTGTGCACCAGCCCTTCTTCCATGAGGAAGTCGAGCGCCCGGTAAACGGTTGGCGGCTTCGCGGAACCGCCCTCGGTGGCCAGTTGATCAAGAAGGTCATAGGCCTTAACAGCCTTGTGGCCCTGCCAGATCATTTTCAGAATGCGGCGACGCAGGTCTGTAAAACGCGAGCCATGCTCAGCGCAGACGCGCTCGGCTTCCGCGAGGGCATCGTCGATGCAAATGCTATGATCATGTGAATGGGCCACTGTCTTCCCCTGAAAGTTTGATCTTGTTGCTATCTTAACCATATCCGGGCCGGGATTCCAGCCCGGACATGATGTTATAGGTTCACAAGCCTGTGCTATTTCTTGCCCAGAAGCGAAAGGGCCGCTGTGGTCATGGCCTCGACCCCGCCCTTGATCGTGG
Organism: Kordiimonas sp. UBA4487; assembly: GCF_002389025.1. NCBI lineage: Bacteria > Pseudomonadati > Pseudomonadota > Alphaproteobacteria > Kordiimonadales > Kordiimonadaceae > Kordiimonas > Kordiimonas sp. UBA4487. The sequence continues at coordinate 14,303 of NZ_DGNR01000016.1, forward strand.
GTTCAGGCTGTGGTGCGAAGGAGGCGGAATGCAGGCTTGGCAGCTTCATTTCGCCCTTCTGCGCAGCTTCATAATCATCTTCCGGCACACCGCCCAGCCAGAAAATCAGGCTCGGAATTTTCTCGTCCGTCCGGCCATAAAGGGCGAAATCTTCCGCGCCCATCACCGGCGTCAGCACATGCACCCGGTCTTCGCCCAGTGCGGCTGCAAGCGTGTCAAAGACTTCGCCTGTCAGGTCCGGGTCATTATAGGTCGCGGGCGTGCTTTCGCTTACGGTCATGGTGGGCCACATATCCTCCGGCAGGCCGATAGACATAGCCTGGGCGTTGGCGATGCGCTGGATACCGTCCAGAAGCCGCTTCCGCACGTCGTCCTTGTAGGACCGCACGGTCAACTGGAGGTGCGCACCGTTGGAGATGATATTATGCTTGGTGCCCGCGTGGACCGACCCCACGGTCACCACCGCAGCGTCCAGCGGCGAGGTTTCGCGCGACACCAGCGTCTGCAGCGCCACCACAATCTGGGACGCCAGCACCACCGGGTCTTTTGTGGTGTGCGGGTAAGCACCATGGCCGCCGATACCTTTGATCGCCACATCCACGGTATCCACATTCGCCAGCGCATAGCCCTTGGCCATGCCGACATCGCCCGCCTTCATGCTGGCGCTGACATGAAGCGCGATATTATGGTCCGGCTTCGGGAACTTGGTGAACAGGCCTTCCTTGATCATGGCTTCAGCACCCAGCACGCGTTCTTCCGCCGGTTGGCCAATCATCACCAGTGTCCCGGCCCACCTGTCTTTCATCGCGGCCAGGCGGCGCGCGGTGCCAATAAAGCTGGTCATATGGATATCATGGCCGCAAGCATGCATCACCGGCACTGTCTTGCCCTTGTCATCCACGGTTGTTGCGGTGCTGGCATACGGCAGGCCCGTTTGTTCCTGCACCGGCAGCGCATCCAGATCCGTCCGGATCAGAAGCGTCGGGCCGTCGCCGTTCTTCATCACGCCTACCAGGCCGTGGCCGCCGAAATTCTCGGTCACGTCAAAGCCCACCGTGCGGAGTTCCTCAGCAATGCGCGCAGCGGTCTTTTCTTCCTGCAGCGAAATTTCAGGGTTCAGGTGAAGGTGGGTATAGAGCGCCTGAAGGTATTCATAGTCCGCGCTGACAGCGTCTGTCAGGTCGCCCGCAAAAACAGGGGCGTTCAGGCAAGCCGCTAGTGCGGTGCCGATAATCAGTTTTTTCATTATATATCCTCCCAGATGGCTAGGAAGATACAATGAATTCAAAGTCAGGCAAGGCCGGATTTCGATCAGGCAAGGCCGCTGCCTTTGGGGGCCAGCGTCACGTGCCGGTGAATCGCGACAGACAGGATCAAGCCGTAAGCGATCATCCAGGTCAGCATAGCCGAACCGCCGTAGGAAATCATCGGCAGCGGCACGCCGACCACAGGCATCAGGCCCATCACCATGGCGACATTAATCATCACATAAAGGAACAATGTGATGGACATGCCTCCTGCCATCAGACGACCGAACTGGCTGCGGCAGCCAAGCCCCATCAGAAGGCCATAGCCAAGCACAATTCCGTACAGCAGCAGTGTGATAACAGCGCCGATCAGGCCAAATTCCTCGGCCAATACAGTGAAGATGAAATCGGTTTTCATTTCCGGCAGGAAGTTCAGCTGGCTCTGTGTGCCCCCAAGGAACCCTTTTCCGGTCATACCGCCGGACCCGAGCGCGATCTTGGATTGGGTAATCTGGTACCCCGCCCCAAGGGGGTCAGCTTCAGGATTCAGGAAGGTCAGCACCCGGTCTTTCTGATAGTCGCGCAGGAACTGCCATACAATCGGCACGGCAGCTGAAACGGCAACGCCTGCCGCGATGAAAAGCCACGCTGGCAGGCCCGCCAGGAACAGGATGGCCATACCGCCCATCACGATCATCAGGGCGGTCCCTAGGTCCGGCTGGCGGTACACCAGCGCCACAGGAACCAGCATCAGCATCACAGGCACAAACAGGGACCTGAGGCTGCGGCTTTGATCATAGTTGCGGCCATGAAAATAGCGCGCCAGCGCCATCACCACTGCTATTTTCATCAGTTCCGATGGCTGCAGCCGCATAAAGCCAATGTCCAGCCAGCGCTGGCCACCCATACCGGTTGACCCAACCACTTCCACCGCCAGAAGAAGCCCTATGCCAATCGCCCAGGCGGGATAGGCAAAGGCCATCCAATAGCGAATATCGATTACCGCAATCACCAACATCAACACCAGCGCGCCAGCAAACCGGGCAGCCTGGCGCGATGCCCAGGGGTCCCAGTCACCGCCAGCAACGGAATAAAGCATGGCGAACCCGATACAGGCGATCAGGCAGTTGATCAGCACCATGCTCCAGTTGAGGCTGAGAAGCCGCTGCAGTGGGTTCTTGTCCACCCGGCGCGGGCCGAACATGCGTGCGGTACCCATCAGGCTTCTCCCTCTGTCGGCTGGGCCGGTTCTTCCGGTTTCGGCTTCATCAGGTCCAGTGTCTTGTCCATGATGGCGCGCGCAATCGGTGCCGCAACAGATGAGCCCCCGCCGCCATGCTGCACCAGCATACCGATGGCCACCTGTGGGTCTTCCACCGGTGAATAGCCGATAAACAGCGCATGGTCGCGCATGGCCCAGGGCAGTTCATCATTGTCGCGCACGCCCTCAAGGTGCTCGCTTTCGCTGATACGCCGGACCTGCGCTGTGCCGGTTTTGCCTGCCTGTTTTGGGGCATTCTTGGGCCTGCGATAGTCGTGCGCGGTGCCGCCCACCTCCATCACCATTTCCATGCCCCGCCGGGCAATACGCATATGAAGCGGGTTGGCGTCCATGGCGGCAAAGGATGTGTCTGGGGCGTCCGTCTCCAGATCCTTGCTCACCAGCGACGGTTCAAGCTTGTAGCCGGAGGCCAGCCGCGCGGTCATCACCGCCAGCTGCAGCGGTGTGGCCAGCAAGGCACCCTGCCCAATGGCCACATTGAGGGTCTCGCCGCCGTGCCAGGGCTCATTCCGGGCCGCGCGTTTCCAGGCGGGGTCCGGCACAAGGCCTTCCTTCTCGCCGTCGATCCCCAGGTCAAAACGCTGCCCCAGGCCGAAGCGGCGCAGCATATCGGCCATGGCCTCGATGCTCAGGTCTTCTGCAATCTTGTAGAAATAGACATCACAGCTGTTGGAAATGGCGCCCTTTAGGTCCAGCTTGCCGTGGCCGCCGCGCTTCCAGCAGCGGAAGGTGCGGTTGCCGAACCGGTGCCTGCCATTGCAGTAATGCTCTGTCTCTTCTGTCACCACGCCCTGCTCGAGCGCGGCCAGTGCGATAATGGGCTTCACGGTTGATCCGGGTGGATAGAGGCCCGAGACCGCCTTGTTGATCAGCGGCTTCCTGGGGTCCTTCAGCAGGGCCTGCCAGTTCTCATTACTGATGCCGCGGGTGAACTCATTCGGGTCAAACGACGGCGTGGAGGCGAGCGACAGGATTTCCCCGGTCTTGGCATTCATCACCACGGCGCCGGCCGCTTCTTCACCCAGTTGTTCCATCACGAACTTCTGCAGGTCGATATCCAGCGTCAGCTGCAGGTCGTTGCCCGCCTGCGATTCTTGCCGGGGTGGCAGTTCACGAATTTCGCGGCCCACCGCGTTCACTTCAACCCGCCGGGTGCCCGCAGAGCCCCTGAGGCGGTTCTCATAGCGGCGCTCAAGCCCTTGTCGGCCAACCTTGAAGCCCGGCAGCTGATACAGCGGGTTCGCGGCCACTTCTTCCTCGCCAGGGCTTGCCAGATAGCCAATAAGATGCGCGATCTCATTGCCGCTTGGGTAAAAGCGGGACAGGCCCGCATCGGTCACCACGCCCGGCAGGTCCGGCACCGCCACATTGACGCGGGCAAAGGTGCGCCAGTCCAGGCCCTGGGCCACGGTAATTGGCACAAACTTGCGTTGGCGCTTGATCTGGCGCTCAAGCCGCGCGATGCGGCGCTCGTCAAGCCGAACAACACGGCCGATTTTTTCAAGCGTACCGGCGATCTCATCGGCTTGTTCCGGGATCATGAAAACGCGGAAATCCGGGCGGTTGGTCGCCAGCTTGCGGCGGTTGCGGTCAAAAATCTCGCCCCGTTCCGGTGCGATCAGGCGCAGCGCCACGCGGTTTTTCTCCGCCCGCAACTTGTATTTCTCGCCCTGCACGACAGACAGATAATACAGCCGGCCGCCAAGCGCCGTCAGCACCAGCCCCTGCGCCCCGGCAAGCAAGAGCGCCCGCCTGCTGAAAACCTGGTATCGAAGACCTTCTCTTGCCATCCCTACATCGCTGCCCGTCTAAGACGCCCAAGCACGAACCCAACCGGCGCGTAGGAAAAGACAGTGATGACCCACTGCAGCGCCAGCGGTTCGGGCGGCAGCATTGTGCCATAAACAAGCGAGATAAGCAGCCAGGACAAAAGATAGAGGCCGAGCGACAGGACCGCGAAGATCACCCAGTGCACCAACCGACTGCGGCCCTTATAGTGTTTGAGCTGATTAAGGACGAACAGCCGCGTCAGCAAGAGCAGGATCATATTCAGCCCCATGGGCACATCAAGCCATAGGTCCAGCAGGAAGCCAAGCACCGCACAGGCACCGTAAGGCATCAGGATCGGCCGTGATGACAGCCAATAGAAAACCGAGATCAGCGCCAGGTTCGGCATGGCGATATTGGCCGCCCCTGTGCCCAGTGGCAGCATCATGAAGATAACCATGACAAAGCAGGCAATCAGCGGAACAAACCCGGCGAAGCCAAAGGATGCCATTGCTGGGCGGCGTGCTGCGTTCATTCTTCACCCTCCGCTGGCGCTTCCGGCTGGATGACTTCTTCCGGAACGGGCTGGTAGGCCATCACCCGCACATAATCGAGCTTGCCCAGAAGACCGAGCGGCTCCAACAGGATAAAGTCGTCAACCACATCAACCACACGGGCCACGGGCAGATCCGGTGGGAATGCCCCGCCATGGCCGGATGTCAGCAGGCGGTCCCCTACTTTCACCTGCACACCCTGCGGCAGGAAGCGCAGGCGCAGGAGGCTCTCGTTCTGGCCTTCGGCGATTGCAAGATCACCCGTGCGTTCAAGCCGCACAGGCACCCGGCTGTTGATATCCGTCAGCAACAGGACACGGCTGGTCCAGCGCCCCACCTGGATCACACGGCCCACAACGCCGGTTTCATCCACCACAGGGCTGCCGCGCTTCACGTCATCGGACGAGCCTGCCCCAATGAGCACGCTGCGCTCAAACGCACCGCCACCAACACCGATCACACGGGTGGTGGCTGCGGGTGGTACTTCACGGCCCGGTACCTTGAGCATGCCACGCAGGCGTTCGTTTTCGCGGCTCAGCTGCATGGCTGCTTCGCGCCACTGGCGAAGGCGGTCGTTTTCGTCCCGGAGCGTTTCGTTTTCAAGATAGATGTCGGACACACCGGCGATACGCTCAAGCCCGGCCTGAACGGCGCGGATCGGCTGCTCGAGCACCCTCAGAACGGGCGCGACAAAATCGTTGGCGTAAGCGCGGATCTGGTGCGGCACACCAGAGCCGATCCATTCAAAGGCAAGAAGCGCGATGGCGACCAGCATATACGGCCAAAACCCACCCTTCGCCTTGCCGCTACGGCGAAAGCGAGGGGATGAAGACAGGTTAGCAGAGTGCAGTGTCGGACTCAGCGTTCAACCTCCCGAGGGTTTGGAGTGTGGCCTGAACCGGTTAATAGCTTTCCGTCAGGACCAGGCGCAGGGTTGGATCCTCAAGCGCGCGGCCAGTACCGAGGGCCACACAGGTAAGCGGCTCTTCTGCAATAGTTACCGGCAGGCCAGTTGCCTTACGGATAACAGTGTCCAGGTCCTTGAGCATCCCGCCGCCACCTGTCAGCACAACGCCGCGGTCGACGATGTCAGCCGCCAGCTCTGGTGCTGTCTGCTCCAGCGCAACCTTCACGCCTTCCACAATCTGGCTCACGGGCTCGGAAAGCGCTTCGGCAACCTGAAGCTGGTTTACTTCGAGTTCCTTTGGCACGCCGTTCATCAAATCGCGGCCCTTGATGGTCATGGTCATGCCCACGCCGTCTTCCGGTACCAGCGCAGTGCCGATTTCCTTCTTGATGCGTTCAGCCGTGGCTTCACCAATCAACAGGTTGTGATTACGGCGGATGTAGGCGATCAGGGCTTCGTCCATCTTGTCGCCGCCCACGCGCACGCTGGTGGCAAACACGATGCCCGAAAGCGACAGAACGGCCACCTCGGTCGTACCGCCGCCGATATCCACAACCATGGACCCCTGTGGTTCGGTTACCGGCAGGCCAGCACCAATGGCCGCGGCCATGGGCTCGTCAATCAGATACACCTTGCGCGCGCCAGCTTGTTCGGCAGATTCCTGAATGGCCTTGCGCTCAACGGCTGTAGAGCCGGACGGCACACACACAACAACCTGTGGGCTTGCAAACGACCGGTTATGAACCTTCTGGATAAAGTGCTTGATCATCTGCTCGGCGACATGGAAGTCGGCGATCACGCCGTCACGCAGCGGACGGATGGCCTGAATGCCTGAAGGCGTACGGCCCAGCATCAGCTTGGCTTCATCACCCACCGCCAGCACGCGGTCTCGGCCATGTTCACTCTTGATCGCAACAACCGAAGGTTCGTTCAGCACGATCCCCCGGCCCTTCACGTAAACAAGTGTGTTGGCTGTACCAAGATCAATCGCCATATCTGACGAAAACATGCCGAGCAGCTTTGATAGCATTTAACCCTCTTATCCTGAAAGCTTGACTGAAATTTTCATCCTGCGGGCTGGCGCGGGCCGACACACAGGTCCATCTGCGGTTATGGGCCAGATATGGTGAAATCACAAGAGGCTTGACGCAAGATAGTCCCATATTTTGCTTTTTTTTGGAGCCAGCCGCGCCAGATCCGCAAAATGTGGCCTAAGTCTGTAAAATTGTAGACTTTTTAGGGCATCGACACACCACAGGTGGTACCGCGTCAGGCCCAGCCCGCAGCCACAAGGATGCTGAAAATGACATTATTGAGCATGTGCAGGGCAATCGCCGCATAGACGCTTGAAGTGCGCTCATAAACGTAACCGAGTCCCGCGCCGATAATGAAATATACAGGCAGCAACATCAGGCTGCCGTGGATGGCGGCGAACACAAGCGCCGCGACTGAAATCGCCCCCCACGCGGGCAGCTGGCGCCTGAGCGCAGACTGCAGATAGCCGCGAAAGACCACTTCTTCCACCACAGGTGCCACAAAAGCAGCCAGCAGGAACATCAGCACGGTCGCTACCGACGCCCCGGCCGCAGCTGCCTGGTCAAAGACCTGCTCTGCGCCGCCACGGGGCAAACTGCCGGGAATGAGCTCCTCAAGCGCACCGGCATAAAGACCGCCAAGGACACGCGTCAGGAAAAAGACCCCAACGATCAGAAGGGCTGTCTGTTCCAAACTCATGCGGCTGGGCCTGAGGCCGATCTGGGCCGGAAATGCGGGCCCAAAGCGGGTGATGTCTGCCCGCACCCACAGATAGGTGACAAGGCTGCTGAGCCCAAGCGCCAGCGCTAACACAAGCGGCCTGTTCTGCTCTGCCAGCCCTGGTATGCCGAAAGCAGCGCCAATGAACTGGGCCATGACACTGAGCACAATGGCGAAAACAAACTGGCTGACAAACAAGACAGCAAAGGCGCCAAATCCGCGCCGGACGGTCAGCTGATAGGGCATGTCGCCGCTGGCGCCCCGGCGCCTCGGCCCTTCCCCTTGCGTGACCCGCATGTCACTTGGCGTTGCCTGCGCAACACTCTCGACCTGCATTACCCGTCCCCTGCTCGTCCCCGTCAGAAATGATGCGACACATTAAGCACTTCGGTTTTTTGTGACAACACGAATATTTTCAACCCATAAGGGCATAAAAAAGGGCGCCTCACTGGCGCCCTTGCTTGGTTCGTTCATGAACCTGTGGCTACTTTGCGGCAACAACCTTGGCAGCTTCATCCGGCGCTTTCTTCTCGCGCTTGACCAGAAGCTTGTTGACCGCCGACACATAGGCCCGCGCCGCAGCCGTGACCGTGTCTTCGTGCGCACCCTGCCCGTTCACTGTGCGGCCGCCCTCTTCAAGACGCACCGTGCATTCAGCCTGGGCGTCTGTGCCCTGCGTTACCGCATGCACCTGGAAAAGCTGCAGGTGCGGTTCCATGCCGATCAGGTCCTTGATGGCGTTGAAGGCCGCATCCACCGGGCCGGAGCCATAGGTGACCGTCTTGGCCTTGTCGCCGTCGATCGCCATGGTGAGGTTCGCAACCGCTTCACCGTTCGATGAACTGTAGGTATTGAGGCTGATCACCTGCATGCGGTTGGCCCAGGTGGCCACCTCGTCATCCACAAGCGCGACGATATCCTCGTCATAGATGTTCTTCTTGCGGTCGCCCAGTTCCTTGAAGCGGCGGAAACATTCCTGGAACGCGTTGTCCCCGAGCTCATAGCCCAGGTCCTTCAGCTTGTCAGCGAAGGCATGACGGCCAGAGTGCTTGCCCATGGTCAGGACAGATTTGGTCACGCCCACGCTCTCGGGCGTCATGATCTCATAGGTCTCGGCCGCCTTCAGCACACCGTCCTGATGGATGCCGCTTTCGTGCGCGAAGGCGTTGGCACCCACAATGGCCTTGTTGTTCTGGACCGTGAAGCCCGTAACGGTAGAGACAAGCTTTGATGCCCGCATGATTTCTTCAGACTTGATCCGCGTGTGATACGGCATCACATCGCCGCGGGTCTTCAACGCCATCACAATCTCTTCCATTGCGGCGTTACCGGCACGTTCGCCAATGCCGTTGATGGTGCATTCCACCTGACGCGCACCGCCCGCCACCCCGGCAAGCGAGTTGGCAACCGCAAGGCCCAGGTCATTATGGCAGTGGGTGGAGAAGATCGCCTTGTCCGAATTCGGCACGCATTCGATCACCGCCTTGAACATATCCATATATTCCTGCGGGGTCGCGTAACCCACAGTATCCGGCAGGTTGATGGTGGTGGCCCCCGCCTTGATCGCGGTCTCGACCGCACGGCAGAGGAAATCGATTTCGGTGCGGGTGGCGTCCTCAGCGGACCATTCCACATCATCCGTGAAGGTGCAGGCCCGGCTGACAGAGCCGTGGATCGCTTCGATCACCGCTTCAGGCTCCATCTGCAGCTTCACCTTCATATGAAGCGGACTGGTGGCAATGAAGGTGTGGATGCGGCCACTGTTGGCTGGCTTGATGGCTTCGCCGGCGCGGTCAATGTCGCCAAGGGCGGCGCGGGCGAGCGAACAGACAGTGCTGTCCTTGATCTCAGTTGCGATACGGTTCACGCATTCGAAATCACCGTTGGAGGCAATGGCGAACCCGGCTTCAATCACATCCACGCGCATGGCCTCGAGCACGCGGGCGATCTGCAATTTTTCTTCCAGGGTCATGGAGGCGCCGGGCGATTGCTCGCCGTCGCGCAAGGTGGTGTCAAATATTCGCACACGGTTTGCTTCACTGTGTGACATGGCATTATTCCCGATATTTCTAGTAACGATCTGAATGAATAACTTCAGCTGGCATTACCCTTAAGCACCCGAGCACAAATGTGCCTCAGCCTGCGATGCTCAAGGGCCGATAAGTCGGCCCGCACCGAGGAGCGATAGACCAGCGAGTAGGAGGGTAAGGAGGAGGCCGGAAGCAAGAACGACACGCGTGAAATCCGCCGACGCCTGTTTGGATACGGCGATGGCTTTTGCCTGTCTCTTTTGTGGTGTCCGACCGTTCATCCGTCTTAGACCCCTTGCAAATCCCAAAGTTTCAGGCGTTTCCGCCCAAGAAAAGTAGGAGTATCATATTATTTTATAATCGCAAGAGGCAAAATTTGGAAATTTTATTTCAAATAGTAACAAGAGAAACTATTCTTTATTGCGAGAAATGAGATCCTGCACTTCCAGCTCATACTCCTGTTCGTCGCACCATTCACCTTTGACAAACGTGCGCTTCAGCTGCACCGGCCCTTTCGCTTTGAAGCCCACACGCTCCAGCACACGGCCCGACGCCGGATTGCGCACATCAATGTCAGCAGAGAATTTCGAGACCTTCAGGGGCGTCACCAAGGCGGGCAAGAGTGCCCTGAGTGCCTCAGTCATATAGCCCTTGCCCTGACCCTTCGGGCTGAGCGTATAGCCAATGCGCACATTGCCCAACCCTTCCGGCGTCACACCGTTGCCAACGCCGATGTCACCAACAGGTCCGCCCGTCGCCTTTTCCACGATCATCAGCTGGTAATAGGCGCCTTCGGGGAAAGGCGCCAGCGACGCCTGCTCGTGGCAGAATCGCTCGGCTTCCTCAATCGGGTACGGGCAATCCCACAGCGTGTAGCGCGCCACGGCCGGGTCATTGCGCCACCCATGGAAGGCCACAGCGTCGTCTTCGCGAAACTTGCGCAGCGTCAGCCGCTCCGTCAATATGGGGAGAACCTCAATCATTGGGATGACAATAATTAGCCCTTCGAAAATGTCACGACCGTAATTGACGCCAACCGGATTTTCTGTGTAACGATATTACATAAGTCATCAAAAAGGGGGTTTTCATGAGGATACTGTCTGTAGCTGCCGCGCTGCTTTTGGGGCTCAGCCACACTGTGCAAGCGACGACAATCGATGAGGCAGTTTCCAAAATCGACCGTCTTGTGCACCAGCACACCGAAGACGGTAAGTTTTCCGGCACCGTCCTGATCGCGAAAGGCGATGAGGTTCTTTATGAAACCGCCACCGGCTTAGCGAGCCAGCGCTTCGATGTGCCAAACACACTCGAAACCCGATTCAACATGGGCTCGGGAACAAAAATGTTCACGGCCATTGCCACCTTGCAACTTGTGCAAGCTGGTGAGCTGCAGCTAACCGACACGCTGGATAAGTACGCCGATGAAAGCTGGCTCCCGCGTGAGATCAGCAGCAAAATCCAGATCCAGCATCTGCTGACCCACGCGTCAGGCCTTGGCAGCTATTTCACGGACGAATTTTTCGAGGCAAGTCGGTACAAGTATAAAGCCATTGAGGATTACAAGCCTCTGGTTGTCGTGGATAAGCTGGAGTTCGAACCCGGCACGGACTACCGATACAGCAACAACGGCATGCTTCTGCTTGGAGTTGTCATCCAATCCGTGTCCGGCAAAAGCTATTATGATTATATCAGCGACCACATATATGCGCCTGCAGGCATGCAAAACTCCGGCTGCTTCCCAACAGACATGCCCTTCAAGAATGTTGCTATCGGCTATCATGCCACAGACAAAAGCCCCGTCGGATACGCCAGCAACGTGGTCTACAAACCGCTGAGAGGCGGCCCCGCCGGTGGCTGTTTTTCCAACGTGCATGATCTGCAACGGTTCGCGAACGCCCTAACCAGCCACAAGCTTCTGGATAAACAATTCACGGACATGCTTTTCACGCCTAAAGCGGAGTTCCACCAAGAACCTTATGGGTATGGTTTCAAGGTTGCCGGCACACCGGATGACCGCATTGTTGGCCACAGCGGGGGCTTTTACGGCGTCAGCGCGAACCTGGATATCTATCTGGATCGTGGCCTTATGGTCGCCGTGCTGTCCAATTTAAGTAGCGCCGCTCACATCTTGCGGCCAAAAATCAGGGAAATTCTGGCTACAGTGGATTAAAAAAGGGCGGCTCAACCGGGCCGCCCTCTGTATTCGTCTTTGCCGAGCCTAGAAGCTCACGAGAAGGCCTGCTTTGATGCGGTAGGTGGCTTCGCCTGCGGGCTTGGCATAGTCGGCACCCACGCGGAACGACAGCAGGTCGCTGAACTGGTGCTCAATGCCCACGCCAAAGCGCACGTCGTCAGAGTGGGTCGATCCCACGGTGTCGATGGTGTCATAGTTGACGCTCATATAACCGATGGAGCCGTAAACCATATTCTGGTCGTCATCACCAAAGATAATGCCGGCGATGCCAGTAATGTCCCATTCACCACCGAAATCGGTAATGGCGCCGCCCACGTCACGGGTGCCGTCGACATGGCTGCCGTACGCGCCCTCAACGCCCACGACCACATAAGGCACGGGTTCCATGCGGTAGCCGATCACGCCGCCCACCAGTACCGACTGGTCGCTTAGGTCGACCGCGCTTTCAATGCCACCATAAAGGCCGCTGAAGTCACCGGCGACGGCCGATGGTGCAAATGCCAGCGCTGCCGACAGGGATAGACCTGCGAGTGCAAATTTCGTCATGGGATGCTCCTGTTGTCCTCGAAACTGGGGGAGCCCTAGCAGCTCCGCCTGACCCAGTAAATCGATCTTTCGCTGATACGCCCGCTTCAAGGCAAAAAAAGGGCGACCCCAGGAGTGGGCCGCCCATGATCTCTAATAGCTAGAGCAGTCTAAGGGGGTTAGTTTTTCGCCTTGTCGACCAGTTGGCCCTCTTTCATCCATGGCATCATGCCACGGAGCTTGGTGCCCACTTCCTCGATCGGGTGGCGCTGTGCGAGGCCACGGTGGGCCTTCAGCTCAGGGTTGCCGGCGGCGTTATCCAGCATGAAGTCCTTCACGAAGCGGCCTTGCTGGATGTCTTCCAGAACGCGCTTCATTTCGGCCTTGGTTTCTTCGGTGATGATCCGTGGGCCGGTTTTATAGTCACCATACTCGGCGGTGTTCGAGATGGAGTAGCGCATGTTGGCGATACCACCTTCATAGATCAGGTCCACGATCAGCTTCACTTCATGGAGGCACTCGAAGTATGCCATCTCTGGCGCGTAGCCTGCTTCGGTCAGCGTCTCGAAGCCAGCCTTGATCAGCTCGCTGACGCCGCCACACAGAACGGCCTGCTCGCCGAAGAGGTCGGTTTCGCACTCTTCCCGGAAGTTGGTTTCAATGATGCCCGAGCGGCCGCCGCCGATGGCGGAAGCGTACGAGAGGCACAGGTCATGGGCTTTACCGGATGCGTCCTGATGAACGGCGATCAGGCACGGCACACCCTTGCCCGCGGCATACTGGCTGCGCACCGTGTGGCCCGGGCCCTTTGGTGCAACCATGATCACGTCCAGGTCTTCGCGTGGCTCAATCAGGCTGAAGTGGATATTGAGGCCGTGGGCAAACATCAGCGCCGCACCTTGCTTCATGTTGGCATGCAGTTCATCGCGGTAGATGGCGGCCTGATGCTCGTCCGGCGCCAGAACCATCACCATGTCGGCCTCTTTGGCGGCCTCAGTGGCAGTCATGCATTCAAAGCCTGCGGCTTCAGCCTTCTTGCGCGTGGACGAGCCTTCGCGCAGCGCCACGATCACGCGGGAGACGCCACTGTCGCGCAGGTTGCCTGCGTGGGCATGGCCCTGGCTGCCGTAACCAACGATGGCAACCGTCTTGTCTTTCACCAGATTAACATCGGCATCACTATCAAAATAAACTCGCATCTCAACTATCCTTTTGGTGGGCGTGCGCCCGTCAAAACAATTCAATTCACGGCGCCCCGGCAGGCCGGCATGCCAAATTCAGTAAAACCGCCTAAAGGCCGGATTGCCCGCGCGACAGCGCCACGGCACCCGTCCGGGCAACCTCCACAAGTCCAAGTTCGCTCATCAGGTCCACGAACGCGTCCAGCTTGTTCGCGGCACCCGTAAGCTCAAATACAAAACTATCGCGGCTGGCATCCACCACCTGCGCGCGGAAGGCTTCCGCCAGGCGAAGGGCCTCAACCCGCTTTTCGCCGACACCCGCAACTTTCACCAAAGCCAGGTCCCGGCTGACGAAATCGCCTTCGATTGTCAGGTCCGCCACCTTGTGCACAGGCACCAGGCGGTCCAATTGGGCCTTGATTTGTTCGATCACCATGCGCGTGCCGGATGTCACAATCGTGATCCGGGACGTCTCGTGGCTCGTGTCCACCGTTGACACAGTCAGGCTTTCAATATTGTAGCCGCGGCCTGAGAACAGACCGATCACACGCGCCAGCACACCCGCCTCGTTATCCACGATAACACTGATGGTATGTACTGCGATTGGGCCAGTTTCTTTCATATTTGCGCCGTCCATCTTGCTGATTACTCTTCCACTTTCAGATTAAACACCAAATCACACAACTGCCAGTGCTTCGTCGTCTTTTGGTTTCGCAATCACGTCACCCGCCAGCAGCATCTCATTGTGCGCCGCGCCCGCAGGCACCATCGGGAAACAGTTTTCAATCTTGGCCACGCGGCAATCCAGCAGAACCGGGCCATCATGGTTGATCATCTCCTGAATGGCGTCATCCAGCTTGGCCGGGTCCTCAACGGACATGCCCTTGATGCCGTACGCTTCCGCCAGCTTCTCGAAGTCAGGCAGGCTATCGGAGTAGCTGTGCGAACGACGACCGTCATAGGAAAGGTCCTGCCACTGGCGCACCATGCCCATATATTCATTGTTCATGATGAAGATTTTCACCGGCAGCTGATACTGGGAAATCGTGCCCAGTTCCTGCAGGTTCATCTGGAAGCTGGCGTCGCCCGATACGTCAATGCACAAGCGGTCCGGGAAGGCGATCTGTGCGCCAATGGTGGCCGGCAGGCCATATCCCATGGTGCCCAAACCACCAGACGTCAGCCAATGGTTCGGCTTGTCGAACTTCAGGAACTGGGCCGCCCACATCTGGTGCTGGCCCACTTCGGTGGCGATAATGGCTTCCTTGCCGTCGATATAATGCTGCAGCCGCTCCAGCGCTTTCTGCGGCATGATCATCTCATCACTGTCGGCATAGGCCAGACAGTCTTTCATGCGCCAACGCTCGATCTGGTCCCACCAAGCCACCAGCGGCGGCTGTTTGTCGCCCAGCTTTTCTTCTTTCCAGATTGCGATCAGGCGCTTCAGCGCGCTGGCCGCATCCGCGATCACGGGAATATCCACAGCAACATTCTTATTGATGCTGGACAGGTCAATATCCACCTGGATTTTGGTGGAGCCCGGCGAGAAGCCGTCGATCTGGCCGGTTACCCGGTCATCGAAGCGCGCACCAATCGCCAGCATCACGTCGCAGTCATGCATCGCGTGGTTTGCCTCCCACGTGCCGTGCATCCCGAGCATGCCCAGGAACTGATGGTCCGATGCCGGGAAAGCCCCCAGTCCCATCAGGGTACTGGTTACCGGCATGCCGGTCATTCTGGCGAATTCTGTCAACAGTTCCGACGCCTCTGGCCCCGCGTTGATGATGCCGCCGCCCGAGTAGATGATCGGCCGCGCGCCGTTCGCCAGCGCGTACGCCGCTTTCCTGAGCGCAGCCTCGTCGCCATCAACCTGCGGGCGGTATGTGCGGTGTTCACGGTGACCGCTGCGCGCGTATGGCGCCTTTTCGATCTGAACGTCCTTGGGCATGTCGATCACAACAGGGCCCGGACGACCGTTCGTGGCCACATAGAAGGCCTCATAGATCACGTCAGGCACCAGCGCCGTGTCTTTCACCAGATAGTTATGCTTGGTGCAGGGACGCGTGATACCAACGGTGTCGGCTTCCTGGAAGGCGTCGTTACCAATCAGGTGGCGGGCAACCTGCCCGGTGATGCAGATGATTGGGATACTGTCCAGCATGGCGTCCGTCAGGCCGGTCACGGCGTTCGTTGCCCCCGGGCCTGAGGTCACCAGAACAACGCCCGGCTTGCCGGTCGTGCGCGCATAGCCTTCGGCCGCGTGAACCGCCGCCTGCTCGTGGCGCACCAGGATATGCTGGATCTTGTCCTGCTTGAAAATCTCGTCA
Source organism: Kordiimonas sp. UBA4487 (assembly GCF_002389025.1). Taxonomy (NCBI): domain Bacteria; kingdom Pseudomonadati; phylum Pseudomonadota; class Alphaproteobacteria; order Kordiimonadales; family Kordiimonadaceae; genus Kordiimonas; species Kordiimonas sp. UBA4487. Next base: position 30,072 of record NZ_DGNR01000016.1, read on the forward strand.
TAGATGGGCAGCACAGCGCCGCCCGGATAACCGAAAATGGTGTCGACGCCTAGGTCCACCAGCGCCTTAAGGATCATTTGCGCGCCACTCATGGGTGCGTTTGCTGCCTCGTCGCCTGGTGCCCCGGTCGCTGCCGGGTCCTGTATCGTCTTAGTCGATGCCATCGTTCGTTTCCGTTTGCAATTTATCCAACCTTGCCTGCCCTCACAGGCTACCCAGTCCTTGGTTCCGTAACGGAAAACCACCTTGCAAACACGGGGCCAGTTGCAGGCCCCCAGTAAGAGTTGGGGGCGCTCTGGGAGCGCCCCCGGGGTGGGTCTCGTCACAGTAGGAGCCGTCTTGGGCAAAAGGCTCCAGGTATCGGCACCTGGGCTGGCGTGGTGCCGATAGGGTCGTTTTATTGTACGAAAATTACTCAGTCAACCGCTTTTGTGATCTTTTTGTTCAAAAAATCCCGGTAGTCGCTTTCCGAAAATTGCGCAGGAAAGCGATCCCAATGGCCAAACTGGTTTCTGAACCATGTTAATTGGCGTTTGGCGAAGCGTCTGGTTTGCATCTTGGCGTCCTCAACCGCTTCCTCAAGCGACAGGCCACCCCGGCGATGGGCAATCAGGCTGGGCACGCCCAGCGCACGCATCAAAGGCAGGCTGGGGTCCAGCTCGCGCGCGATCAGGGCGTCCAGTTCTTCCCATGCACCGCTTTCCAGCATCAGGTCGAAGCGCCGGTTGCAGCGGTCGTAAAGAACATCCCGCGGCGGATCGAGCACAATCTTGGTGAGAAGCCCTGCGTCATCCACCGCCTGCATGGGGCCAGGCGGGGTATCAGCCTGCCAGGCGCTGATGGGTTTGCCTGTGGCGCGGTAGACCTCAAGCGCGCGACAAATTCGCTGGCTGTCGCCCGGGAACAGGCGCTCTGCTGTTACTGGGTCTACTTCAGCAAGCTCCTTGTGCAGCAGCTCACTGCCCTCCCGGTCACACCGGGCCCGAACGGCCGCGCGGATGTCGTCGGGGATTTCCGGAATCACCGCCATGCCGGTCAGAAGCGTCTTGAAATAAAGGCCGGTGCCGCCGATCACGATCGGGGTCTGGCCGTTCGCCCAGGCCGCTTCAATCTCAACCATGGCGTCTTCGGCCCAACTGGCGGCGCTTGAGACTTCAGTAGCGTCCAGATAGCCATATAGCTTATGTGGCGCCCGCGCCTCCTCTTCCTCACTCGGGCGCGCGGTGATCACCCGCAGATCGCGGTATACCTGCATGCTGTCAGAATTAATGATGACACCATTAAGATCTTCTGCGAGACGGAGCGATAAAGCCGACTTGCCGCTGGCGGTTGGACCTGCAATAAAAAGGGCTCGTTTCAAGGCAACCTCAAAGCCAGTAATGTAAGGACGTTCCTCCATGGATATCGCTTTAACCCTTGTCGTCAACCCTGACTGTTCCTTAAGCCTCGAAAAGATCGAAGACGGGATCGAAGCCATCAAGGCAACAGGCACACCAAAGCGCCATACCTTAAGCGAGGGAAAGGCCGTGGATCTGATCTTTGAAGGCGACCTGAATATCCGCAATCAGATTGAAGACGCGCTCAATGATATCGACGGACTGGACTGGTGCCTGCAACCGGCCGAGGGCCGGAAGAAGAAAATGATTCTCGCGGATATGGATTCGACCATGATCACCGTCGAATGCATCGACGAGCTGGCAGACTTCATCGGCGTCAAAGGCAAGGTGGCCGCCATCACTGAAGCCGCCATGCGCGGCGAGCTGGATTTTGAGGCTGCGCTCAAGGAACGGGTGGCGCTGCTGGCCGGGCTTTCCACCGATGCGCTGCAACAGTGCTATGACGAGCGGATCGAGCTGATGGCCGGCGCGCGGGCGCTGGTGCAAACCATGAAGGCGAACGGCGCCTATGCTGTGCTGGTATCCGGCGGCTTCACCTTCTTCACTGAAAAGGTCGCCGCTGCCATCGGGTTCGACATGAACCGCGCCAACATCCTCGGCATTGAAGGCAACGCGCTTACAGGCCTCGTGGAGGAGCCCATTTGCGGCGCAGCCACCAAACTTGAGGCCCTGAACGAACAGGCCGCCAAGCATGGCCTGACGGCAGCTGAGATTCTGGCGGTAGGTGACGGCGCCAACGATATCCCGATGATCGAAGCCGCGGGCCTGGGCGTGGCCTATCACGCCAAGCCGAAAACCCGGGAAGCCGCCGCTGCGGCCGTAACCTATGGTGACCTGACGACGCTCCTGTATTTCCAGGGCTATGCAGACGCCGTTTTTGTGAGCTAGAGCCCCGCTATGCCCGAAAAACAGAATCTGTTCATCATCGACCTTGAGTATCGCACGTCGCGCGAAGATGCCCTACCCTTCATGGAAGACCATCTGGCCTTCGTGCAGAAATATTTCGATGCGGGCACCTTCCTGGCGTCAGGGCCTAAGGTGCCCCTAACAGGCGGCGTGATTATCGCCAAGGCCGAGAGCCGGGAGGCCCTTGAAGCCATCGTCCGGGAAGATGCCTTCCATATCAATGAGTGCTGTCATTACAGCATCACGGAAGTCAGCCCGTCCCGTTCAGTCGAAGGGCTTCTCTAGTCTTCCAAGCTTGGAACAATGAAAAAGGGCCGGTGAAAACCGGCCCTTTTCCTGTTTCAGCACTCTATCGCTGACTATTCTTCTTCGCCCTCATCGCGGTCCTGCATCAGGCGCAGGGAAACGTGGGCCGTGGTGCCGCGGTAGTTCACAAGGAACAGAACCCGCTCGCGACCATCGGCGCGCGCTTCTTCGATGATATCGACGATCTGGGCCGGGTTATCAACCGACTGCTGGTTGACCCGCAGGATCACAGTACCCGGACGGATGCCCTGACGGGCAGCTGGTGCCCGGCGTGCAACACGCAGCACAGCCACGCCTTCCACATCGTCAGCGATTTCATAGCGGCGGCGCAGGGTTTCGTTGAGCGGTGCCAGTTCCATACCTTCAACAAGCTCACGCTCGCTGCGGTCCGGACGGTCGCCCTCACCACCCTGGTCGTCGTCATTGCCCGGCACCATGGCTGCAGGCAGCTCGCCGGTCGTGACTTCAAGGGTTTCCCGCTTGCCCTGACGGATCACTTCAACCTTCACAGGCTTGCCGATCTCGGTGCGTTTCACCAGGATAGACAGGCGGTTACTGTCTTCAACCGTCTTGCCGTCCCATTTGGTGATGATGTCGCCTTCACGAACGCCAGCAGCATCTGCCGGGCTGTTTGGCTCCACGCGGGTTACAATTGCGCCTTCTTCCTGCTCGATGCCCAGGGATTCAGCGAACTCTTCGGTCATCGGCTGAATGCCAACACCCAGCCAGCCGCGACGTACCTTGCCGTGCTCCTGCAGTTCAGCAGTCACGCGGGACGCGTCGTTGGACGGGATCGCAAAACCAATGCCCACATTGCCGCCAGTTGGCGAGAAGATCGCCGTGTTCACGCCGATGACTTCACCCTTCATATTGAAGAGCGGACCACCGGAGTTACCACGGTTGATTGAAGCGTCGGTTTGAAGGAATTCAACATCATTCGAATTGTTGATCGACCGGTTGCGGGCGGAAATGATGCCTGCGGTTACCGTGCCGGCCTGGCCGAACGGGTTACCGATGGCGATTACCCAGTCACCGATACGCTCATCGTCGCTGTCACCCCATTTCACGAACGGGAAATTGTCGCCATTTTCATGTTCAATCTTGAGAACAGCGATATCAGACAACGCGTCGCGGCCAAGGACCGTGGCCGGGAAGTCGTCACCGTCTGCGGTGGTGACCGTGATTTCGTCGGCATCCTCCACCACGTGGTTGTTGGTGATCACGATGCCTTCAGCGGAAATGATGAAGCCTGACCCGAGCGAACGCGCCTCGCGGGGCTCCTGGTCTTCTTCCATGCGGTCACGGAACTGGTCCCACAGGTCACCAAACGGTACGCCTTCCGGCAGGTCTGGCGCCCGGCGGCCGCCACGGCCACGGATCGTTTGCACAGTGGAAATATTCACGACTGCAGGCGAAAGCTTCTCAACCAGGTCGGCGAAGCTGTCTGGAGCGCCGCGAGCAGCAACCGGCCCCATGGAGGTCATGGCTGCCGCCAAAATCATAATGGAAGTGAGCAAAATTTTCATTGTTTTGCCCGACATGTCGGCTGTCGTCCGCGTGTTAATTGCTTTTACTAAGGTGGTGCTCAAGGCACTTACTCCTTCAATTTTTTTTCATCACTCGCGTTGGCCTTACCCTCAAGCGTCAAAAGTCGCTTGAACCAGCCAGACTACAGCAACACCGATCGCCGCGAGGGTCAAGCCCATAACCCTTAGCTTTGCGGTGGGCTGTTTGGATGCTGCGACCAGCAGCTTTCTGAAGCCTTCTGGCATCAAGGCATAGGCCGCGCCTTCAATGAAGAAAGCGAGGCCCAGCCCGATAAGTAGCAGTTTCCAGTCCATGGCGTATCAGGCGCCCTGGACTATTTTCTATCCATGAACAGCTTGAAGAACTCGCTGTCCGGGGACAGGACAAGGCGTGTATCGTCCTTGCCCAAGGATTTCCTGTAAGCCTGCATGGTCCGGTAGAATTCGAAGAAATCTTCGTCTTTGCCGTATGCATCAGCGAAAATCTTCACGGCTTCACCATCTGCTTCACCGCGAATGGTCTGCGATTTACGCTCAGCCTGGGCGATGATTTCCGCCACCTGGCGGTCCGCCGCAGCCCTGATCTTCACAGCGTCACGTCGGCCCGACGCGCGTTTCTCAGCGGCTTCGCGCTGGCGCTCGGTTTCCATACGCATGAAGATGGCCTTGCTGTTTTCCTGTGGCAGGTCAACACGCTTCAGGCGCACATCCACCACCTCTAGGCCGAATGTCAGGGCACGCTGGTTGGTCAGATCGCTGATCTTTTTCATCAATTCAGCGCGCTGGCCGGAAACGATCTCATTCATCGGCTCTTTTGCCAGCACCTGACGCACTGTCGATTCCATCGCATCTTCAAGAAGACGGGCTGCGCCCACTTCTGTCCGCGCGGCCTGGTACCGCTTCAGCGGGTCGGCGATGCGGTAACGGGCGAAGCTGTCCACCAGAATACGGCGCTGATCGGATGCCAGCACTTCCTGTGGCGGCACGTCCAGGCTCAGGATACGCTTCTCAAGGAAGATGACCTGCTCCAGGAACGGCAGCTTGAAGTGCAGCCCCGGGGCGGTCACTGTCCGCTGCGGGTTACCGAATTTAACAACAATGGCCTGCTGGCGTTCGTCAATGACGTAAAAGCCACTGAGACCAACAAGAAGAAGAGCGCCCAGAACGACCAGGCCTGCAATTGTCTTAGCATTCATGGCTTTTCTCCTTCGCTTTTCTTCAGCTCATTCAGCGGCAGGTATGGCACCACGCCGTTGCCGGCTTTGCCGTCGATGACAATCTTGTCCATGCCAGCCAGAATCTGCTCCATGGTTTCCAGATAGATCCGCTTGCGGGTCACATCTTTGGCCAGGACATATTCATTGTAGACAGAGCTGAAACGCGCGGCCTCACCCTGTGCACGGGCGACTACCTGTGCCCGATAAGCTTCGGCCTGCTGAACCATTTGTTCCGCCTCACCTTCCGCTTTCGGGATCACTTCATTCCGATATTTGGTCGCTTCGTTCTGGAAACGCTGCTGATCGGCTTCAGCACGCTGCACATCAAGGAAGGCGTCCTTGACCTCTGCCGGTGCTTCAGATTCGATGATCTGAACCCGCAAGATGTCAACGCCCGCTTGATACTGGTCGAGCGTAAGCTGGATCAGTTCCTTGGTGCTTTGCTCAATCTGCCCCCGTGCGGTGGTGATGATTGGCGTGATCTTGTTCTGGCCGATCATTTCGCGCATGGCGCTTTCCGCAACAGACTTGATCGTGCCGTCCGGGTCCTGAAGGCGGAACAGATAGTTCCCCAGGTCCTTGATGCGCCACACCACGTTGAAACGGACATCCACGATATTCTCATCCTGTGTCAGCATCAGGCTTTCGTCAGGACGGGCAAAACTCTGGCGGCCCGACCGGCGGCTTTCCGTAACCCGGCTGCCGATGGAGACTTGATTCTCATCGGTAACACCGCGCACTTCCACCGTTTCAATCGGGTAAGGCAGGTGCCAATGCAGGCCTGGCGTTGCGGACTCGGTCCACTCGCCAAAGCGCAGCACGACGGCCTGTTCGTTCGGCTCAACGCGGTAGAGGCCGCTGGCCAACCACCCCAGAACCACAATCAGCAGGATAAGCATCGGCCCACCCTTGCCGCCAGGCAGCGCTTTCCTCAACTGGTCCTGTCCCTTACGGATATACTCATCGAAATTTGGTGGCTCGCCACCACCGCCGCCGCGGCGCGGGCCGTTACCCCAAGGGTTTGGGCGGTCACCATCACCGTTATTTTGCCAAGGCATATTTTTCTCCCCTTCGGTGCGAATGCACCAATCGAAACTGCGGCACTTTCACCTATAGAAAGACCGTGTCTTGTCTGCCTATATATGGTACGTGCCAAGCGGCTGCAATGATACTCGGCCAAATTCGCAAGCTTTTTACCCGAAACGCAGGTTTTTTATGTCTGATACGCTGAAAAAGTCCGTTGAAGCGGCGCTAAATGAAATCAAGGTTCCCGGAGCCGATCAGTCTGTCATGGAGGCGGGACTCGTTAGCGCAATTGTGGTGGATAGCGGCAAGGTAGGCATCATTCTGGAGCTTTCAGGCCGTGACCAGGCCGGCGCAGAGGCCCTCCGGACCGCCATCGAATCCGCGGCCCGCGCGGTTGAAGGTGTTGAAGAAGCCAATGTGATCATGACCGCCGCCCGGCAGGCCCAGGCAGCGCCCAAGGGCCAACCGGTTGGCGGCAAGGCACCCCCAACACCAACTGAAATTCCCGGTGTAAAGCATATTGTGGCTGTCGCCAGCGGCAAGGGCGGCGTGGGCAAATCCACCACCTCCATCAATCTGGCGATTGCGCTTCGGGATCAGGGCCTCAAGGTTGGCGTTCTGGACGCAGACATCTTTGGCCCCAGCCTGCCGATGCTGCTGGGCGTCGATGACAAGCCCGAAATCAAGAACAAGATTATCCAGCCCATTGTGGCGCACGGCCTGAAGGTGATGTCAATCGGCTTCCTGATCGATGTGGACCAGCCCGTGGTATGGCGCGGCCCGCGCGTGATGGGCGCAACCCAGCAGCTTCTGAAGGACGTGGCCTGGGGCCCCTTGGATGTGCTGATCGTAGACATGCCGCCCGGCACAGGCGATGTGCAGCTGACCATGGTGCAGCAGGCGCCGCTCACGGGCGCCGTGATTGTCTCCACCCCTCAGGACCTGGCGCTGATTGATGCGCGCAAGGGCCTGGCCATGTTCCGCAAGGTCGATGTGCCCATCATGGGCATCATTGAGAATATGAGCACCTTCCACTGCCCGCACTGCGGCGAAGAATCGCACATCTTCGGCCATGGCGGTGCTGCCGATACGGCAGGCGAACTTGGCTGTGATTTCCTGGGCGGCATTCCGCTTCACATGAGCGTACGTGAACACGCCGACAGTGGTGACCCGATTGTGGCGGCAGAGCCCGACAGCCCGGTCAGCAAGGCCTACCGGGCCATCGCCGCGCAGGTTTCCGAAAAGCTGGGTGTCAGCGCCTAGGCGCGCTCATACACGACGAAAGCATAGGCTGGCCTGCCGTCCTCAGCCGGGTGTTCTTCCCGGCTGACTTCCCGCCAATCATCCAGGATGAAGTCAGGGAACCAGGCATCGGCGTCCGGCACAGTGATGCTTACTTCGGTGATATAAAGCCTGTCAGCCACATCAAGGCACTGTCCGTAAATTTGTGCGCCGCCGATGATCATGGCTTCCTCCACGTCGGCGACGGCTTCCTTTGCGGCCTGTAGCGATGGGACGGCATCGACCCCGTCGGCTGACCAGTCAGCATTGCGCGTCACCACAATATTGCGGCGTCCGGGCAGCGGACGACCGATGCTTTCAAAGGTCTTGCGCCCCATAACGATGGGTTTGCCCATGGTCGTGGCTTTGAAATATTTCAGGTCCGCCGGCAAATGCCACGGCAGGTCGTTGCCCCGCCCGATGGCCCGGTCTTCCGCCATGGCGACTATCACTGAAAGTGTCATTCTAAACTCCTAACATCCGCATCAGATCATGCCGTCGTCGTCAGTTTCCGGGTCTGCTTCCATCAGCGGCAGATGAACCCGGATGGTTGTGCCCACGTTCGGAATACTGCGCACGCTGATAGCGCCTTCCATATGGTCAACCAGCTCCCGGCAGATGGCAAGGCCAAGCCCCACGCCGCCGTGCCGACGCGACAGCGCCGCATCCACCTGCGTGAAGCGGTCAAACAGGGTTGCCTGCTTTTCTTCCGGAATACCGATGCCCGTGTCTTCAACTTCCAGAATCCAACCGGCCTGCCCGGTCGCGAACGGCCGCGGATGCAGGCGGAACACCACCGTTCCCTGGTTGGTAAATTTGATGGCGTTTGACCCAAGATTGATCAAAATCTGCCTGAGCCGAAGTTCATCGCCCAGAATATGGTCTGGCATATTCATGGCGAATTCGGCCTTCAGCTCGATCCCCTTGTTGGAGGCCTGCTGCACCAGAAGCGCGATCACCCGGTCCACCAGAAGGCGCGACGATAAGCGCTTCTGCTCGATCTGGATCTTGCCGGCCTCAAGCTTCGCTAGGTCAAGAATGTCGTTGATGATGGCAAGGAGGTGGCTGCCGCTGGCGTTGATATCCTTGGCGTACTCCGCATAGCGATTGTCCCCGAGGGGCCCCAGCGCCTGTTCCTGCAGGATCTGCGAAAACCCAAGAATGGCATTCAGCGGCGTCCGAAGCTCATGGCTCATGGTTGCCAGGAATTCCGACTTGGCCCTGTTGGCCGTCTCAGCCGATTTGCGCGCTTCCTCTACATCCCTGTTGAGGTTCTGCAGCATGCGGTAATGGTCCTCAAGTTCGTCGTGCGCTTCCTTGAGCGCCCGCGTGCGCCGGTTGACAATGTCAACCACCCGCTTGGCCCGCTGCGACTGGGACCAGACGATGAAAACCACAAGCCCTGTCATGATCAGGCAAACGCTGGCGGTAATCACCGCAGCACCATAGTCAATCCTGTAAGCCTCATACGGCGCCCAGGGCTGGACCTGCCACATCTGGCCACCGATGGCGACCTCGTGGGAAGCAATCCAAGGCTTTGCCGCTGGTGGCGGGAAAGTTTCCGGGCTGAAGGTACCGTCAATGATCATCATGTCCTGCACCATGGCGCCCCCCCGCCAACTGCTGGAAAAGCGCGCATTCAACCGCGAGAAGCGTTGACTTGAGGCAACCTCGTCCAGCAGTTTCGGCATATCAAGGATCTGGATGATCACACCGTCCACGCCGACCTGGCTGACGAATGGTGTAGCCAGAAGCACGCAGGACCGGTCTTCTGTTTCAAGGGGCGGCATGGGAATGGCCGCAGGCTGACCCTTTTCAAGGGTTTCCTCAAGAAAGGCATTGAGCGGTGTGTAGGCGCCGATATCGACACCGCGCCAGCGCTCTGCCCGGTCTTCGTTCGGGGCCCATACATAGAGCATATAGAAGGCGCGCTGGGCGCCACTGCCCGGCCGACCGCTTTCGCTCGAACCAACAACATCCCCTGCACCCCGCAAAGAGAATTCACCTGGGTAATGCTCTTTTGCATAGGCTTCCAATGCTCCAACGGTATCTGGCGTCGCCGCAACTGCAACCCCCACCATCTTGCGGTGCTCATTGAGGCTGGAATAGCTTGAGATCAGTCGTTGGAAAGTAACGTGATCGATCTCTTCCGTGGCTTCATAGTAGCTGTAGAGATCACTGGCCGCGTCCAGGCCATGCGACAACGCACCCTTGACCCGATCAGCATACAGATCAGCCGCTGCGTTGAAGCTGGCGCGCGCTTCCGCCTGGGCCGAGCGAACGCTTTCACTGGTTGCCGACCAGGTAAGCCCCCCACCCAGCAGCACAACGAACAGCAGCAGCACCCATTGCCTGAAATCTATATCACTATCGCGAGCCACACCCCCTCCTTGCCCCTGCTTTCAGGTCTAAACCGCCACAGGGGCCTTGATGTGAGGATGGGCCTCGTACCCATCGATCTGGATATCATCGAACGTAAAGGCGAACAGGTCTTTCACATCCGGGTTCAGTGTCAGTTTCGGCAGCGGTTTAGGCTCACGGCTCAGTTGGAGGTCTGTCTGTTCGATATGATTACTGTAGAGATGTGCATCCCCGAATGTGTGGACAAAGTCCCCGACTTCCAGGTCACATACCTGCGCCATCATGTGGGTCAAAAGCGCGTAGGACGCGATATTGAACGGCACCCCCAGGAACACGTCCGCGCTGCGCTGGTACAGCTGGCAGGAAAGTTTTCCGTCAGCCACATAAAACTGGAACAGGCAGTGGCATGGCGGCAATGCCATACTGTCCACGTCTGCAACATTCCAGGCCGACACGATCAGTCGGCGGCTGTTCGGGTTGGTCTTGATCTGGTCTATGAGGTTCGTGATCTGGTCAATGGTGGTGCCGTCCGGCGCGGGCCAGCTGCGCCACTGGTGGCCATAAACCGGCCCCAGGTCGCCATGCTCGTCCGCCCACTCATCCCAAATGGAAACGCCATTATCTTTCAGGTATTTGATGTTGGTGTCACCGGCGATAAACCACAGAAGTTCATGGATGATGGACCTGAGGTGCAGTTTCTTGGTGGTCACCATCGGGAAGCCATCCGCCAGGTTGAAACGCATCTGGTGCCCGAACACGCTGTAGGTTCCCGTACCCGTGCGGTCACCCTTAAAGGTTCCTTCGCGCCGGATACGCGCCAGAAGATCTAGATATTGCTGCATACGTCCTACCACCCGATTAAACTTGATAAAAAGCTATAGGGCGTGACGTGGCCCGAGGCAATAGGCCGACCTCTAATACGGGTGATTAATTGTGTAAAAAATGGGCGCCATAACAGCGCCCAATCATGCAATTTGCGAGCCTGCGAAGCCTAGTGGATGGCCGGGCCGTGCAGGTGGACATCCCGGCCCGCATGCCGCCTGAGGATTTCAAGCGCCCGGTCTTCCTGTTCGCGGCTGCCGGTGCGTACCCACAAAAGCAGCCCGCCGCGCGCCTGCTCTTCGCGCACCCGTTCGCTGGCGCGGCGCGAATAGCGCATGGCATAATAGCCACCGCCCAGCATGCCGATAAGGCCAAGCCCGACAGTCAGCACAACGGCCTCCCATGTCTCAAGCCCGTGCCCGGCTGCAATGCCAGCACCAGCCAGCAGCAGAATGTAAACCGGCACCACAATCATCACCATCATGCCGCTTGAACGGCTGTCCTTGTCGATATAGGCCTCGCGCGGCACGCTGGCGTCATCTTCCAGGTCCTGCACCGATGTGACTGGATGCTGGACTGCGGCTTCGATCTCCGGAATCGATTTTGGCCTTGATACGGCAGCATTGGAGAACCCATGGCATTCAAGGTCATCCACTGCGGCCTGCAATTCGTCTTCTGTACTGAAAAGCGCAACCGCTTCGCGCAGGTTGCCGCGGGGGCCAGTCTGAGCCGCCCATTCCCAATGCTGTTGGTCAGCCATGGATCATTCTCCTCTATTGGGTTGACCCTCAAGGGCGATATTATGCCACAATTTCGGGAAAATCCCGAATCTGTACTAAAATCGTCAGACAAAAATTTATTGGCCTTTAAATCGCCCCGGGAATTGCTTATATCAGGGGTGCTGCTTTGGCAGCTATGGCGATAAACGGTGCATTGAGTAGCTATTGCGGACCCGGGGGCAGTACCCGGCGCCTCCACCAGGAACGGCCTGATTACCTGGATAATCAAGGCCTACGGTCACCAGACCGTTGCTGATGGGGGCGAACCAGGATCGACGTGTATCGAAAGATGTTGCTCTTCGCCCGGGATGGCACCGCCGTGATGGGCCACCTTAAATAAATGCTAACGACAACAACGTCGAGTATGCTGTTGCTGCGTAAGCAGTCATAGCTACTACATTTATAAATTCCTGATGGTTGACGCCATCAGGTGGGGGTTGGGCCACCTAGCAACAGAACGGCCCACTTTCACTTTTTTCCATCTCTGATCCTCAACAGGTCCCGCGCCGGTAGCGTTGGATTCCCAGTATTATTGTGCCCCGCACGTTTTGCGCCCTCATTTCTCATGGTTAAAAAAAGCTTAACAAACAGCCGTCATAGTTGCATGATTGTTCCTGACCAAATGGTCAGGAATAGGCGCTACAGAAGGGGAAAATCTGTATCGCTGAGGGGAAATTTGATCAGGGGACTCTACCAATGAGCATCATTGCTTCACAGGATTTCAATGACTTAGACGGAAATAGCACCTACACCACCGACAGTGTCGCTGACGGCGAGGCGCTGACAAATGCGGGTGCCAGCCACGACTCGGCCGACCCATTAGACCTCGGTTTCGAGACACGCTGGTTCGCCACGCGGTCGAACGAGACCGGGCCGGTCACGAACGAAAGCAGCGACTTTATCGGTGTGAACTCATACGCGGGGACCAACGCGCCGAATGTGGGTGCAGACGGCACCGCGGTAGGCGCCGACGAGAAGAATTTCGAGTTCAACGACGGCGATGGCCAATTGATGCTGATTTTTGACCCCGTGGACCTGACAGGCCATAGCGATGTTGCCCTGTCGCTGGACTATTGGATCACCTCAACGGGCTATGAATCCAACGATAATTTCTCCGTCGCGATCACCGACGGCACCACCACTGTATCGCTTCTGAGCCTTGGCGAACCCGGCCTTGAAGGCCAGCCGTCCGCCGATGACGGCAGCGCCAACTGGAACGGCTTTATCACGGCACTTGACCAGATCATTGCTGACAACGGCATGGACGCCAGCCAGATCCAACTGATGGTCAGCGCGGATACAAACTCCGGCTCCGAGAATATTTTCGTCGATAACATCAAGTTTGAAAGCGATGTGGTTCTCACCCCCGATGTGATCGCCACGGCCCTTTCAGCAGACGGTGACCTGAATCTGCTGGACTTCACACAGGACAGCACAGACGGCTGGTCGCTGGGTGACGCCTTCAGCGAAATGCAGCGCGGCGTGACATCAAACATCCCCTTCTCGCTCGCCGACGATAGCGCGGGCACCTACGAGCCGGACACACTGGGCATTGTTGACGCGGGCGACACCAACCCTTTCTTCGGCATTACCGATACGGTGAACAGCCAGAACAGCGGTCCGATGACCGCCACCTGGACGTTTGATATTACCGGCGCCAGCACGCCCTATGTATCAATGGACCTGGCAGCCATGGGTGATTTCGAAAGCGACGATACGCTCATCGTCACAGCCTCCATCGACGGCGGCGATCCGATCACGGTGCTTGAGCTGGCGATCGACGAAGACGGCAGCCTGACCTACACCATGGAAGGCGGCGCGATAGTCACGCTGAATGACCCTGCCCTGGTGGACGGCACAGGCGTGGCGCTGACGAACGACTTCCAGACCTTCTTCAAGGCCCTTGGGGACGCCGGGAATGAACTGGTGCTGACCGTCACCGCCTCCACCAACGGCGGCAGCGAAGCCTTCGCCTTCAACAACATTGTGGTGACAGACGGCAAGCCTGCCTACGGCTTTGACGTGGACAACACCAATGGCGGCGGCGGTGATCCAGGGCCTGAGCCGGAAGTAACCCTGCTGGCGGGCGACGCGGAGCACCTGACGGCTGCGTCCTATAATATCGCGGGTGTCGCGAACTTTGGCACGGGCGAACTGGCGAACAATGCCACTGAAGTCGCGGGCCATATTGTCACCAACATGCTGGCACCCGACATCATCGGCCTTCAGGAAGTTTCGAACGCCCACACGGTGGAGCAGCTTGACGCCATCGTCGACGCCATCGCCGCAGCCGGCGGCCCAGAATATGGCTATGTTTATGAGGAAGTGACCCAGGCTGGGTCGGGCGGCGTGACGGCAATCGCGAGCGCCATCCTCTATCGGGTCGACCGGGTGGATTATGTTGAGGGCTCGGCTGACCTGCTGACCGAAGTGGATTATGGCTCCAGCTTCCCGCGCTTCCCGCTGAAGGCCGATTTCACCTTCAACGGCGAGGTCTTCACCATCATTGATGTCCACCTGAAATCAGGCAGCAAGGGCACCGACCCTGACACCAATGACGACGCAGCAGACCGGCTGGTGCAAGCAGACCAGCTGAATACCCTGCTGGACGAACTGCTGGACGCCAACGCTGACGCCAACATCCTTGTGCTGGGTGATTTCAACGACATTAAACGCACCGAGCCAATGGTGGAGCTGCAGGACGATGAAGTCTGGAACATTGTCGGCGAATCCGCACCAGGCGACGACACCACCACGCGCTACGGCGATGTGATCGACCATATCATGCTGTCGGACAGCCTGCAGGCCAGCGCACAGATCGATTATGTGCATGTGAACGCAGACTTCGGCCAGCCAGCGTCTGACCACGACCCGGTGATCACCCGCATTCTGGTGCGCACGGAGGCTGTTGAGGACTTCACAGCCACCAGCTTCGCGGCCACAGCGGATGAAGCGGCGGCAACGGCTGTTGCGCTTGAGAATGCCGGCCATCTGGCTGACTATTTCGACGCAAGCGGCGTGTCCATCGACCAGATCGTGCTGTTGCAGAATGGCGACGACGACTTCCTGTTGCAGGTGGAAACATCTGACGGCTGGGCGGCCTTCGCCTTCGATAATGTCGGCAGCATGGGGACAGACGCCACAGCGAACCTGATCGAGCTGTTGGGATCGCTTGATGATGCCGGCCTGCCGGTGTCCGACGCCACGGTTGGCGTGCTGGGCGCAGACGGCTACAGCTATATGGACCTGACCTACAGCGACGCCTGGAACGGCCACGCGCAGGTGACGCAAACCACCGGCACCAATGGCAGTGACCTTCTGTTCGGCACCAACAACCGCGACAGCTACACCGAAGTGCTGAAGGGCGCGAACGGGTCTGACTTCCTGTTCGGTGGTCGCGGCGAGGATGAACTGATGGGCGGCCACGGCGGCGATACCTACTATTACCGCCTGGGTGACGGCGACGACCTGATCACCGACAAGGGCAAGGAAGGCGACGGCACCGACACGCTGATGTTCGGCGACGGCATTACAGCAGCCGACCTCACGCTGGTGGCAGACGGCAGCGGCGGCTGGCTTCTGACCATCGATGACGGGTCATCCGACGGTTCGACCATCACGCTTGATAATCACCAGGACGATTTCGGCGGTATCGACGCAATCCAGCTGGCAGACGGTACGCTGCTTGTGGACGATAACGGCTTTGGCCTGATCTAGAGACCCTTCCGAACGGTTCCCTACTACTTTCCCGTACGATAGGAACCACGGCAAAAGGGCCCCACCACGGTGGGGCCCTTCATTATTTCAGATGCATATTGCGGCTTCAGTCCGCGCAGATCTCAAACCCTGCCGGGCAGCCCTTAGCCTCATAGGCGTCAGTCGCGGCGCGCAGTTCCGCAAGCGTCAAGGCCCGGCCACCATGGGCGCTGTAGAAGACCTGGGTATCGATGCCAAGTCGCTCCAGCGCCTGGCGGAAGGTCACCATATTCAGGTTGGCAACCGGCAGGCCGCTTACCAGCGGTGTCCCGAAATGGTCGGCGCTGAATACCAGCTTCCGCGCAGGCATATAGAACAACAAATAGTTGGCCGCGTGCGCGGTTGAAATATCATGGAGTGCAATCTTGCCGCCCAACAGCGTCGTTTGGCCTTCCACCAGCTCAAACCTATCATCCGCCAGCGGCTGGTTGAGGCTTTCCTGAATGGGCTGGACATGTTCGGCCACCGTTACCAGGGTTGCGCCCAGTTCCACGGCCTCATTCATACCGCCCAGGTGGTCACTATGGTGGTGCGTCACCACCAGCTTGCCGAGCGGCTTCTCGTTGCCCGCCTGCGCCTGCACAGCTGCAAGCCGGTCCTTCAGGCCCGCATAGCCGCCTGACGCGATATAATGGTCGCCCGCGTCCACAAAGATGGAATAGCCGATGTTTTGCCCGGCAAAATAAACACCGTCACCGAGGTCCAGCACCGACATTTCAGACGTATCCACGGTTTGGCCGCGGGCTTCATAGTCTGTCGGCACGTCAAAAGCGCCCGTGAGGTCCGGCGTCATGTCAACAGACCGGCTGATCGAAATGATGTTGGGTTGGCCATCAATCAGGAAATTCATATCGCTGGCGTAGGTCACACCGTCCACTGTCCGGTGATCATCGAACAGGTAGCTGAGTGTCCCGAACACCGGGTTATAGCGCTCCATTTTGCTGACAAGGCCGGTTTCCTTGTTGATGAACAGGGTCAGGTCAGGGCTGCCTTCCATTTTGAAGGTCAGTTTCTCGTGCGCCTGCCCCTGATACAGGGCCTCGCCGCCATGAACTGCCGTTTCCCGGCCATCGGCAAGCAGTCGCACCAGCGCGGCATCAGTCGTGCGCATGATACCACCGCCCAAAACCGCATATTGCAGGTTGGCGTTTTCAAACTGGTTCTGGTTCAGGTGATCCACATTATAGCCGGTCTGGCCGTCATGAATGGTCTGGTTCAGGCCATTGCCAGCCCGGTTCTTGTTCCAGGCCATCACGCTTTTGCGCTGGTTCTCAAAATCGATAATCAGATCAACATAATTGTGGCCGATATCCATGACCTTTGGGTCTACGCTTTGGCCCACCGCCAAAATCTTGTACCGGTCTGAAATCCTCATGGCGCTGGCTTCGGTCAACGCCTTGCCGCCATAAGCCCCCACAACCCTGTCGATCAGCGCGTCTTCCTTTTCGCCAGCATTGGCCGTTGCCGCCATCATCAATGACGCTGTGGCCGCGGCCGCAAATTTTCCTAACATATGCATGATCCCCTCCTCTGTCTTGCACAACACGATAGAGGACGCACGGCACTGGCCGTGCGCCCTCCCCCAAGGCAGCAGGCTAAAGACCACCCCTCAGGCAGCAATGAAAATGCGATGGGCGGATGCCGGGGCCGGACGACCTGAAACAGCCCCTCTAAAAGTAGAACCGCCGGGCGCGTCACCACACACGCCCGGCGGTTGAATGCCCCAACCAGCGGTCCTGAGTGCTGGAGGAGGTCACCAGAGATCTGGTTCCGGGCACAGCCTAGTGGGCTGTCCCCTGTGTTTCAAAATCTGCGCCGCTCATCATCGCCAGCGTCTCCGCATAGGTCAGCGCAAACAGGATGTCGGCGTAGGTCTGAGCCGCGATCAGGTAAAGAAGCTGCACCACACCGCGCTGGGCGACATCGGCTTTGCTCAGCGCCTCTGTGTCTGTGCTCTCTTCCTCGGGGCGGGCTACCGGAACCGGCAAGGCCCGGTGAACCCGGCTGATGATGCTTTCAACCTGCCAGGCTTCCAGCTGCCCGAACATGAACATCAGTCGGGCTATGCTGGAATCGAGCGGGGACGTACGGTTGCTGAACTGAGGGCTATCATGCAGTGTCATACAGCCATCTCCAGCTCGAGTTCGCGGCTGGGTGCGGTGTTCAGCACGCTGCCTTCGATATTGCGGGTTTCACAAACGGCCACATAATCCGCAGCACACAGGTCAATCTTGAATGCCAGAATAACTTCACCGTCGGACACCGACGGCAAGCCAAGCGGCGTCACGTTCCAGCCGGCTTTCAGAATGGTTGGGAACAGCACCATGCTGGCAACGCAGGTCACGCTGTCGATCCCTGCCAGCAAGCCATATTCAAAGAGGCCGCACACCAGTTCGCTGACCGTGCGGTCACGCTCCAGCATCATGTGGCGTCCGGTCAGGCTATAGAAGCGGGAAACTTCCCACGTGGTTTTGGACCGGGGCACACCGCTGGCGCACAGCTGCGGGAAGGTTTCGCTCATCAGATGTGGCTGCACAGTTGGCAGCAGACGCATAGCTCCCTTGAGGTTACCGCCATCATCTATGCACAGAAGATAAACAGTGTCAGGACGGTCAAACTGGTCGCGCTCGATCCCCCGTGCGCAATCCAGGCTCCATCCCATCTTCTCTACAAAGACATCATAACGCTGCTGCCAAAGCTGACGAAGGTAGCCGCTGTACTCGGTCCTGTTTAAGGAACTCACAACATGGATCATCACTCACCTCCTTCATTGACATTGGGTAGTGAGGCAATGATGACTTATTATTAGAAGCAAGAATATCAGCCGAACAGACTAGGTTTTCGGCGTTGATTGTTAAAAGCAACCCTTAGTGGTGAATCAGGTTGGTCAGAAAGGCCTTCACAACGGCCTGAACCCTGGTGTTGACACCCAGTTTGGTCTTTGCACTTTCCACGTGTGTATGCACCGTTCTTTCTGCAATCGACAGAATGCCAGATATCTCCCAGTCGGTTTTCCCGGCAGCCACCCACTGCAGGCATTCCTTTTCGCGCGGAGTCAGTTTGGCAACCGGCTTCAGCGCCGCCTTGCCCTCTTTCGAAATTCTGAGCGCCGCGTCGTGCAGATAAACACTCATCAGATGCACCGCATGCTCTGCGGCCGGGTCGATGTCCCGGTGTTCGCCCACCACATTCACGGCACCCGGGAACGCCCCCACAATATGGATGGGCACAGTAACGCCGTATAGCAGGCCCGCGTCCTCGGCCTCACACATCATTTCCGACTGTTCCGGCGTCATGCCGTTATGGATGATGTTATTGTCCCAGTTGAAGGGCATATGCTCCTTCAGCGACACCTGCAGGATGCGGTCGGTGCGGTCATATTCATTTTCCAGATAATATTTGGTCCAGTCGTCCGGATAGTCCGCCAGGAATACGGCGCCATCGGGAAGCGCACCAAATTCAACACAGGATACACAGGCATAATGGTCAAACCCAAGGGTTTGGGTGGCTTGATGGAAAGCAACGCCGAGTTCATCCAGCGTTCGAAACTTCTTGGAAGATTCGATGAAATCAAGCGCCATCTGAAAATATTGTAGATTCATATGTCCTTGCCAGCCCTGGCATTGCAAGAAACCATCGATTGCGCAATCGTCAAGACCGGACCCCTATTCGTGCTTTCCATACCGCGTCGACAACCAACAGGCGAAAAAACGCCCAATGATGCCATCATCAGTTTGTCGCAATTGAAGTTAAAATTCATTTAACCATCCACACGACTACTTTCTTTTTTGAAGTAATCATCCCGCAGCTTCTATTTAGGCAAAATCATAGCGCTAGCGAGCCACTCAGCCAACGCCAGAGACGACGTAAGCCCGGGACTGTCGCAACCGAACAGGTTGTATAGCCCTTCAACACCATGCGCTGTTGGCCCTGAAACTGCAAAGTCGCTAAGGTCGTTTGAGGGCGCAAGTCGTGGCCGAATACCTGCGAAATCCGGCGACAGTCTTTGACGATCGAGACCTGGATAGTATCTAAGTATTTGCCCGGCGAATATTTCCGATTTACTTTGATCAACACGATAGTCCGGCTCGGATACGGCTTCAACATCAGGACCAAACCTGAGATCACCAGCCAGGTCGATCGTTGCATGCACGCCCAACCCGCCAGGTTCGGGCACCGGATAGATCAAATGCCGGAAGGGACTTCTGCCGCGATAGCTGAAATAGCTCCCTTTCGACAGGTGTAGCTCAGGGATAAATCGGCTGGCCAGCCCTTCGGTCGCGCGCGCCACGGCCTGAGCCCCCAGGCCCGCAGCATTGACCACGATTGTTGCGCCCAGGCGCATCCCGCCAGCCTCCACCCACAGGTCGCCCGCTCCAGCCTGCCCCACTGCGGTGACCGCAGTATGGGAAACAAGGACACCGCCGAGGTCAGAGAAGCGGGCTTCAAGCGCAGATATGTATGCCGCAACATCAAGAATGCCCGTGGTTGGCGACCATAAGCCTGCCACGGCCTGCACCGCCGGCTCCGCCGCACGCACAGCCGCGCCATCATGAAAACTCAAGCTTGTCACCCCTGCTTTTTTGGCATGGGCTTCAATGGCCCGCAAAGCCGGCGTTTCTTCAGGTCGCGTCGCCACCACCCACTTGCCGATACGCCTGAACGGGACGGCATATTCACGGCAAAAAGCGTAGAGAAGCGCATTCCCCTTGGCACAAAGTCGGGATTTCAGGCTGCCCTCAGGATAATAAATGCCAGCGTGGATCACGCCTGAATTGCGCGCACTTATACCTGTCCCTGCCCGCGCTGCCTGTTCAAGCACCACGACCTCAATGCCAGCGGACGCAAGCTTGACCGCCAATGACAGGCCGATCACACCCGCTCCAACAATGATGGCGCCTACCTTTTCCAAAGCCTTCTTCTGCCTCGCTTTTAACCTGCACCCTGCCTATCACGGCAACCAGGCACAAAAAACAATTGAATTCCCCCTTCACCCTTTGCAAGGGAAGCATTATAAGGGGGCAATCTTTGTTGTCAGGGAAAGAGCTTGAGTTCCAGCATGTCAGAAACTTATATCGATTATGACGCCAAGGTTCAGGACGCGCTTCGCGGCGTGGTACGGACCATTCTTCGCGAAACGGCCGCAGATGGCCTTAAGGGCGATCATCATTTCTACATCGCTTTCAAGACCCAGGCTGACGGCGTGGATATCCCCGCCCATCTGAAAAGCCGTTTCCCTGAGGAAATGACCATTGTGCTGCAGCACAAATTCTGGGGCCTGAATGTGGAAGAGGACTTTTTCGAAGTCGGGCTTTCGTTCAACCAGACCCCTGAAATGCTGAAAATCCCGTTCGCGGCCATTGTCGGTTTTGTGGACCCAAGCGTACAGTTTGCGCTTCAGTTCCACGACGAAGGCGAAGAAGGCCTCGAAGAACAGGACCTGGAAGCCGAATTTGATGAAGCTTCCCATGAAGAAGCCGACAATTCGGACGAAGAACAAGTGGCAAGCGCCGTGGGCGCCGAGGCCGCAGGCGATACGGGCGGCGACAATGTCGTCACGCTGGACGCCTTCAGAAAAAAATAATCCCTAACCCCCATTGAAGCTCCGGCTCTCCACGGGTCGGAGAAGGTAAAAAGCCATGAGCGACTGGACTTTCTCCAAGCTGTTCCAACAGGGCAGCGACGATACCCCTTACCGGAAAATCACATCCGACTTTGTTTCCACCCTTGAGGTGGATGGCCGCACCATCCTGAAAGTGGAAGACGAAGGCCTGGAACTGCTAGCCAAGGAAGCCATGGCCGATATCGCGCACCTGCTGCGCCCCGGTCACCTGCAGCAACTGGCAGATATCCTGAAGGACGAGGAAGCATCGGAAAATGACCGCTTCGTGGCCAAGGAACTCCTCAAGAATGCCAATATCGCCGCGGGTCGGGTGCTGCCAAGCTGCCAGGACACAGGCACAGCCATCATCGTGGGCACCAAGGGCCAGCATGTCTGGACATCGGGCGACGACGGCGCGCCACTGACCAAAGGCGTGATGCGCACCTACACGGAAACCAACCTGCGCTACAGCCAGATGGCGCCTCTTTCCATGTACAAAGAGGTCAACACCAAGAACAACACCCCGGCGCAGATCGATATCTACGCGTCTGAAGGCAACGAATATAAGTTCCTTTTCATGGCCAAGGGTGGCGGCAGTGCCAACAAGACCTTCCTGTATCAGCAGACGCCCGCGTCGCTCCGGGAAGACAAGATGCTGGCTTTCCTTGAAGAGAAGATCAAAACCCTCGGCACCGCGGCCTGCCCGCCCTACCACCTGGCCGTCGTGATTGGCGGCCTGTCCGCGGAACAGAACCTGGCGACGGTGAAGAAAGCCAGCGCGCGCTACTATGACAACCTGCCAACGACGGGCGACGCCACTGGCCGCGCTTTCCGCGACGTCGAGATGGAAAAACAAATTCATAAGATGACCCAGAACCTGGGCATCGGCGCGCAGTTCGGCGGCAAGTATTTCTGCCATGACGTGCGGGTGATCCGCCTGCCGCGCCACGGCGCCAGCCTGCCTGTCGGCATCGGCGTCTCCTGTTCGGCGGACCGTCAGGCCAAAGGCAAGATCACCAAGGACGGTATCTTTCTGGAGCAGCTTGAGACCGACCCGGCCAAATACCAGCCGGAGGTAACAGACGAGCATCTGTCGGAAGACGTGGTGAAGGTGGACCTGAACCGCCCGATGGCCGAGATCCTCGCGGAACTCACGCAGTATCCTATCAAGACCCGCCTCAGCCTCACGGGCACCATCGTCGTGGCGCGGGACCTCGCGCACGCCCGCGTACAGCAAATGATAGAGGACGGCGGCGAAATGCCCGCTTACTTCAAGAATCACATCATCTATTACGCCGGCCCCGCCAAAACGCCGGAAGGCTACGCCTCGGGCTCGTTCGGGCCAACCACAGCCGGCCGGATGGACAGCTATGTCGGCCCATTCCAGAAGCTGGGTGGCAGCATGATCAGCCTCGCCAAGGGCAACCGCTCGCGCGATGTCACCAAGGCCTGCCATGAGCACGGCGGCTTTTATCTGGGCTCCATCGGGGGCCCGGCTGCGGCGCTCGCGCAGGATAATATCCGCAAGGTCGAGGTGCTCGATTTCGAGGACCTGGGCATGGAAGCCGTGTGGAAGATTGAAGTCGAAGACTTCCCTGCCTTCATCGTCGTGGACGACAAAGGCAACGACTTCTTCAAAGACATCTAGACAAAACATGGTGGGTACACGCATAGCGTGACGTCCTACAAACAGAGGTGCAATCAGGTATCGCCTGGTTGCACCTTTTTTTTCGAACGGTTTGTGGGGGACCCGATATGACAACGATACCAAACACGGCTGGCGACGATACGCTGGTCGGCACCGACAGCAACGATACGTTTCCAGGCGGCGATGGTTCAGACCTGATCCTGGCCCGTGACGGCGACGATACAATCACTGTCTCTGGCAAAAGCGGCAGCTGGGGCGACACCCTAGATGGCGGCGCAGGTACAGACCGCGTGATCATTGACCTTGAAGGCGTCGACAGCCTTCTTGACTTCAGCCGAAGCGCTTACACTGAAGACACAGAGACATTCACCCTGACAGACGGGGATGGCCATTCAATCCGACTGACGTCCATCGAAGAAATTGAAATCGGCGGCGCTGTTTTCTCGACACAGGTACAGGAACATGAAGGCCATCTGATTGACCTGGAGAACGCTGTCTATATCGGCATGAACATTCCCAGTGATGAGGGGAAAGGCGTTTTCTACACCGACGACGTGGCACCAATGGGGTCGGATCTCATTTATCCCACGGCCCCGAGGGACGCTGAAGGCAACACCATCAGGGGCTTTACGCTGTACGGCACCGACCTGGACGATATTTTCCAGACAGTCCAGCTGGGCGACGGCGACAGCTATGTGGAAACCTTCGCGGGTGACGACTATCTGGAAGGCGGCCGGGGCTCTGACACGCTCATTGGCGGCACCGGCAACGACCATTTCCGTGTCGACGACGGCGGCGACCTGATACGGGGTGGAGAGGGCGATGATACGGTCTGGCTCTATGTAGGGGATGTGGCGGGCAATTTGGCGGACAATTTCATCGAGCTGGACGGCGGCCCGGGTACCGACAGTCTTACCATCACCTTCCGCACCTATAATGGGGCAGCTTTCAAGCACATCAGCCTAAATGATCCCTTCATCAGCAGCTTCGAGAATATCAGCGTGAACGCGAACGGTGGCCCCTTCTCCTCGGTGCGCGGCAACAGCCTCGACAATGTCATTACCGTTGGCGGCGACAGCAGCACTTTCTTCATCCATGGGGGTGACGGCAACGACACCATCACGTCGCAGGGATATCATATGAACGTCACGCTGATGGGCGGCGCAGGTGATGACGATCTGGGGAACAGCGAGCGGGATGGCGTCCTTTGGGGCGGCGACGGCAATGACAATATCCATTCCCACGCAGACGGCACTACCCTTGGGGGCGGCGCAGGTGACGATACGCTCGACGGCGATTTTTCACACAACACTTTCTATGGCGGGGCTGGGGATGATGTCATCAAAGCCGGCAGCGGCAGCGACCTGATTTTTGGCGGTGCCGGCAACGACATCATCACCACCAGCTATGGCTTCGATTCCATCTGGGGCGGGGCAGGCGACGACCAGATTGATCTGGGCCCAAGCGATGAAGTCACTATTGACCACCTGTGGTTCAGCACCGGTCACGGTAACGACGTTATCACCGGCTTCAATGGGGAGGACGACATTCTGCATCTGGGCGGGACAGAGGCCGAATTCACCACAGTAACAGCCGTCAAGGGTGCAAGTCAGGAAACGTCAGTCGGGGGCCAAAGCGGTATTCTGATCGACACAGGCGGCGGCAACAGTATATTCGTCGAAGGATTGACCATCGCGGATCTGACGGCAGGCAATATCGCCTTCGACTGATGCGCCCAAATCAAGAGTGACAGCACCCCATGACAGTAATCATCCGAGAGGGTCGACGCGAAGACGC
Organism: Kordiimonas sp. UBA4487; assembly: GCF_002389025.1. Lineage (NCBI taxonomy): Bacteria > Pseudomonadati > Pseudomonadota > Alphaproteobacteria > Kordiimonadales > Kordiimonadaceae > Kordiimonas > Kordiimonas sp. UBA4487. Next base: position 54,496 of record NZ_DGNR01000016.1, read on the forward strand.
CGCCAAGGCCCACGCCCTTATCCATGCCCTCGCGGTCCATGAAAATGCAGAGCCAGACCTGAAAATCACGGTCGACGCCTTTGAGGCAGCCGCCTTCAGCGCACCGCTCCGCATGGGTTTCATGGTGGCGGAACTGGACGGCGAAATCGTCGGGGTTGTCACCTATGTGCAGCGGTTCCACATCTGGAACAACAGCGACATATTTCAGCTGGATGATCTCTATGTGTCGCCTACTGCGCGCGGCCACGGCGTTGGCAGCCTGCTACTTGACGCATTGGGTGCGAAGGCAAAAGCCATTGGCGCCGGGGTCAAATGGGAAGTGAATGCCGACAATGAAGGCGCGATCCGCCTCTATAAGCGGATCGGCGCCCGTGTCACTGAAAAGGGCGTCTGCTGGTGGCCGCCGGAAAATATCCCCGGCTAGTCTCCCATAATCGCGTTTTTGGCAGCAGCGATGGCGGAAAGCGACCGCTCCACATCCTCATCGGACGTGCGCCAGCTGGACACACTGATGCGTATAGCCGGCTGACCCTTCCACACGGTGGGCCCGAACCAGCATTCGCCTGAAGCCTCCACCAGTGCACGAATATCCGCCAGTTCATCTGGCGTGCCGATGGTCGCCACCACCTGGTTCAGCACCACGTCATTCAGCACCTCGAACCCGATGGCACGCAGGCCTTCTGCAAAAGTCTGCGCATGGTCGCAGCAGCGCCCAATCATGCTTTTCACGCCAGCGTGCCCCAGGCTTCTGAGCGCGGCCCACACTTCAACACCGCGTGCCCGGCGCGAAAACTCCGGCACCATATCCTTGGGCGCCACGCTTTCTTCTGCCTTGAAGTAAGGCGCGACAGTGGCCATGGCCATATGCAGGTCATGGGGGTGACGGGTCATCACGATGCCGCAGTCATAGGGCGTATTCAGCCATTTGTGGGCGTCAGTGGCCAGGCTGTCCGCCTTCTCAATGCCGATGAAATCATCAGCCCGGCGCGCCAGCAGGCGGCCCCACAGGCCAAAGGCGCCGTCCACATGCACCCAGGCGCCCGCGGCCTGGGCCTTGTCGCAGATGGCCCCGATCGGGTCGATGGCGCCCGAGTTCACATTGCCTGCCTGCGTGCAGACAAGCGTCAGCGCGTCCAGTTCAGGTAATTCTTCCGCCAGCATGGCGCCGTTGGCATCCGACGGCACGCGCGTCACACGCTTCTTGCCGAAGCCCAGCATCGACAGCGCTTTTTCAACCGTCACATGCACCTCTTCAGACACCACCACCTTCACTTCTGGGGCACCATAAAGGCCCTGTTCCTCCACATTCCAGCCCGCGCGTTCCAGGAGCGCATGCCGCGCGGCGGCAAGGCCGGTGAAATTGGCCATGGTGGCGCCTGTGGTCATGCCGATACCGGTATGGTCCGGCAACCCAAGGATTTCCCGCAGCCAGCGGCCCGCGACTTCCTCAAGCTTCACCCCGGTGGGGGAATTCATGAAGGATGATGGGCTTTGGTCCCACGCGGTTGCGATCCAGTTGGCCGCCACGGTAACGGGCAGCGATCCGCCCACCACAAAGCCGAAATAGCGGCTGCCCATGGTGGCCACCGTTGCCGGGCTGCCATTTCTGTGCAGCATGCTCAGGATTTCATGATCGGCGGACCCGTGCGGCGGCAGGGGTTCTTCAAAGGCTTCAAGCCCGGCAAGCGCCTCTTCACCCGGATAAACAGGCTGGTCCGCCACCTGTTCCAGATACTCGATCGCATAGGCCTGGGCGGCCTGCAGGGGCCGGGTAAATTCGTCTGACATGTTACATATCCTCACTGATTTTTTTCTTGAGCGCGCAGATGAAGGCTTCATCGCGGCGGTAGAACACCCACCCCTTCTTGCGCGTCGGTATGATAAGCCCGGCGTCTGCAAGCACCTGCAGGTGCCGTGACGCTGTGGGTTGGGCCACCCCCATCTTTTCCGTCAGCCAGTTGGAGCAGACGCCGTCTTCCACGAGGTCACCATCCACCTGGGGCGGGAAATTGCCCAGCGGGTCCTTGAGCAGCGCCATCACCAGCAGCCGCTTGTCATTTGCCAGCGCCTTGAGCGCCTTCTCTATATCGATTGATTTAGCCATATAGCAAATATGCTATATTGATATATGAAGTTCAAATGAACTTTTCTAACAGCCCGCGAAACTTTTGCTGGGGTCAGGCTTCCCTGTTGCGGGCTGCGTGCTCACACAAAAGGCGAAACAGGCTGACCTGCCGCCTTGAGAAAGGCAACAGCTCCGGGTGCCACTGGACGCCCAGCAAAAACGGCCGTTCAGCGTGCTCCACCCCCATGATCATGCCGTTCCGGTCATAGGCCACCGCGTCCAGCCCGCGCCCCAGGCTGTCCACCGCCTGTCGGTGCAGGCTGTTTACCTTCACCGATGCGCTGCCCATGATGCGCTCCAGCCGGCTGCCGGCCTTCATCTTGACGGTCCGCAGCGGCAACAGGATACGGCGCTGGGGCGCTCCTTCGAATACAGTCCTGATATCCTGAAACAGCGTGCCGCCGAACCAGACATTGATAAGCTGCGCCCCACGGCAAATGCCCAGCACCGGCAGGCCGCGGTCCAGCGCCTTTTCAAGCATCTCGCGCTCCAGCGCGTCTCGCTTGGGGTCGGGCCGAATGGTCAGCGACATCTCGCCGTTATAAAGCTCCGCGCCGATATCATCGCCGCCGCCGATCACCAGCCCATCCAGCGCGTCAATATCCGCCGGGGCCCTGGGCTGGCTTTTGACCGCCTTGCCGCCCCCACGCCAGATGGCGAAGCGGTTGAAGGTCCAGCTTATGAAACTGCCCCTGTTGGAGCAGGTCACCCCGATTAACGGTTTTTCAGGGTTCGTCATGGCGTCTCCCGATCATTCCCGTTAGGATACACAGGTTCACCCAATGCATCAAATAACCCTCAAAGGACGTATCGCTTCAGGCAATGACCCCACCAGGAACCAGTTCTTCACAGTCACGCCAGAATGACCGGAAAGTCGGCGTTGAGATCGAATTCGCAGACCTCCTGCCAGACATGGCTGCCAAAGTGGTCGCAGACTGCCTCAAGGGCAGCACAGATCAGACCGACCTCTATTGCTGGCAAGTGGAAGGCACAGACCTTGGGGATTTCACGGTGGAACTGGACACCCGCTATGTCAAAAAATCCAACAATGCAGCCCAGCGCGCCCTTGAAGAGACCAGCGAAGAACTTGGCGAAGACCTGCGCCGCCTGATCGGCAGCATGAGCGAAAACATCGTGCCCACCGAAATTGTTGGCCCACCAATGCCTGCGGGTGACCTGAATATGCTGGACGACCTTGTCACCGCGCTTAGGCAAGCGGGGGCGAAAGACAGCTCAGGCAACCCGCTATATGCATTCGGACTGCACCTGAACCCTGACGTGCGCGGCGAAAAAGTTGCGGATATCCTGCCAACCCTGCAGGCCTATGTGCTGGCGTCAGTCTGGCTGAGGGAAGAGATCGGCATCGATCTGGCCCGCAAGGCGTTGCCTTATATCGATCCATTTCCGCGCAGCTACGTCCTCCATATCACAGACCCGGATTATGCGCCTGACCAAGACCAACTGATCGACGATTATCTGGCTGACAATGCCACCCGCAACCGGGAGCTGGACATGCTGCCCCTGTTCGCGCATCTGGACGAAAGCCGTGTTCAGGATGTGGTGGATGACCCGCGCATCAAACCGCGCCCCACATACCATTACAGGCTGCCCGAAGCGCGCCTGTCGGACTCCAAATGGACAATCCAGCAGGAATGGGACCGCTGGTGCCTCATTGAGGCGCTGGCTGATGACACAGAAAAGCTGGCAGAGCTGGCACAGCTGTACCACGACACGCTGCGCTGGAACTGGAAGGAGGTTTGCTGCACCTTCATGGAAGACTGGCGCCGCAAGAATTGATTGGGCGGCAAGGGCAGCCTTATTTGTCCGAAGGCGGCGCGTCCTTGCCTGCAGGCAGGATATCACCAATATCGAGGATCGGCGACGCATCCAGGTCTTCCGCGTCCATCATGGAAGCAACGCGCTGAAGTGAAGACACCAGCATGGTGCGCTCCCAGTCCTCAAGCGTCCTGTACCGGCGCAGGAACCCGGCCTGCAACAGCTCCGGCGCTTCTTCAAGCCGCTTCTGGCCATCGGCCGTCAGGCAGGCATACACAATCCGCTTGTCGCTTTCGCTGCGTTCGCGCCGCACCAGGCCCGCTTTTTCCAGACGGTCCAGGATCGATGTGATTGTCGCCTGACTGAGCGCCACTTCACGCGCCACAGTACTTGGAGACGCGCGGCCTTCCTTCCGGATCGCCATCATCACCACCAGCTGCGGGGCCGTAAGACCCGACTGTTTCACCAGCTGCTTCGACTGCAGATCAATCGCCCGGGTGATCCGGCGGATGGAAATCAGGATGTCGTCGTAATCATTCATGGCTTGCTCACTTAGACTGCGTACAGTCAGTGGATGTAGCGGGATTTTGTCGTCAGTGCAATCCATTGAAGTCCTCCTACTCCTTCGCCAGGTCGATAACGCAGTCCAGCAACACGTTGGCGCCGCGTTCGACATCCACCCAGTGGGTCCATTCATCCGGTGCGTGGCTCACCCCTTTCACGCTGGGCACGAAGATCAGCCCGGCGTCTGTCACTCGCGCCAGAAACTGCACATCATGGCCCGCACCGGACGGCATGCGCATATAGCTGTAGCCGCGCTTTTTCGTGTTTGCCTCAATCAGGTCCGTCACCTTGCCGCTGCAATATTGGGGTTCCAGCCAGCTCATTTGCTCATATTCGAACATCAGCCTGTTCTTGCGCGCGATGGACGACAGAACACGCCTGCAGGCATTGGCCAATCCCTTCATCACCTCACCGTCCAGGTCACGGCCCACGATGGTGAAATCCACCTCGCCCGGCACCGTGTGCGGGAAGCCGGGCTTGAGCGCCACGTGACCGATGGTGATGCGCGACCGGTCAGTGCCCTCTTCATCAATGATGCGCTGTATCTCATGGGCGAAATCGGCCAGCCCCAGAAAGGCGTCAGAGCGCATATCCATGGGGGCGGTGCCCGCGTGATCGGCCTTCCCAATCAGCCGCACCATCCATTTGAACACGCCGGAAATGCCGTCCACCACGCCAATGGTTTTTTCCTTGGCCTCAAGAACCGGACCCTGCTCCACATGCAGCTCGATAAAGGCACGCAGGTTTTCGCGGTTGCGGTAGGCATGCAGGGCATCCAGATGGTTCATGCCGTGGGCCGCCATCGCCTCCTTAAGCAGAACGCCATTGGCGTCCTTGGCGCCCTCCAGCCAGTCCATGGTCAGGCACCCCGCAAGCGCCTGGGCGCCCAGCATGCCGCCAAAACGGCCTTCTTCTTCCGCTGTCCCGACAATCTCGATCGGATAGTCCAGCTCAATGTCGTTTTCCTTGATGGCACGAACGCATTCGATGCCCGCCATTACGCCAAGCGCGCCATCAAACAGGCCCCCGGCGGGAACAGTATCCAGATGTGAGCCCACCATGACAGCAGGCTTGTCTTTGGGGCCATAGCGCCCAATCACATTACCTGCGCCGTCCATGCGGGTCTCCATGCCCAGCTCTGCCATCAGGTTCATCACCCAGCGCCGGGCTTCCATGTCAACGTCGGAAAAGCCCTGCCGGTAGATGCCCTTGTCAGCCTCGTTGTACCCGAACTTGGACAAGGCAAGCAGGTCGCGCTCAATTCTTTGAACTGAAATATCTGGCATATACGGTCCCTTCTGTCGCATGTGAAAATCAGCGATCGTTTCTCTTGCGAGCCGATCTTAAATATATTTGATTTGAATTCAAAATATTAATGATCTAGAGTCGTCGCACTGAAACACAAAAAAACTGATATTAACACTAGGTTTTTAAAGAAGGGCTTTAGAAAACATCTCGTTATGGTTTTACGTGCTGTAATAATTCTGGCCGCACTGCTGGTCCCGAATGCACCTGCTTTTGCCACCGGCCTCACTGTGGCTGATGATGGCACAAGCGCCGGATACATCACTCTGGCTTGGCCCGACACTCGGGGAAATAGCTTCGAACTCAAACAAAAAACAGCTTCGGGTTGGCACACGCTTTATACGGGTGGCGACCGCGCCACGACATTGAGTGGCCTACCGGATGGCAGCTATGAGTTCCAGCTGACCGCCGATGGCGCCCGGGTGGGCACACCCGTTACCGTGACCGTCAGTCACCATCCCTTAAGCCGGGCCTGGGGCTTCTTTGCCGTTGGCGCTTTCATGTTTATTGCCCTCACCGCCTTTCTTGTCCTTGGCGGCCGCGCAGTCGATTCCGATCAGACCGCGGCCTGATTCCGGGAATATTCCATGCTCAATACTGATACCGTAATGCCCGCATCCGTTGCCTGGCTTATCATTGCAGCCTTCTCCCTCTTGTGGGTCTGGCTGGGCTGGTGGCTTGGCCGCAAGAACGACACGCTGGACGACTATATGTTGGCCGGCCGCAAGGTGGGGATGGGCTTTGCCGTCGCCACCGCGATGGCCACCTGGGTTACGTCAAACACCACCATGACCGCGCCGCAGCTGGCCTACCAGCTGGGTATCTGGGGCATGGTGGGCTACAGCCTGGGCGCTGTGGGCCTGATGCTGTTCGCGCCGCTGGCGCGCCGTATCCGCACCATGATGCCCGGCGGCTTCACCAGCGGTGACTTCATTCGCCTGCGTTACGGCAACACGACCTGGCGCATTTTCCTGGTGATCAGCTTCTTCTACAGCCTTGGCTGGCTGATCAGCCTGGGCATGGCCGGGGGCCTTTTGATCAACGCGCTTGCGGGCATACCCTATGCGTACGGCATGACGGTGATTGTGGTTGTCTGCACGCTCTACACTGTCTTTGGCGGCCTCAAGGCCGTGATCGGGACAGACTTTGTTCAGACCATCCTGATCCTTGTGGGTGTGGTGATCCTGGCCGTGCTGGTGATCAATGAAGTGGGCTTTGACGCCATCCATGCGCAGCTTGAAGCTGAACGGCCGGAGCTTCTGAACCTGCTGCTGCCCGCCTCTATCATGTTCCTGTTTAACAACCTGTTCTTCGGCGTCGGCGAGATTTTCCATTCAAACGTCTGGTGGTCGCGCGCCTTTGCCTTTGCCGAAGGCGTGGGCTTCAAGGCCTACGCGCTCGCGGGGCTGTTCTGGCTGCCGATCCCGATTGTGGCGGGCTTTATTGCGCTGGCAGCCCCTGCCCTTGGCATCAATGTGCCCTCGCCCGACATGGTCGCACCGCTTGTGGCCGGAAAGCTTTTCGGCCTCGCAGGCGCCATTCTGGTGTTTGTGGTGGTGTTCGCAGCGCTTGCCTCCAGCCTGGATAGCGTGCTGGCCGCCACCTCGGACTTGGTCGTCAAGGACATCTATAAAGGTCATATCCGCAAACAGGCCACAGATGCGGAACTTCGGAAAGCCGCGGTTTGGATTGTGCTGGGCCTCGGTGCCCTCACCTGGATTCTCAGTGTGCCGAAAATGGCCACGCTCGGGTCGCTCTTGCATTTCACCGGCGCTTTCGTTGCCAGCACCATCTGGCCGATTGCGATCGGGATCCTGAACCGGCGCGGCAATGGCACACTGGCCTCCGCCGCCATGGTGCTCGGGACCGCAAGCGGCCTCTATGCCTATTTTACCATCGGCTTCTATGTGGCAGCGCTTGTTTCCGCTGCCGTATCCATGCTGGTGATGTTGCTGGCGTTCCGCAGTGAACCCACATTCGACTGGGCCCTCCTGAAGGGCTCATCCTCCCCTCAATCCAACGGAGAGACATCATGATTTCCGCCGCAGGGTTGTCTGCCCTGGTGGTGCCCGCGCTTGCGCTGGCCACCGTGACACCCATTGTTCTTATTTATCTTGTCTGGCGTGACGTGAAGGAGAAGTCGCTATGGTAGGTGCAGAAAAAGCAATCTTCGAAGGTGCGGCCTCGTTCGAGCCCGAGCGCCCGGATGTATACGGCAGCGCCCACCCCAAGGGCCTGCTGCGGGCGGTGCAGGAAGAGCATGAGTATCTGCTGACCCTGTCGAAAAACCATGTGGCTTCGGCCGCACAGTTCGAGCGTCCACTGCTGACCCAACTGTTCCGTCTGGCAGCCAAATATGAGGCCAACCCGGACCGGTTCGCGACGCCGATGAAGCCACTGTCCGGCAAACTGCTGATCAGCGCCTTCTATGAGCCGTCCACCCGCACCCGGCTGTCGTTCGAAAGCGCCTGGCACCGGCTGGGCGGGGACATCATGTCGATCACCGACCGCTCCACCACTGGCATCGCCAAGGGCGAAAGCCTGTCTGACGTGGCGGAGATGTTCAACAACTACGGCGACTGTGTCGTGCTGCGTGACAATGCGGAATCGTCTGTGATGGAAATGATGGGCGCCTTGCGTATCCCGATCATCAATGCCGGCAACGGCATGGACGAGCACCCGACACAAGCGCTGGCCGACCTTTACGCCATCATGAAATGGCGGCCCGACCTGCTGGCCGAAGAGCCGGAGAACAAAATCAGGATCGGCATCGTAGGCGTGCCCAACCGCATGCGGACGGTCCGCAGCCTGCTGACGCTCCTGTCCCGTTTTTCCAATTCTTTCGAAGAGGTCGTTGTGATCCATGACGACAAGAACGGCGACGTCTGGGCGCCAGAGCAGAAAGAAAACCTGCTGCGTGAAGGCCTGAACATTCGCGAGAGCGATGACCTGGACAAGGAACTTCCTGAGCTGGACGTCGTTTATATCAACGCAATCGCCTGGGTAGCGGACGGCTTTGAGGTGATGGGCAAAAACCTGAAGCTGGACAAGGACTCGCCGCTCAAGAAAGACTCGATCATCCTGCACCCGCTGGCGCGCGGTGACGAGCTATGCACCTCGCTCGATGACACCGCGCACAATTGGTATTTCGCCCAGGCCCGCGGCGCTGTGTTCATGCGCATGGCCCTTCTGACCTGCATTGTACAGCGAACCGAAATGGTGATGGACGTGGTCTGACAAACCGGAATACGCGCCCGAACCCCGATCCAAGTTTAGAGAAAAGAGGCAGACCCCATGTGTGGCATTGCTGGTATTTTTTACCGAGAGAAGAACCGTCCCGTTAACGCGCAATTGTTGGCCAATATGGCCGCAATCCAACACCACCGTGGGCCCGACGGCTTCGGTGTGGAAGTGATGGACGGCCAGGGCGTCGGGTTTTCGCACGCCCGCCTGTCGATCATCGACCTCAATGAAAACCGGGCGCGCCAGCCCTTCCGCAGCGCGGACGACAGCCTGTTGCTGGCTCACAATGGCGAATTTTATGACTATCAGCGCATCCGCACGGACCTCACGAGCCGCGGCGCGCGCTTTAGTACCAAAAGCGACAGTGAGATCATCCTGCATCTCTACCCGCGCTTCGGCCTCGAAGAGACACTGAGGCGCCTTAGGGGCGAGTTCGCCTTCGCGCTTTATGACGAAAAGGAAGACGCCCTCCATCTGGTGCGCGACCGCTTCGGCATCAAACCGCTTTACTATCATATGAGCGACACAGGCGTTGTGTTCGGGTCTGAAATCAAGGTGGTGATGGCGCACCCGGATGTGCCGCGCCGCTTCAACAATGAAGGCCTCCTGCACCAGCTGATGCAAGTCATGGTGCCGGGCACCACGCCTTATGAAGGCATCCACCAGGTCAAGCCGGGGCATATTGTTACCTTCAAACGCCAGGGTCTTGGATATCAGGTACAGGACCGCCCTTACTGGGATTTCGAATTCCCGGAAGCCGATTTCCACAAAGGCCCGAAGGACGAAGACGAGAGCATCGAAGCCGTGCGCGAAGGCCTTACGGAGGCTGTGCGCCTGCGCCTTGAAGCCGACGTACCCGTGGGCTGTTACCTCTCCGGCGGGGTGGACAGCTGCTCAATCCTTGGTCTCTCGGCTGCCATGCGCCAAACCCCGGTAAAAGCCTTCACAATCGGCTTCACCGACAAAGCCTATGACGAAACCCCCATCGCGCAGGAAATGGCCGCCGCCACTGGCGCCGACCAGGATATCCTGCGGCTGGACGCCAACCAGCTGTATGGCCACTTTGAGAAAACGGTCTGGCACGCGGAACGCACCATCTATAACACGCTGGCCGTCGCCAAATATCTGATGAGCAAACATGTTCACGAAGCAGGCTACAAGGTAGTGGTCACCGGCGAAGGCTCTGACGAGCTGTTCGCAGGCTACCCAAGCTTCCGGCGCGACCTGTTCCTGCACGGCCTGGATGACCTGGAGGCGTCCGAGCGAGAGCGCTGGCAATCCATGCTGGGCGAAAGCAATGCGCTGTTCAAGGGCGCCATGCTGGCCGAAGAAGCACACGAGGACATGTATCTGACAGACCGCGTGGGCTTCACGCCAAGCTGCCTGCAGCCGTGGCTTTCCTGTGAGGACACGGCGCGCGGCGTCCTGAACCAGGACCGGGCCGCTTTGCTGGCTGACTATAAGCCCGGCTTCGCCATCGCAGAAAAGCTGGACCGCACCAAGCTGGATGGCCGCCATCCGCTGGACCGGGCGCAGTATGTCTGGTCGAAAACCATGCTGGAAGGCCAGATCCTGACCTGGGGCGGTGACCGGGTGGATATGGCCAATTCCATGGAAGCGCGACCGGCGTTCCTGGATCATCATCTGGCGGAAATGGCGACCAAGATTCCGCCGCTGCACCGCATCAAGGACCGCAAGGAAAAATATGTGCTGAAGGAAGCCATGAAGGGGCTGTTGCCGAAAACGCTGTATGAGCGTGAAAAATTTGCCTTCATGGCGCCACCGGCGACCATCAACAAGGACAAGTGGAACGCCATGAGGGCGCTGGCGGACGAGCATCTGAGCGAAAGCGCCGTCGCGGAAAGCGGCCTTCTGGATGCCGCCTCTGTCCAGGGCCTGATCGCTGAGGCTGAGAGCGACGCCACACCGCGGGCCCGCAAGGTGCAGCTGGACGCTGTGATCAACCACATGCTGGGCGTACAGATGCTCTATAAGCATTTCGTATCGACAGATGTGCCGGCGCTTGCGGAAGCCAAAGCCAAGGAACTGGGCTGGACGGCTGACGCCAACATCAAGGCCGCCGGTTAGGCCTGAAGCCAGTAGCTAGTAACGAGGCGTCAGTCCACCGACTGGCGCCTTTTTACGTTCAGAACCAGCCGCCGCGGCGGAAATACAGAAGCTGGCATATGGCAATGGCGGCACAGCCCCCGGCCACCCACCAGAAAGCCGTGGCGTCATCCGCCCCCGGCATACCGCCCACATTGATGCCCAGAAGGCCCGTGAGGAAGCCAAGCGGCAGGAAGATCGCCGCCACGATCGACAGCGTATACATGTTGCGGTTCAGCTTGTCTGAAATGGCAGCCAGCATTTCCTCATGCTGGAACTGTAGCTGTTCACGCGCGGCGTCCAGGTCCTCGATATGGCGGGCCAGATGATCGCCCGCGTGCCTCAGCCGCCGGGTTGCCTTATCGCCCAGCCAGTCCTGCGCCAGTCCCTGCAGCTGGCTGATTGCCTGCTTCATCGGCACCAGATACCGCCGGATAAACAGCACAGTTTCCCTGAGGCTGTTCAGGTGCGAGCGCAGGTCCCCCGGCTTGCCTTCAAGGGCCGCGATCTCCAGCTCGTCAATATCGTCCAGAAGCTTGCCAATGGGGCCAGCCATGTTGCCAATGATCTCCACCGCGAGGCTCACGACCACCTCTGATGCAGTCACCGGTTTGTCAGAGGCTTTCAACTTGTCGATCAGCTTCCGCACCGCCATCACAGGTCGCCGTTCAGCGCTGATCACATGCTTGCCGTCGCTCCATATCCTGAGCGACACCATGTCATCGGGTTCGGCCTCGGGGTTCATGTTCATGCCGCGCAGGATGATCAGATATTCCTTGCCGAAATCCTCCACATGCGGGCGGGTATCCGCGGCGCACAAGGCTTCGATCATGGCGCTGTCCATATAGGGTGCCGCCTTGGCCAGTTGCTCGGCCGCACCGTCGTCCGCCACATTCACATGCAGCCAGATGGGCTCGTCAATCTCACCCTGCACGTCTTGCGGGGATTTGGCTTCATGGTCAGGGTCCAGATACCGGGCATCAATGATGAAACTGTTGCTCATGCCTTGGCCTCCGCCGGCAATGCGCCAGATTTGATGTGCAGGTCCCGCTGCGGGAACGGAATTTCCACGCCCGCCGCCTGGAACTTGCGCCAAATGGCAAACTGAACATCGCTTTTCGGCTCGCGCCGGCCTTCCGTGACGTCATCAACCCAGAAATAGACGCTGAAGTTGATGGAACTGTCGCCGAATGCATCCAGGAAGCACTGGGGCTTCGGGTCGGCGCTGCAGCGCGGGTGCTCGGACGCGGCCTCAAGCAGCAGCTCCTTGACCTTATCGAGGTCAGAGCCATACGCCACCCCAACCGTGATTTCCACGCGGCCCTTGGTGTTGGTGAGCGTCCAGTTGATCACCTTGTTGGTGATGAAATCCTCATTGGGAACCATCACTTCCTTGCCGTCGAAGGTTTCCACCAGCGTATAGCGGGCGCCGGAGTGACGCACGAAACCCTGGGTGCCGTCCGTCAGCTCCACAAGGTCATCAAGCTCCACCGATTTTTCGGCCAGCAGAATGACGCCGCTGATGAAATTCGATGTGATTTTCTGCAGCCCGAAACCGATACCAATACCGATGGCACCGCCGATGACGGTCAGCGCCGTCAGATCGATACCCATGACATCGAGCGCCAGAACCGTGGCCAGGAAATAGACGATCAGCGTCGCTGCCTTGGTGATCAGCTCACGGTTGCTGGCCCGCACGCTGGTAATCTTGCCCACGCGTTTTTCAAACTGGTCCACACTAACGGAGGCCAGCCACATGAACACAATGATAACCGTCATCGCCTTCAGAATCTTGTAGGGCGATACGGTGAAATCGATAAAGCGGAAGGTCAGTTTTTCACTGTCCAGCAATTGCTCGACAGGCGCCAGGTACCCCAGATAGGAAGCTGCGATCAAGCTGCTGAGAGCAATGAGCACAAAGCCCTTGGCGGTTACCGTTCGCGGCCTGAAAATACTTTTCAGAACTGTCATATAGTCCCCCTTCTGGTCCCATTAATGTTCGGGAACACTGTCACCCACGATTTCCTTGTATGGCTCAACGTAGGGCTTTGTTGCTTCGGCGATAGCGCCGGTTTCCCGCGCCTGCTTCAGGCAGCCATTGAACCGGTCCCGGTCAGCTTTGCGGCGAAAATGCAGTTTATCGCCAAGCTCCTGAAATAACGCAACAAACTTCATCCTGGGCCAATTGGCGTCGCCATATTCGGCGCCGTTCAGGGCCACCTGATCCATATAATCGATGGCGAAAATCAGCCCGTCAGTAATAAACACATCCACATCGTCATTGACGAGCGCGAGACGCGAGGCAAAACCGGCTGGGGCTTCCCAGTAGCTGTCAAAAGCGGGCAAAGCTTCTGCAAGATTCGGAAACAATTCGATTGCTCCGCCAAAGCCCAGGACCCGAAGCCCCTTGAGGTCCGCCAGGGTCTCGATCTTGAGATCCTTTGACGCCAGGAAAGCCACCCCATTGCGCGAATGGATAAAGTCATCGCCAGGGAAACCGCTGACCCCCGCACTGTCCCACACGATGGCCACGGCGTCGAAGGACTTGTCGGTTTCAAAATCCTGCCAATGCTGCCCCCACCGGCTCGACACCAGCGTGAAAGACGTATCGCAGGCATCAAAAATGGCCTTCAGCGCCCCTGCACTGCGGCCATCAGCCTGCTGATTGAAGTGGCCCGATAGGATGGGAACCGCAATTTTCATATCCGCGCGCGCCACCGAAGCGACCAGGAGCGATATACCTGCGAACGTCAGAACCATACGGGTCAAACCCATGAACCACCTCACTTTTCCGCATTCTCACTGACACAATAAAGGGTTCGCTTTCACTTGAATAGGCGATATTTCCCTTTATCCCGATGCAGTCCATAACTATGGTAACGTGAATTGCAGGTTGGGGAAACTGCCTTGCTCCGAGATCAAGGCAAACGAAGGCTACACCTTGGGACCACTGCGTGCTGCAATTGAGGATGTGCCAATCCGTTATTTCATCACCGGCGGTTTTCTGCTGGCTGGACTGGTAACAGCGCTCATCAATTTTACCGTCGCCCTGCCACGCGCAGAACAGCAAGCTTTTGAACTTGCTGAAGAAGATTTCGATTCCGACATGAGAGACATGCACGTGCGCCTGACAGCCCTGCTGGCCCAGGGCAACCGCACAGCCGTCAATCTGGGCATCTTCAGCGCCGCCAGCAAATCGGACCATGTCGCCCTTTTGGTCGTTGGCGACGACCAGAAAGTGCGCTTCGCGGACAATGTATCCCACAAAGGCCGCCTGGCAACCGACCTGCCCCTGGGGATCAAACCCGCCATGCTGAAGCGCGCGACCCTGACCGGCCAACTGATCACAGAACAGGACCACCAGAGACGATGGCTCATCGGCTATATCGGGCTTGGCTATATCGAGGGCGGCCAGATGCACCGCGATGTACTTGTGATGGTGCGCAGCACGGCCACCTTGCAGGCCCGCATCAGCGACGTTCTCGTGTGGCCCATCACGCTTCTCGGGGTAACGCTTCTGGTCCTGGCGGCGCTCATCACTGTGCTTTTGTGGCGCAAGGTGGATACCCGCGTCAGCTCGCTTGTGCGCGCGTCCCGGCAACTATCTGGGGACCATGATACGCTTGATCTGGCCGTCGAAGGAAAGGACGAGTTGGGCCAGATCGCCGATGAACTGCGGCGCACCCACTCCCTTCTCGGTATTCAGCGCGATGAACTGGAGGCGGCGATTGCCCAGGCGGAAGCCGCCAACCAGGCCAAGTCCGAGTTTTTGTCGAACATGAGCCACGAAATTCGCACACCGATGAACGGGGTGATCGGCAGCCTGCAGCTGATGCTGTCCTCAAGAAGCGATAACGAGCGCGGCGAACTGGCCGAAGCTGCCCACAGTTCGGCGCTTGCCCTTCTTCATATCATCAATGACATCCTGGATTTTTCCAAGCTTGAAGCCGGCAAGATCGACATCAAGGCCGCGCCCTTCCTGCTGGCGCGCACCCTGCGCGACACGGAACTGTTGATGCGCCCAATCGCCCAGGAAAGAGAAAACAAACTGATCATCGATGCCGACAGCGATACCGACATCTGGATTTCAGCCGACGAAGTGCGCCTGAGGCAGGTGATCAACAATCTGGTGGGCAATGCGCTGAAGTTTACCAAAAGGGGTACCGTGACAATCCGGCTGTCTCTTGACCTAGCGGACACGGGGCCAGGCAAGTTGAAAATTTCCATCATCGATACCGGCGTTGGTATTTCGGAAGGTGATGTAACGCGGCTGTTCCAGCGCTTCAGCCAATTGGAAAACGCCCGCAAGGTGGGCGGCACGGGCCTGGGACTTGCCATCAGTGAACAGTTGGTAAAACTGATGGGCGGCGAGATCGGTGTCAAAAGCACCCTGGGCGAAGGCAGCGAATTCCATTTCTGGGTGCCTGTCAGCCGCGAGATTACACCAGAGCAACCCGGTGCAACAAAAGAAATTCGGGTTTCTTCCGCCTCGATTCTGGTGGCTGAAGACGTCAAGCTGAACCAGATTCTGATTCAGAAGATGCTGACCCAGCTTGGGCACAAATGCGTCATGGCCAGCGATGGTTTCGAAGCCATCGAAAAGCTCCAGTCATTCGGCGCGGAAGCCTTCGACCTGATCCTGATGGACAACCAAATGCCCGGCATGGACGGGATCGAAACCGTGCGGCGCATCCGCAAGATGAACAAGGATATCGCCGCCATTCCCATCATCGCCCTGACGGCCGATGCCATGGCCGAACAGCGCCAGGCCTTCAGGGAAGCCGGCATGGACGGTTTTGTCAGCAAGCCCATTGAGATCGACCGGTTGCGCTTTGAAATTGTCCGGCTATTGAAGCCAGCGGGCGACGGCGCCTAGACCAGCCCACGCTTGCGGTAGGACCGCAGGCTTTCAAGCGACCTGCTATAGTGATAGCGGACCTGATCAGCCTCATAACGGTGTTCGGCAGCGACAGGACATGCGAGACGGGCCTGGCAGGCCTCAGCGCAGCTGGACCCATCCGACAGGCGGTGATCAAAACAGCGCCCGGACAGGAACTCACCGTCCGTGACCGCTGCGGCCGGACAGGCCTTGATGCAGGGTTTGTCTTCGCACGCATCGCACGGGGACGTGTCTCGTGGGCGGGAGACAGGCGTGAAGCGGCTATCAGCCAGCACCAACGCCCGGTAAGCAAACCAGCTGCCCCAGTCGCGGTTGATGCCCACCCGGAACTTGGATGTGTGGTGCCAACCTGCCAGTTCACCCATACGGATCAGCGGAACCGGGTTATCAGACGGCGGATAGAGAAACGCATATCCAGCGCACGCGGGACTGGCGTCCAGATAAGCGGCTGCGGCCTTGCGGCTGTGGCTATCTATTGGGTCATCGACACCGAGGCCGTCCGCTCCCACAGCCTGCCACAGCGCCGTGCCGCCGTGCCCGAGCAGAATCAACTGGTGAAATCGGGAAGCCTCCATGCCCGCGCCCATGAGGGCGTCGCGCACGTCGGCAGGCAAAGCCTCTAGCGCGAAAACAGCATGAAGGTTCAGCCCGGCCCGCGCCAAAACACCTTGTTCGTCAAAAAGATACTGCAAGCCCTGCCCCCAGCTTTATTCCGGTTTGATGCCTGGCACCGTACCGGCCCGCGCAGGCGCTTGCAAGCACCGCCATAGGCGCCAGAACCCGGCGCAATACGCCTTGTGAAAAAATCGTACAAAAGGGGCTTGCACTGATTTTTTTTTGTGCTAGAAGATGCGCCCACGGACACGGCGCCACCGCGCGCCAGTTGGAAAAGTGCCGGTATAGCTCAGTTGGTAGAGCAGTTGATTTGTAATCATCAGGTCCCGAGTTCGAATCTTGGTGCCGGCACCACTTTCCCTCCGATTTCCCCAAGCCATTTGATCATGACAGTGCCCTTGCACCAGCGGGACCGCGACGTTTGCTGCTGGCGTCTGCGCATGCTGCTGCCTGGCTTGCCAATCTGTCAGGCTGGCGGGCTGCCGGGTGGTAATTCGGGGGTGGCATCGCCATATACAGGATCGCAGCAAATTCATGCTGCACTTTTGAAAGGACATATCATGTCCAAAAAATCCGGCAATCCAACCCCAAGAACCCCTGCAAACACAGACAAAGGCGGCCTGGCCGCATCCCCTGACCTGTTCAGCCCAACCGTCACACCCTCCGACCTTGATGAAATGGCCAAATACGGAATCAAATGCATACCGGTGGATTACTTCCATTTCGGTGATTTCCGCTACACAAACCTGGCCGACGCCATTGCCCAGGCCAAAAGAGGCTGCGGCACCCTGTCGGAAGTCTAGACCTTCCGCCAGCCAGAACCCTGGCCTCCGCGCTTCTCTATCAATCACCTGATCCTCCATCCAGGCTACCCTGGATGGACGGCTTTACGCGCGCCTACCCAAGTATTTAAAACAATAAAAACTCAGTATTATTGAAATAAAATTAAAAATAAAAACAACTTATCTCCATCAAATTAAATAATTAAATATCATTTTATTTTATTGATATTGAATATTCTTAAATAAACACCACATAAATAAAGGGCGGAGATCATCTTCTTCCCACATAGAAAGAACCAAAATGACTTACAAAGATTTGTTCAAGCCAAAAAAAGAAGCGACATCACCAGAAGCCCAAGCTACTGATGCGCCAAAAGCCGCCCCAGCGACTGAAGCAAAAAAAGTAACCACAGCGCCGAAGTCCTGATTCAGCGCCCCAAAGGGGGCGGGACATTCTCTCCCCCTCTTCTCCTGTCCAGGCGATAGGACATGAACAGAAACTACAAAACACACATTGTATTCATCCACCCGTTTGCGATCGCCGGGTATAAAGAAACCCTGCCCGCAGGCACATACCGCCTGGACGTCGAAGAGGAGCGCATCGAAGGCCTCTCCTTCACGGCCTTCAAGCGGAAGGAAGTCACCCTTCACTTGAACCAGAACCCGAAACGCCCCGGCGTCAGCGAAATGCTCACGCTTGCTCCTCACGAAATTGACGCCGCGATGGTCTGGGACCGACGGCGCGACACGGCTGTCGACCATAGCCAGCCACGCGCACGGCTTTTTGCCCCTTCCTTGTCGCAGTCCGCCATAGACCGCGGCGAAAACGAAGGCATGCTGTGGGTCAGAGACGACGGGACCGATCCTCAGTCGCCTTACCCCGACGACAAAAAGTTTCTCGACGGCAAGGACAATTGATGAAGCTCGTGCGAACGCCCGGCGAAAAAAGCCACCCCCTTGACCCCGAAAGGACACCCCCCTTGCCAACAGCAGTCCGTATCAGAACCTGCGCCTTTTATGTCCTGACATGCACAGTGATGCTGTTTTACGGCTCACTGATCGCGATGGCCGAGGACACGGCAGCCAACATTCCGGAAAACGCCAGCGAGCGAAACTATGGCGGCGGTTGGGAATGCGACCCGGGCTTTATGGAATCCCGCGGGTCATGCGACACTGTCACTGCCCCTGAAAACGGATACCTGACTGGTAAAAGCTATGGCAAGGGCTGGGAATGCAGTTTCGGCTACCGCCAGGAATCCCGGTCGTCAACCTGCGTGCCCGTCACGCCGCCAACAAACGCCCATCTTACCGATTCCGCCTATGGCAGCGGCTGGAAGTGTGACCGCGGCTTCCGTGAGCGCAGAGACACCTGCGTTGAGGTGACAATCCCGGAAAATGGCTACCTTCAAGACGACACTTGGGCCTGTGACCGAGAATTCCAGCGGCACGGCAATTCTTGCGTCGCCATACAAGTGCCTGAAAATGGCTACCTTTCCGACTCCCGGTCTGGCAAAGGCTGGGATTGCGCCTACGGCTTCCGCCCTAAAGGCACCACCTGCGCCCCCATCCCTGTGCCCCGCAACGGCTTCCTGACCAGCAGCCCTTACGGCAAAGGCTGGGATTGCGACCGCGGCTATGAAGCGATCAATGAGAAGTGCGCGGCCATCAAAGTGCCAGCGCACGCCTATCTCGAAGTGTCGTCCTACCGAACCGGCTGGGCATGCGAACGCGGTTATCGCAGGGAATTGGACCGTTGCCTCGCCGTTCGAGTTCCCGCCAATGCGCACCTGGACTATGCCGGTGACGGCTGGGATTGCAACGCCCCCTTTATAGAGGAACATAACCAATGTGTATTGCAGATTGCCCGGAACCAGCGCTAAGGCCTGCCGTCCGGCGCCAACTTGGCCGGCCCTCATGACCGGGCCTGGCCATAACGCCCCGCTGCAGGAAGATAGCCCCGCGCAGCAGGCGAAAACAAGGGTTTGCCTGAAATGCAAGACCCCCTTCGAAAGCGCCTGGATCGGCGAGCGCATCTGTGGGCGCTGCAAAAACACCGGGGTCTGGAAAAATGGCGTCGCTGTCAACTCCGGCCGCAGAAATGCCATGCGCCGCAGCACCCCTGGCACCGCCGACCGCTAGGTCAGCGGGCGCCCCTATCAGCCTGCCCCTCCCGAATACGCTTCACAAGGCCTGCGTCGAACCGTCAAAGCCGCCAACCCGATTCCCGGGCAGGAAATTGCGGCTTTGACACACTCTGGGAAACAATCTTTCCCATTCGTGCTTTGTTCCCCACAATTTGCCGGTAAGGCGCATTTTTTCTGAAGAAAATAGTTAAATTTACTTTAACCAAATCGTCATATCAGGTAGACAGCCGCCAGTTTCGAGTTTTTAAGGACTGCCCCAATGTCGGCTGGCATTTCAATTTTGAAGGACCTTGTGTCCAGTGGTTCCGGTGGATCATCCACAGGCGCCCACCCGAAAGGTGTGCTGTCCGAGGACGGCGGCGAGGCCATGATCCGCCAAGCGGAACTCGCGGCACTCTACCAGTTCTGGGTCGACAAGAAATCCAGCCTCGGCAAAATTCCCTGCCGCGCCGACTTCAGCCCGCTCGAGCTCACGCGCCTCCTGCCCCATATTGCCCTGGTCGATGTCGACTATGCGTCCGGCACGCCACAATTCACTTTCCGCCTGTGCGGCACCCAGATTGCCGAAGACAGCGGCGTGGACCTGACAGGCAAGACCTGGAGCCACTTCCCGAATTCCGAGCAAGTGATCAAGCGCGCCATCAAGCTGACAGAAAACCTGCAGCCCTATTATGCCACCAACATCCAGGCCAAATGGGCGCCCAAGAATTTCCATCATTATTCGGTGCTGGCCCTGCCGCTTTCAAAAGACGGCGAGCAAGTGGACATGATCCTTTATGGTGTCATGTTCCATCCTTACACCTCCTGATCCGCCCCAAACAAATTTAGCCCTCCCCCGTTTTCGCCTTCCGTGCCATAGTCCCGGAAACACTATTCACTAGGGGAAGTCCATGCGCGGCCTGATCATTTTCTGTCTAATCACCAGCCTGTTCACAGCCAACGCCACAGCCGAGGACAGCATGAAGCTTGTGATGCTCGGCACCGGCACCCCGAATGCTGACCCGGCCCGGTCTGGCCCTGCCTTGGCAGTCACTTATGCGGGCAAGGCCTATCTGGTGGACGCGGGGCCCGGCGTTGTGCGCCGCGCGGCAGCCGCCGAACAGAAGGGCGTAATGGAGCTCGCGCAACCGAATCTCGACCATGTGTTCATCACCCACCTGCATTCCGACCATACGCTGGGCCTTGCCGACCTGATCTTCACCCCCTGGGTGCTGGAGCGCGACCATCCGCTCACGCTCTATGGCCCCACCGGCAGCGCCGATATGGTCGACCATCTGTCAAAAGCCTATGCGGTTGACGTGGCGATGCGCCTTGGCGGCCTCGAGCCCGCCAACCCGGACGGATATAAGGTGACGGTGCAGGAGATCGGCCAGAACAAGGTCCTGATCGACACACCGGACATCCGCATCAGCGCCATTCCGGTGTTGCACGGCAGCTGGGAGGAAGCGTATGGCTTCAAATTTGAAGCCGACGGCAAGACGATTGTGGTCTCCGGCGACGCACGCCCGAGCGGCCGGCTGCTTGAGGCTGCACGCCACGCCGATATATTGGTGCATGAGGTTTATTCCGACGCCGGCTGGCTGAGGCGCGAGCCGGTCTGGCAGAAATATCACAAAAGCTTCCACACGTCGGCGACCGAGCTGGCGGAACTGGCAAACAAGGCCAAACCCAAGCTCCTGGTGCTGACCCACCAGCTTTACTGGGGTACGTCAGACGAGGATCTGGTGAAGGAAATTCGCGCGGCAGGCTACAAAGGCCCACTGATTTCAGCCAAAGACCTGGATATTTTCACCCCTTAAGGTTCGAGTATTTCCATATTTGATAAGTAGCCGTCACATCCTTGAAAATAATTGGAAACCTTTTCCATCACCTCCGCAAGAGTTTCGAGATGCAGATCACTGTATGCCAATGGTAACGGACTACCATTTTTATCAACCGGATAGCGAAAGGAATAAGATTGCGGATCGATCTTTGCAAATTCTGCAATAATTTCACCGACAACAGGATCAGCTTCATCTGGATCAGGAGTGCCGTAGGCATCCAATAGCTTTAAAAACTCCTCCCAAAGAAAACGGAGGTCATGTTTGGCCCAGTTGGGCTGGACACCGACTTGAGGGCCGTATGTTGCCAAAAAATATTTTAGCGATAGCTCTAAAAATTGCCGATAGTTGAAAATAATCGAGAAAACCAGTAGATCGCGATCTGCGAGATTTTCTCGCACATAATCAATCGATATGTCTGCTGCCTTTTTATATCCCTGTGTCATCAGCACTAAACGAGCAAACCAATTTGCTGCAACATTAGCGTTGTCGAGAGGAGTTTCTCTCTCAACAAAAGGCAAATCACCTTGGCTAGGCCACTTGAACGGCGATTCCAAGAGCCTCTCGAAATCCTGTATTGAGTCCTCAAGTGCTTTTTTCTTAGCCACCTGTTGCCCTCCTGTTTGGTTCCTTATACTCGGTTCAGCCTCCGAACAGCAGACTGTTACTCCGCCAAAGACCTGGATATTTTCACCCCTTAGGGGGAGCCGAGCGTCGGGTGACGATCTCGTCCCCCTGGTCCCGCACATGCTTGAGAAACGCTGAGATCACCCGTCGTTCTTCCTCTGAGAAAGGCGCCAGAAGGTCTTCGTTCATCTCGTTCACGCCAGCCTTGGTCCGGTCAATAACCGCGCGGCCGCTCTCTGTAGCGGACAGAAGCTGGCTGCGGCCATCCTCCTTGCTTCTGGCACGGCGCACCATACCCTTGTCCACCAGCGTATCAACCAACCCCGTCAGTCGCGACTTGCCCATATTCAGCTGCGCTGCCAGCACTGACGCCGGCACGTCCTCTTTCCGATACAGGCTGAACAACACCACCTGATGGGCTGTTGTTATACCTTCCCGGTCGCGCATCACCCGGTCGGCCGCACGGAACAGTGTGCCACTGGCTTGCTGCAACAGATGAAATACAAAAAGACGATCTTCATTTGACATAGTTCAACCTTGAACTAATTATTTCAACCATGAACTAAATACGCCGTCACCATGACCGGCCAACCACTAAAAAGCAAGCGCTGACAAAGGAAGAATACGATGAAAGATGCCGCCTATATTACAGCAATGGCAGCCAACCTGATTTGGCTGGGTATGGCCTTCCGCTATTTCGGTTTCCAGCATTTTGCTGCGGCCAAGGTGCTGGTTCCCAAAAGTGAACGCACCTCCCCGCTGTTCCCGACCGTGGCGGCTGGCACCCGGTTCCTGGGCGGCATGAATGGTGCGCTCGCCCTTTTTGCGCTGCTGCTGCTTGTGTTCAAATTGCGGGGCAGTGACCTGTTCGCCGCCTGGCCTGAGCGGGTCGTCCTGCTGGCAATCTTTGCGGTGGCCCACTTTTCGCAGTTTGCCTTCAACCTGCCGGTGCTGAAGGCTGGCGGGCGGCAGGGTGACAGCTACTGGCCAGTCACGTCCGGACCGATGCTTTTCATCTTTGTCGTCGATGCGGTGATGACACTGCTCAATCTGCTGGTTGCTGCCGTTATCTTTGCAGCCTGACAGCAGGATCAGGTGCGCCCGCCGTCGCGCACCCGGTGCGTGCACCCGGGCCAGCAACAGGGCCGGCGCTTGCCGTCTGCAAGGTTTTCGCCTGCGCGGCCAATCCGCTTGGCGCGGGTCTCGGCCTTCTTGGCATCCTCAACCCAGCAAATCCATTCATTGCGGGCAAGGGGCGTGATATCCAACCAGGCAGCCAGAACAGCAGGGTCTGCCGTCAGCTCGGCTTCCAGGTCAGGCGGCAGGTCATGAACCACGCCGCCTGGGATTTCTTTTATGTCAGCTGTCGCACTCATAGCGCCACATTCGCGCATAAGCTGAAAATCGTCAATCCACTAATCCGCCAGATTGGGCCTGAGCCAGCGTTTGGCCTGCTCAATGTCCACGCCGCGGCGCTCGGCATATTCCGCCAACTGATCATCACCAATCTTGCCCACGCCAAAATAGTGCGCCTCAGGGTGCGCGAAATAATAGCCGGACACGGCCGCCGTCGGCACCATGGCGAAACTGTCTGTCAGTTGCACGCCAACGGCATTTTCAGCGTCCAGAAGGCGGAACAGCTCAGGCTTTTCGCTGTGGTCCGGGCATGCAGGATAGCCGGGCGCCGGGCGGATCGACTTGTAGCGTTCCTTGATGATTTCCTCATTGGTCAGGTCTTCATCTTTGGCGAAGCCCCACAGTTCGGTCCTGACGAGCTCATGCATCTTTTCCGCAAAGGCTTCCGCCAGCCGGTCTGCCAGCGCCTTCAGCAGGATATCGCTATAGTCATCGTGTGCGGCCTGGAAGCGTTCCAGGTGCGGCGTGATGCCGTGACCGGCGGTGACCACGAAACCACCCATCCAGTCAGGCTTGGTGCCTTCGGGCGCGATGAAATCGGCCAGACAGTCGTTGGCGCGGCCTTCGCGCTTCTGCACTTGCTGCCGCAGGAAATGCACGCGGCTGAGCTCCTCGTTCCGGTTATCGCCGGTATAGAGCACCACATCGTCCCCGTCGGCGTTGGCGGGCCAGAAGCCCACCACGCCCTTGGCCGTCAGCCATTTCTCGTCAACGATCTTTTTCAGCATGTCCTGGGCGTCGGCAAACAGGCTGCGCGCGCTTTCGCCCACCACGTCATCTTTGAGGATCGCAGGATAGTTACCCGCCAGCTCCCAGGTGCGGAAGAAAGGTGTCCAGTCGATGCGCTCGATCAGCTCCTCAAGCGGGAAGTCCTCATACACCCGCGTGCCGGTGAAGCTTGGCCGCACCGGTGTGAAGGCGTCAAAATCGGGCGTGGCCTTGTTCTTGCGCGCGTCCGCCAGCGCCACCAGCCGGTCCGACTTGGGCTTCGCCAGCCGCTTCCTGAGGATATCGGCATATTCTTCACGGGTCTTCTGAACAAATGCCGCCTTGCCGTCCACGCTGACCAGTTGGCTGGCCACACCCACCGCGCGGGAAGCGTCCAGCACGTGGGTCACGGGGCCGTCATATTCGGGCGCGATCTTGACGGCTGTGTGCACGCGGCTGGTGGTGGCACCGCCGATCAACAGCGGCATGTCAAATTCGGCGCGCTTCATCTCTGACGCCACGGTGACCATCTCGTCAAGGCTTGGCGTAATCAGGCCCGAAAGGCCGATCATGTCGGCGTCATGGTCATTCGCTGCCTTCAGAATGTCGGACCAGGGCACCATCACGCCCAGGTCGATCACCTCGAAATTGTTACATTGCAGCACCACGCCCACGATGTTCTTGCCAATATCGTGCACGTCGCCCTTCACGGTCGCCATCACGATCTTGCCCTTGGCCTTGGCGCCCTCTTCCTTCTCGGCCTCGATATAAGGCTGCAGGTAGGCGACAGACTGTTTCATCACGCGGGCGGACTTGACCACCTGCGGCAGGAACATCTCGCCCGCGCCAAACAGGTCACCCACCACATTCATGCCGTCCATCAGCGGGCCTTCGATCACCTGGATCGGCCGGGCGTACTTCTGGCGGGCTTCTTCCGTGTCTTCCTGGATATAGTCGGCGATGCCCTTCACCAGCGCATGCTCAAGCCGCTTTTCAACTGGCTGCTCGCGCCAGGAAAGGTCCTCGACCCGCGCCTTGGCGCCATGGCCCTTGAAATCGTCTGCGATTTCGAGCAAGCGTTCTGTGGCGTCAGACCGGCGGTTCAGGATCACATCTTCAACCCGTTCCCGAAGGTCATCCGGGATATCGGAATAAACCGTCAACTGGCCCGCGTTCACGATGCCCATGTCCATGCCCGCGCGGATGGCGTGATAGAGGAACACGCTGTGCATGGCCTCCCTGACCGGGTTGTTGCCCCGGAAGGAGAAAGATACGTTCGACACGCCGCCGGAAACTTTAGCGTGCGGCAGGTGCTTCTTGATCAGGCGCGTGGCTTCAATGAAATCCACACCGTAATTATCGTGCTCCTCAATCCCGGTCGCGACCGCGAAGATGTTGGGGTCGAAAATGATGTCTTCCGGTGGGAAGCCCACCTCGTTCACCAGGATGTCGTAGGATTTTTTGCAAATGTTGAATTTACGCTCGATGCTGTCAGCCTGGCCCTTTTCGTCAAACGCCATCACGACAACCGCGGCGCCATAGCGCATAATCCGTTTCGCCTGCTCAACGAAGGGCTCGCGGCCTTCCTTCATGCTGATGGAGTTGACCACCGCCTTACCCTGCACGCACTTGAGACCGGTCTCGATCACGCTCCATTTGGAGCTGTCGATCATCACCGGCACACGGGCGATATCAGGCTCAGCTGCGATCAGCTTCAGGAAGGTTTCCATAGCCTCCTCGGCGTCCAGCATGGCGTCATCGAAGTTGATATCGATGATCTGCGCGCCGCCTTCCACCTGGTGGCGGGCAACGCTGACTGCTTCTTCATAGTTACCTTCGAAGATCAGCTTCTTGAACTTGGCGGAGCCCGCAACATTCGTGCGCTCGCCAACATTGATGAACTGGGCGGTTGGTTTACTCATGATACTTACTCAGCCGCGTTGATGATTGAAATGGGATCGATGCCCGACAGGCGCATGGCAGGCGCAATGGTCGGAACCTTGCGTGGGGCGATGCCCGCGACACCGTCGGCGATGGCCTTAATGTGGTCAGGCGTGGTGCCGCAGCAGCCCCCCACGATGTTGAGGAGGCCCTCTTTGGCCCAGTTGTGCAGGTGCGCGCCGGTGACCTCGGGGCTTTCATCATATTCGCCCATCTCGTTCGGCAGGCCCGCATTCGGGTAAATGGCGACCCGTGTGTCGGCAATGGCCGACAGGGTCACGGCATGCGGACGCAGATGCTCAGCACCGAACGCGCAGTTGAGACCGATGGTGAACGGCTTGGCGTGCTTCACCGAATACCAGAAGGCTTCGATGGTCTGGCCCGAAAGGTTCCGGCCCGACATATCGGTGACGGTGCAGGACAGCATGATCGGCAGCGCTACACCGCGGTCCTCGAACACATCCTGGGTCGCGAAAATCGCCGCCTTGGCATTGAGGGTGTCAAACACCGTCTCAATGAGGATGATATCCACCCCGCCGTCCATCAGGCCTTCAACCTGAGTACGGTAGGCCGCGACCACGTCATCAAAGTTCACTTCACGGAAGCCCGGGTTATTCACGTCCGGCGACACGGAAAGCGTCTTGTTGGTGGGGCCGACGGAGCCTGCAACATAGCGCGGCTTGTCGGGCGTGCGGGCCGTCCATTCATCCGCCACGCGGCGGGCAAGCCTGGCGCCCTCCACATTGATCTCATAGGCGAATTCCTGCATGTCATAGTCCGCCATGGAAATGGTGGTGCCATTGAAGGTGTTGGTTTCAATGATGTCCGCCCCGGCCTCCAGAAACGCGCTGTGGATACCCGCAATCACGTCCGGGTTGGTCAGCACCAGAAGGTCATTGTTGCCCTTGAGGTCAGACGGCCAGTCCTTGAAGCGTTCACCGCGATAGTCCGCTTCCTGAAGCTTGTGCTTCTGGATCATGGTGCCCATGGCGCCGTCCATCACCAGGATGCGCTTGTTCGCCAGTGCTATAAGCTCAGCTGTCTTATCGGTCATGGCCTTAGCCCTCCTTACCCGCGCGAATGCCAAGCATATGGCAGATCGCATAGGTCAGTTCCGCCCGGTTGAGCGTGTAGAAATGGAAGTCGCGAACCCCGCCAGCATACAAGCGCCGCACCATCTCGCCCGCCACCGTGGCGGCCACAAGGCTACGGGTCTGCGGCTTGTCATCCAGGCCTTCGAACAGGTCACCCAGCCACTTTGGTACGCTGGCGCCCGCGGTTTTCGCGAAGTTCTTCAGTGTAGCATAGTTGGTAACCGGCAGGATGCCCGGCACGATTGGTACATTGATGCCGTAGGAATCGCAGTGATCCAGAAAGCGGAAATACTGATCGGGCTCAAAAAAGAACTGGGTAATGGCCCGGTTCGCGCCCGCGTCCACCTTGCGTTTCAGGTTATCAAGGTCAGCCGCCAGGGTTGCGCTGTCCGGGTGTTTTTCCGGATAGGCCGCAACGGAAATGTCAAAATCGCCAATCTTGCGAATGCCTTCCACAAGCTCAGCCGCGTTGGCATAGCCGCCCGGGTGGGCTTCATAGCGGTTGGCGCCTTCCGGCGGGTCGCCCCGAAGCGCCACAATGGAACGCACGCCGGCTGCGTGATAGTCGCGCACCACCTCGTCGATCTCGTCGCGGGTCGCGCCCACACATGTCAGGTGCGCGGCGGGGGCGAGGCTGGTTTCTTCGACAATCCGCTTGACGGTATTGTGGGTGCGCTCCCGCGTGCTGCCACCCGCGCCGTAGGTCACGGAAACAAACTTCGGGTTCAGCTCCTCAAGCGTCTTGATCGAATTCCACAGGGTTTCTTCCATCTTCGGCGTCTTCGGTGGGAAGAATTCGAAAGAAACATTCACGTCGCTGACCGCTTCTTCAAAAAGCGAATGCGACCCGTGTGGATTATAACGCTGGGCCATTGCCCTACTCCTTACCTTTGTCCCCGCCTAGGTTCGCGGAGGACTTTTTATCAAACTTTATCAAATCGCCAGATGGTGACCCTGAGCTTGCCGCCGTCCAGATGGCGCAGCTCAGTGCGCTTCAGGCCTGCGCTTTCGCCCATGGCCGTGATTTCCTCATCCGCGAACCCGAGGCGCCGGTGCGCCTGCTCGTCACGCAGATATTCTTCCGTGTGCGGCGCGAAATCCGCGATCAGGATGCTGCCGCCAGAGGCCAGGGCGCGCGCGGCTTCCCTGATGGCCTTGGCCGGATCATCAGCAAAATGCAGCACCTGATGGAAGATGATCAGGTCCTGACTATCGTCCGCCAGGCCCAGGTCATACATGTCCCCCAGCCGCACCTGACAATTCTCCAGCCCCTTGTGGGCCAGGTTACCACGCGCCACCGCAAGCATGTCGCGCGAAACGTCGATCCCCAAGGCCTGGTCTGCAAGCGGCGCAAACACATCCAGAATGCGCCCGGTGCCCGTGCCCACGTCCAGAAGTCGCTTGACCTGTTTGCCGCCCTGCACGTCCTGCAGTGCCTGTTCCACTTCCGCTTCCGCCACATAAAGCGACCGGATCTGGTCCCATTCTTCCGCGTGGGAGCGGAAATAGGCCTGCGCGCGCTCGAACCGCTCGGCCCGAATGGCGTCCAGCGCCTTCATGTCGGCATCCAGCGCCTTGTCACCGTCCGCTACCAGCGTCAGCAGCGCGTCATTGAGCTTGGCGCCCACGCCCACATCCGCCAGGCGGTAGAATACCTGCGTGCCTTCCTGGAAACGGTCCAGGATGCCGGCCTCGCCCATCAGCTTCAGATGGCGCGAGACACGTGGCTGGCTTTGCTCTAGAATATGCACCAGCTCACCAACCGTCAGTTCGCCCCGGCCCAGAAGGGCCAGAATGCGAAGCCGGGTTGCTTCCCCGACGGCTCTGAGTGCTGTCAAAAGTTCATCCATGCCATGCTTCCCCATTGGACCTTCGTGTGGCGCTCCAAGCAATATAAAGAAATCTTTATATTTGTAAAGGCGTGAAATTCTTACGCTTCGCGCGTGATTTTCTAACCGCGCTCCGCATTTTGTGACTGTATGCGAGGGGATTTTTTGGGCTATAGACTTGAAGCACAGCCCGCATGTCGCCACATTGCGGCGATATTGCACACACTCGTGCGCTAGAATTGACAACAATAGGCCGCGCCAGAACGGCCCTGATGGAAACGTCCGAACGGAAACCTGTATGACAGCTCGCAAGTTTTTTACCCTCGGCCTGCTGCTTCTGACCGCTGCCTGTGCCTCCACTTCCCAGAACGGCCCATCGGCCAGCGCGAATGACCCGCTGGAGCCAATGAACCGTGCCGTGTTTGCTTTCAACAAGGCTACCGACCGCGCGGTCCTGAAGCCGCTCTCATCGGCTTATACCGCCGTCGTGCCCGAAGAACCCCGCAAGGGTGTCTCGAACGTTATGCGCAACCTGCGCGAACCCTGGGTGTTCGTGAATGATATCCTGCAGCTCAAGTTCGGCCGGGCCGGCAAAACGCTGGGCCGCTTTGTGGTCAACAGCACCATCGGCATCGGTGGCCTGTTCAAGGTGTCTGACCGCATGGGCGTCGAATATCACAGCGAAGACTTCGGCCAGACGCTGGCAACCTGGGGGGTCGGCGACGGCCCCTATATCGTGCTGCCGTTCCTGGGGCCATCCAACCTGCGCGATACCGTAGGCACCACAGCCTATTTCTTCTATGACCCCACAACCACGGCCCTTAACAAGAAGGGTGAGCTGTTCGACCTGGCGCTGTTGCGCACCGGCATCGACGCCTTTGATGCCCGGGTGCGGTACCATGAAGCCATAGATGAGCTTTATAAGGAAGACGACCCTTACGTGGTCGCGCGGTCGCTGTACCACCAGACGCGACGCTATGAAATTCATGACGGCGACCCACCGCCCGATGAAGACGAGGTGGACTTCTTCGATGACCTCGAAGAGGAACTTGAGGCGGAAGACCTGCAGTAAATCCAGATCCTTCAGAGAGAGAAAAGCCCGCAGCCCCAGTGCCTGTGGGCTTTTCTTATACCTTAGCGAAAACTTTAACCTTTCATTGAGAAAAATGTAATCTTTGGTTGTCTATGTTCGTGTAATTCAAACGTAAGTTTATAGTAAGGAGTATCAAACCACATCTGGGGGTAACTATGAAATTCCTACCTGCCTCACGCCTTGGCGCCTTGTTGAGTTTATTAAGCCTTCTTGCCCTACCGGCATCATTCGCAAATGCGGAGGACAGACCTGATACCTCAATCGAGACTTTCAAGGGCGATACGCCAGATTCTCCCATGTCAATCGACTATAAAGATTTGTCGAAAATCCTTAGTCAGACGGTCTGGGAAACCGGCCACTCAGACCGAGCCACAGTCGGCAAAACGGTACCGCGCACCGGTTCCCGCATTATCACCGGCTCACGCGGCAGCGTGCGGGCAGAAGGCAACCGTGTCGATTTCCACGCATTCCTGGGGGACAACTATGATGTGATCGTTGCCCTTAGGCGTGATTTGGAAAAAGTGCCTGCGGCGGTTCCCTTGAACCAGTTCAATCGTAACGAACAGCTGGCCTACTGGCTGAACCTTTATAACCTGACAGTCATCAGCCAGATCGCTGGCATCTTCCCTGAAACCAGCCTGAAAAAACATTATCCCGCACTATGGGACGAAAAAGTGCTGAATGTTGCTGGAGTCCCGCTGTCGCTCAATGACATCCACCATAAAATCCTGATCCCGAAATACCGTGATCCGCTGATCATGTACGGCTTGTTCCAGGGCGTGATTGGCGGCCCGAACATCCGCGACGAAGCCTATACCGGCGTCAGGGTGTGGCATCAGCTGAAGGCCAACGCCCGCGAGTTCGTCAATTCAAACCGTGGCGCTTTTGTGCGCGAGCGCATCATCCGCACCTCCACCTTCTATGAGGTGAACAAAGCTCTGTTCCCGGACTTTGAGGCCGACATGAAGGCCCACCTGATGCGCTACGCCAAAAAGCCTTTCGCCGACAAGCTTCAGGCCGCTTCAAGCCGCGTGGGTACAGACCAGCGCAATTGGTATGTGGCTGATCTGTATGGCGGCAACCGCTCGCGCTCGTCCGCCAGCAGCAATCCCGCGGCCTTACTGAATGCCTTCACCAACAGCGGCGAGGGCTATAGCTTCACTGGCGGCAAATATTCTGGTGAGGCAGCCGTGGCGTCAGCCTGGGGCAACACTGCGATCACCCATAATCAGTCTCTGACGCGGTTCCCGATCCATGTAGTCAATATGGTCCGCAAGATCCAGATGAAAAGCCAGCGCGCCCGAGATGGCAGCGTGGAAGTCGAAGAATATGACGATGTGCCGAATGAGACCGACGCCGAAGACAAACCAGACCGATAAAAAAGGGGCCGAAAGGTCCCTTTTTCATGTCCAGTCGCAAGCGACGCTTAGCGCGTGAACTTGCGGTATTTGATGCGGTGCGGCTGGGTGGCGTCTGCCCCCAGGCGGCGTTTCTTGTCTTCTTCGTACATTTCGAAGTTGCCTTCGAACCACTCAACGTGGCTGTCGCCCTCAAACGCCAGGATGTGGGTCGCGATACGGTCAAGGAAGAAGCGGTCGTGGCTGATGACCACAGCGCAACCGGCGAAGTTCTCAAGCGCTTCCTCAAGCGCGGACAGCGTTTCGGTATCAAGGT
>NZ_DGNR01000004.1:0-250723 GCF_002389025.1 Kordiimonas sp. UBA4487
AGAGTTTTTCAACGGAATAGGCGAATAGCCGGCCTTAGTTGTGTAACCTATCAAGGTCCGCTATACAGAAAAGACCGGACGAGTCCTCGTGAACTCTGCCCAGATCCATTTCCAGCTTTTTCTGAGAAATTTCCAGGTTATACTGAGAACTTACAAAAGGAAAGTGGTGGGCCCGGAGGGACTCGAACCCCCGACCAAGCCGTTATGAGCGGCCGGCTCTAACCAGCTGAGCTACAGGCCCAAACCACGGAGCGTTAGGTAGCAAACTCTTTCCCCGATGGGTAGTGAAAAATGACGCGCGCGGTTAAAGCGCGTCAATCTCTTCCTTCAGGCGTGTGCTTCTGTCGGTCACGATGCGCTCCAACACGTCAACGCGCTTCTTCAGCGCGGCGATCTCGGCCCGGGCGTCACCGTCCAGTCCGGCGGCCTTTGCCTTGACGGCATCCGCCTTGATTTTCATCCAGTGCATCACGCCCGCGAATATGAACGATCCGAAAATGATCGCCAGAACAAAGTCTTGTCCGCTCACCTGTCTTCCCCCCTTATGAATGTCCTGCAGCCAGTTGCCCGGTTCTTACAGTGCGTCGATTTCTTGTTTCAGGCGCTCGCTCTTGTCGGTGACAATGCGCTCCAGCACGCGGACGCGGTCTTCAAGCTCTGCGATGCGTTTGCTTGTGGCGTCGTCGGCCTTGTCCTGCCGGGACCTCAGTTTTTCATGCTGCAGTTTTGCCCAGTGCTTAAAGGCGCCAGCGCACATCACGGCCAGAACAATCAGCACCACCATTGAATATTGGTTCATTCCCCACTCCTCGCGTCGGTCTCATTATAGCCGGGGCAAGCCCGCCCCGAAATCTTTATATCTTCCGATATAAGGAGCGCGAAGAGGGTTTGCAATGCATGCGGCCACATTCTAGGGTCTGCTTCAGCAAGAATCCCATACCGACTGGAGGAAACAGAATGTCATCGTTGATGCGCCCCCAATCAGCCATCAAGTCTGCCCTGAAGCCCGCGCTGGCTGCAGGCCTGATGGCCAGCGCCCTGATCGCAACCCTGCCCGCCCGGGCCGCCGACACCACCTGCCCCCAGGGCGCGTGCGACAGCGCGTGGAAAACAGCGTCAAAGGACGACAAGGCCCAGGCCGACGCGTTCGGTGAAACCTACAAGGCTTTCCTGGACAAGGCCCGCACGGAACTGCTGACCGTGGCCGCGATCCGCGCCGAAGCCGAACGCAACGGCTTTGAGGAATGGAAGCCTGGCACACCCGTGACACCGGGTGCGAAATATTTCCATATCAACCGCGACCGTGCCATGGCGCTGATCATCGGCGGCAGCGCCCCCACCAGCGCCGGCCTGCGGATTGTCGCAAGCCATATCGACAGCCCGCGCCTTGAGCTGAAGGGCCGCCCCGTGGATGAAGCCCAAGGCTTTGCCCTGTTCCAGACCAACTATCACGGCGGCATCAAGACCTACCAATGGACCAACATCCCGCTGGCGCTTGTCGGCCGCGTGGACACCAAGGACGGCAAGACTGTCCAGATTTCCATTGGCCTGAAGGGTGACGATCCGATCCTGATGATCCCTGACCTGTCGCCCCACACGGCGCGCGACCAGATGAAGAAAAACGCCCGCGAAGTAGTCGAACATGAAGACCTCGACCCCATTGTGGCGCACGGCCCGCACGGCGAGGACGGCAAATTCAGCGCCAGCGAATGGGTGTTCCGTTTCCTCAAGTCCAACTATGATATCGAGGCGGCTGATCTTGTATCGGCTGAGCTGTCGCTGGTGCCCGCCATGAAGCCCCGCGACATGGGCCTTGATCGTCGCCTTGTGGCCGCTTACGGCCAGGATGACAGGCTGGCGGCCTTCGCCAGCATGATGGCAGCCTTCGACACGAAGCGCCTGCCGCACACCACCATCATCCAGTTTGCCGACAATGAAGAAAGCGGCAATGTGAATGTCTCTGGTGCCTCAAGCACCTACCTGCCGGATCTGGTGAGCGAGCTTGTCTATGCCGAGCTGGGCGAAGCCTACCGCCAGCCGCTGTTCACCCGCGCGCTGAGGGCGTCAAAAGCGCTGTCGATTGACGTCAACCCCGGCGTGAACCCCATGAGCCCAAGTGCATGGGAACTGACGAACGCACCGCGCCTTGGCTTTGGTGTGAACATCAAGCTCTATGGCCGCGGTTTTGACGCCAACAGCGAATTTATCGCCTGGACACGCGCGGCCCTTGATGACGCCAACGTGGCCTGGCAAACCACCACATACAAGGTGGGACGCGCCGGCGGCGGGACGCTGGGCAAGGAACTGGCGAAGCTGAATATCGACACCATCGATTTCGGCGTACCCCTGTTGTCGATCCACACACCAGTGGCGGTATCCGATAAAATGGATGTGTTGGCGCTCAAGAACGCCATCAGCGCCTTCATCAGCAAGGCAGATTAAAAGCTGCCTCCGTCCCGGTGGGTAAGGCCCGCCGGGATGCCAGACCCCGACAATTTTATCCATTCCTTCATATTTCCCCTGATTTGTGCCATACTGCCTGCAGGTAGAATACCGACTGGCGGAGGGGTCCGCCGGTGAACCTATGGGTGCTGAAAATGGTAAACTCGATCAATACGAACGCCAGCAGCTTGCTGGGCGTGCGTAACCTGCAGCGTACGAATTCGCTTCAGGCTAAAACGCAAAATGAAATTTCCACTGGCAAGAAAGTCGACAGTGTAAAAGATAACGCCGCGATCCTGTCGATCGCGCAACTCCTCAAAGCCGATGTCGCGGGCCTCAACAGCGTCAAGGGATCCCTTGACCGGGCGCTCTCCACCACCGATGTGGCGCTGGCCGCCGGGGACGGTGTGTCTGACCTGTTGTTGGAGCTGAAGGAAAAGGCCGTAACGGCCTCTGATCCCGGCCTTGATGATGTCAGCCGACAGGCGCTGAATGACGAATTCGGGGCGCTCCGTGACCAGATCACCTCGATCGTCGACAATGCCGAATTCAACGGCACCAACGCGGTGAAATCCGGCGGCGATGATATTGTTGCGGTCACCGGCGCTGACGGCCAGGGTGTGATCCAGATTGACGCGCAGGACCTGTCGCTCGGCGGGCCGAATGTAACACTGAGCGCCAGCCAGGGCATCAGCTCTGTTGCGGACGCGCAGGCGGCTGTATCGGCGATTGAAGATTCGATCAGCAATCTCTCAAGCTCCCTGTCCCAGTTGGGCGCGGGTGCCAGCCAGCTGCAGGAAACCAAGGATTTCACGGAATCGCTCTCGAACGCCACCGAAGAGGGGATCGGCAATCTTGTTGATGCCGACCTGGGCGCAACCAGCGCCGCTTTCGAAGCCAACCAGGTGAAGCAGGCGCTGGGTATTCAGGCCCTGTCGATTTCGAACCAGGCGCCGGGCGCGATCCTGTCGCTGTTCCGCTAGGCACCATAACCAGCTTCAGAAAAAACGGCCGGAGCTTTGCCCGGTCGTTTTCTATGTCAGTAGGCCATATTCATCCAAGGCCCTGATCATGGGCTGAAGAAATTCTTCATATTCCTTCCAACGCCCAAGACCTTTCGTATTGATGGGCTCCCGCACCTGTTGTTCGCTCAGCGTAAATGAGGGAATATCCAGCTTCTCGGGTGACAGGCAGGCTTCCTTCCACTCCAAACCGCAGAATTCTGTGATCTTACGGGTCATGGATTCCGGGTTTTGAACCAGATCCTCATACTGAACCGTTAGAATGCGGCCTGGTGCCACACTTTTCCAATAGTCCATATAGTCTTCGCACTGCCTGATAGCATGGGCCATTGATTCCTGCTTGGTCGCGTAGGCAAACGTCACCCGCATGAAGCGCTTATAGATTGACCAGCCGATATCCCGTGGGTCACGTTTGAGGTGAATGATCGGGGCTGTAGGGAACATCTTCATGCCCCAGCCCAAATTGGCATAATTTTGTGGCAGTTTATCCGTTACGAACCGGCCCTGAACCCATGTGGCATTCCAATAATCGCTCGCCATGGCTTGCCATGCCTCACTGTCCAGTGCCCGTGGTTCCGGCGCATGTTTACGAAGCACATCCTGGTGATGCCCGGTCGCAACCAGCGCCAGCGCCTTGCTCTCCCCTCCGGCCCGCACCTCGGGCAGAGATGCCAGAATACGTTCCAGCAGGGATGTGCCTGACCGCGGCATACCAACAATGAAGATTGGCTGGCTGGCCGACACCTCAGCAGGTTGTGGCTCGAACATATCTCCCGTGAACCAACCGGTTACGCGAGCACGTACCTGCTCAACCTTTTTCGCGTCATAGGCACGGCCCTTGGAGGCATAACGTTCATGCACCCGGCTGTTTGCCCTGCTGTAGCTTTCAAAAGCTTCACGTGTTCGGTGCAACCTCTCCTGCATCAGGCCGAGGGCATACCAAAGACTTATCGCATTGTCGCCCCCCGCTTGATTGCCATTCAATATGTCTTCGCATCGGGTCACGAGACCTGGAAGGTCGCCCTTGTCCGCCAGATTTGCCAGGCCGCTCCAGGCAGTAGGGTTGCTGGGCCAATGATCCAGCAATTGCAGATAAGCTTTCACGGCCTCGGTCTTCTGGCCGCGCTTTCGCAAACAAGTACCCTTCACCGCCAGCATATCTGGCTGCTGTAGAACCTCACGAGGCAAATCCTTCAAAACCCTCCAGGCACTTTCCAGGTCATTATTTTCGATGTGCAACACCACAAGCCTTGCCAGATCCTTTGGCGGAGCATCGGCCAGCTTAATACACTTGAGGAACGCCTTAACCGCCACAGCAGGATTGCCGCAGTTAAGCGCAAGGCGCGATATCTCACGCCATTGTTCTGGCTCCAACTCAGCCCTTTCAACCAACTGCTCACAAGCCTGGCGCACGCTGATCTCGTCCCTGCCCGCCGACAGAATCTTGATCCTCACCAATGTTTCCTGCGTGCGTTCGCTGGAAATAAGCTTCGGCAATGACTTGGCCGCGATCTTCTGCATCCCCATGACATACATTTTGTCGCACAGGGCCATTTTCAAATGATGCTGATTGTCCCGCGTAAGGCTAAAGGCCTTCCGCACCGCCTGGCGCGCAATATCCTTTTCCCCGATGCCGAACATATAGTCCGCCCACTTTCCCAGCACCACCGGATCATCCGGCAGCTCCCGCAGGGCGTCTGCAAAGGCCGCCCGCAAGGCCGACTGGTCTTCACTGCGTTCGGCCCTGGAAATTTTCTCCAGGTGAAGTTTGCGTGGTTCATTCATCGGTTTAGATTGCCTGTGTTACTGGTTACTCTTCCTGAGGTACACCGCGAGAGGCTGAATTCCAACAGTGAAGCACCCCAGGTTTCTAATTAGTCCTTCGGCCTGACCATCATGCGCCAGCGCCTGAAATCCATGGCAACGACATCAGCCTGCAACAGCACGTCCATGCCCAGGATCATAGCGGGCGCACGGGATGCGCCGAAAGTTGAGAAGACGGGAAGGTGCGCAGATACCAAACGCTGGTCTGTCAGCTGCCAAGGGCCGACCGACATGGCGGGCACTTTGATCACGCTGGCAGCCATCGCCCTGCCGGAGGCAGACACGCTGGCCTGATCATCCGTCATGCCTTCCGGAATGACCTCCTGAAGCGCCTGAAGCGCCGGGCCGTTCAGCACCGTGTGGCCCGAGCCCGTATCGACAAGTGCGTGGATTTCAACGCCTTCGATGATCACAGTAACCGCCAGCGAGCCATAACCCACAGCGCGGGCTTTCAAGTCCAGCCAACCCGCTTCACGCTTCAGGTTGCGGTCGTCATCCAGCCGTGCGCCTGTGCGGTCCAAGAGCAACTGGTGCCCGCGCAACAGATCAATCCCCAGTATACCGGAGGTACCCTCCAACGCGGGGTCGGGCATGGCTACGGTTTCATTGACCCTCAGCGTCTTGCCAAGCGCCTCAAGATCGCCAACCCGGTACAGCTGCATCTCACGCGCGCCGGTCGCTGTCATCACACGACGGGATTTGAACGGGACAGCCTCCAGTTCCAGGAGGCTGACCAGCGTGCGGTACATAACCGTGCGACTGGCGGCGGTATCCAGCAGGAAGGGGAAAGGCCCTTCACCGCCTACGTGCACATCCACCAGCATGCGGCCATGTTCATCCTGTTGCAGTTTCGGCGCCCCGGACACAGAATCTTCTGCGGCCACCAGCGGCTGAAGCACATGACATATGCACAAAAACAGAAAAGGCAGCCATGCACGGCTGCCTTCCCGGATTTTATTCAGTCCAGTCACAAAGCCTGCCTCTAAGTGTCGAGGAAGCTTCTGAGCTGACGCGACCGGCTTGGGTGCTTCAGCTTCCTGAGCGCCTTTGCCTCGATCTGACGGATACGCTCCCGGGTTACCGAGAATTGCTGGCCGACTTCCTCGAGCGTGTGGTCGGTGTTCATGCCAATACCAAAACGCATCCGAAGGACACGCTCTTCCCGCGGCGTCAGCGATGCCAGCACGCGGGTTGTGGTCTCACGCAGGTTCGACTGGATCGCGGCATCCACAGGCAGGATGGCGTTCTTGTCTTCGATAAAGTCACCCAGGTGGCTGTCTTCCTCGTCGCCGATTGGCGTTTCAAGGGAGATTGGCTCCTTGGCGATCTTCATCACCTTGCGCACTTTCTCAAGCGGCATGGACAGACGCTCCGCCAGTTCTTCCGGCGTGGCTTCGCGGCCAATTTCGTGCAGCATCTGGCGGCCTGTGCGCACCAGTTTGTTGATCGTCTCAATCATATGCACCGGAATACGGATGGTGCGCGCCTGGTCGGCGATCGAGCGGGTGATGGCCTGCCTGATCCACCAAGTGGCGTAGGTCGAGAATTTGTAACCGCGGCGGTATTCGAACTTGTCCACCGCCTTCATCAGGCCGATGTTACCTTCCTGAATCAGATCCAGGAATTGCAGGCCACGGTTGGTGTATTTCTTGGCGATCGAGATCACCAGACGGAGGTTGGCCTCCACCATTTCCTTCTTGGCGATACGGGCTTCTTTTTCGCCCTTCTGCACCGTGCGAACAATACGGCGGAATTCGTTCACATGCAGGCCTGTGCGGCCGACAACTTCGCTCACCTGGTCGCGAATGTTGTTGATGGCACTGCCTTCGTTGAGGACAAAAGCCGCCCAACCCTTGCCTTTGAGCTTGCCAACGC
The DNA here is from genome assembly GCF_002389025.1 of Kordiimonas sp. UBA4487. Classification (NCBI taxonomy): domain Bacteria; kingdom Pseudomonadati; phylum Pseudomonadota; class Alphaproteobacteria; order Kordiimonadales; family Kordiimonadaceae; genus Kordiimonas; species Kordiimonas sp. UBA4487. Next base: position 7,164 of record NZ_DGNR01000004.1, read on the forward strand.
GCTCAGCCCAACCGTCTTCAAGTTCGTTGCCCTGATACTCGTCCAGGAAAGCTGTACGGGAAACCTTGTGGCTTTCAGCCAGACGAAGCAGGCGACCAGAGAGGCTCATCAGGCGCTTGTTCAGGCCGTAAAGTTCGTCTACCAGCTCTTCGATCCGCATGTTGTTGAACCGTACGGAGCTCACAAGCTCGATCAGGTCTTCGCGCAGCTTCTTGAAGCGGCGCTCCTGCGCGGTCGACAGAGTGTCGCTTTGAACAGCTGCCGCAAGTCGGGCATCCTGAAGCTTGGCGTATTTCTTGTAAGTCGCTGTAATCAGTCGGAATTTTTCGATAGTTTCTGGCTTCAGATGCGCTTCCATGGCCGACAAAGACATTGCTGCCTCGTCTTCATCGTCGTCATCATCATTGTTGCTGTCACTATCGTTGTTACCGTCGCCAGCCTCGTCGGAAGACTCGTCATCCTTCTTGGACCCATCGTCTTTCTTGTCTTTGTCGTCTGCGGCTTCGGCACCTTCCTTCATCACGTCGCCGCCGTCCTCGTCTTCAAGGTCGGCGCTGTCTGGTTCTTTGCCCAGCGTGGCTTCAAGGTCGATAATATCGCGCAGCAGCATCTCTTCATTCTCGAGACGCTCGGCCCATTCGATGATGGCGCGGAACGTGAGCGGGCTCATGCACAGGCCCTCGATCATGGTGGCTCGACCGGCCTCGATCCGCTTCGCGATGGCGATCTCGCCCTCACGCGACAGCAGTTCCACAGAGCCCATCTCGCGCAGATACATGCGCACAGGGTCGTCGGTGCGATCGCTCGCTTCCTTCTTGTCTGTGGTCTTGAACTCTTCCTGTTCGGTCTCTTCGGCTTCTTTTTCGTCGCCTTCGGCTTCGTCAGGGTCGTCGCCGTCGGTCACGTTGATCCCCATCTCAGACAGCATGGTCATGATGTCTTCGATTTTTTCGGATGACATTTCCTCGGTCGGCAAGGCAGCATTGAGCTCATCATACGAGATGTAGCCTCGCTCCTTGGCCTTTGCGATCATCTTCTTGACGGCGGCCTCCGTGGTGTCACCAAGGGGGCGAGAGCCGCTTTCCTCAGTGCCGGTTGCCTTGTCGTCTTCCTGATTCGCATCTTTTGCCATGTATTTTTTCTCCAGATCTGCGCGAATCGCAGTCTATACCATATTAATTGAAAGAAAACCTGCCTGATTCGAGCCGGTATCCTTCTTTGTCTGCTACTTTTTCCTCGAGCGCCCGGAATGCCTCCTGCGCCGCGATAAATCGGTCTCTATTTTCTTCTGTCATGTCGGCCGCAAATTCAGCCTCAGCCTGTTCATATGCCGCTTTTGCCGCCGTAATATGCTGGAATCGCGAGACAATATGCTCGAATCCAGTCAGCGCATCCGATAGCGCCGCATCCGTCCAGGCGAACCAGTCATCCCTCAGCGCCCGTTCCGCCAGGAGCTTTTCAAGCGTCGCCATCTCCGGTCTGTCTTCCAGATGGGCAATCACCGCCTCATGGTCAAGGGTCTCACCCGCAGCGGCCTTCTCTAATAACGCATTGCGCAAATCGTCAAGTCCTGATGTGCCGAACTCGAGGCCCGCCACCATTTCTTCATGCTTGATCAGGATTTCGGGGTGGTGCACCAGCGTCAGGATAATCGTCTTCTCCATCCGGTCCGTTACCGGCCGGCCCTTGTCACCCTGTGCAAATGATGTGTGTTTCAAACCGCCGCCCTGTTGCCATGGCTGCATGCCGCCCGCATTCTTCTTCTGGAACCGCTGGTTGCCGCCACCAGGGCCACCCGTACGGCGCGCACCCTGACCGCCCTGCCGCTTGGCCGGGCGGAACAATTCCCAGATCCGGTTCCTGAATTCTGTCTGGTACAGCTTCTTGACGTTTTCATCTTCGATTTCGGAAAGCGTTCCGAAGATTTTTTTCTCCAGCCCTGCCCGCCGCTCTGGTGTGTCCACCGGCACGCCCTCTGTGAGGTTGCGCCACAGCACATTTACCAGCGGATCAGCCTTGTCGATCAGCTTCTCAATGGCGCGTTTACCCTCGCGCTGCACCAGGCTGTCGGGGTCGTCCCCTTCCGGCATGATAATGAAGCGGAGCGACTTGCCAGGCTTGAGCATCGGCAGCGAGCGTTCCACCGCCCGCGATGCGGCGCGCAGGCCCGCGTTGTCACCATCAAACGACAGGATCGGCTCATCCGCCATTTGCCAAAGATGCGATATCTGTTCTTCCGTAAGCGCAGTGCCGAGGGGCGCGACGGCATAATCGATGCCTGACTGTGCCAGCGCAATCACATCCATATAGCCCTCAACCACCATCACCTGCCCGGCATCATAGGAGGCCGCGCGGGCATTGGCCCAGTTATAAAGGGTCGCACCTTTATGGAACAGCGTGGTTTCCGGGCTGTTGAGATACTTGGCCTTAGCGTCTTTACTTAGTGCCCTGCCGCCGAATGCGATCACCCGGCCCTGCCTGTCGGTGATCGGGAACATCAGCCGGTCGCGGAACCGGTCATAGCTGGCGCCGCCGCCCTCGGGCTTGATCAGCATACCGGTTTCAATCAATTGGTCTTCACCAATGCCGCGCGCGATCATGGCGTCCTTGAGGGCGGTGCGGGCGGCGGGCGCATAACCCATGCCGAAGCGCTCCAACGTCTCATCCGTCAGGCCCCGGCCCTTGATATAGTCATACGCGCCGCGGCCAATCTGGCCCTTCAGCTGCGCCATATACCATTTGGCCACCGTGTCCATGGCCTCGGAAAGCGTGCCACGCTTCTTGTCGCGTTCAATCTGCTGGGGTGTCTGGCGCGGCATTTCCATACCGGCTTCGCCCGCCAGCATTTCCACCGCTTCCATGAACTCCATGCCCTGGGTGCCCATGACGAAATCAAGCACGCTGCCGTGCGCCCCGCAGCCGAAGCAGTGGTAGAAACCTTTCTGGTCATTCACGGTGAAGGAAGGGGTCTTTTCATTGTGGAATGGGCACAGTCCCTGATGCTCGCGCCCATGGCGCACAAGCTTCACATGCCGTCCAACCACGTCGGACAGAGTAAATCTGTGCTTCAGCTCATCCAGAAACTGCGGACTAAGCGCCATAACCACCCACTAAAAGTAAAAACCGGAAGACACCTCTTCTAGCCTAACACACCGGCTGAGAACAGAGGGAATCGATCAGGAAACACCTGCTGCCGATTATGCAATATATTGCTGCAGGTCGACCTCCATCTGGTCCATCTCCTCCTGCAGCCAATCGATGAACAGCGCAACATTTTCACTGACCGGGTCGCCCGCCGTGACGGCGTGAAAACAGAAGCCGTTGCTGGATGGCTTGCCCGGCACGCACCTGAGCCTGCCGTCGATCAGCGCCTGCGCCGCAGTCGCCAGTGGTGCCATACCGATGCCTGCGCCCACCACGGCCGCCTGCACCAAGAGGCCAGAGTGGCTGTAGGTCTTGCCGAAATCAGGGTCCTCAAGCTCCACCCCGTTATGCTCCAGCCAGCCGTTCCAATAGCTTCGGTCCTCATAGCCGATCAGCGGATAGTCCGCCAACTCATTCACAGTGATCTCCCGCCCGTCCGCAAGGCACGGCGCATACACGGGCATATATTTTTCAACCCGCATGGGTGTTACGCCCGCTGGCAGCTTGCCAAGCCAGCCGCCCCGGATGGCCAGGTCGTAGCCTTCAGCGACGACATCAACCTGGTGATCGTCCGCATTCAGCCGGATATCGATTTCCGGGTGTGCCATGGAAAAACGCGGCAGGCGCGGAATGAGCCACTGGATAGCGAAGGAATGATAAGCGGAAAGACGGATCACATTGGGCTCGTGTCGGCGCATCAGCGTGGTGACCTTGTCGTCAATACCTTCAAGCGCCTGCTTGACCGCTTTCGCCAGCGACCGGCCGGCCGATGTCAGCTCGATCTCCCGCGGCTTGCGTACAAACAGGGCGAAGCCCAACTGTTCCTCAAGCCCCTTCACCTGTTGGCTAACTGCAGACTGGGTCCGCCCCAGCTCTTTTGCCGCCAGCGTCAGGCTGCCGTGGCGCGCCGCCGCATCGAACGCCAGAAGACCAGACAGGGACTGCAGCTTGTAGCGCATATCATTTCCTTAATATTTCTAAGTCAAAGCCTTAAAACTACGAAATTGAAATACTCAAAAAAATACACGATATCAACAACTATAAGAAAACGGAGTCACGATATGCCTAAGAAAATCAAATCTAAAGAAAGCCAAAAGATAAGCTTTTTCTCAAAACTGGCGACCCTCCTGGCGCCGATTGACGAGAAGATCCTGTACAGCAGCAGAAAAATCGCCAGCGAGCAGTCTGACACAGAGACAAGCAAGGAACCTGCGCGACGGAAGCGGCCATACCCCGAAATCCGCCCCATGCAGGTGATCAAAATCTAGGAACGCGGCACGGCAGGGAGACCCCCCTACTTCACTATTCTGCCCGCACGTTTTTACCCCACCGGGTGTGACACCGCCCGGTCAACTGAAAAGGGCGGCTGCCAAACCGGCGCCGCCCTTCTCCTTGAATTCATGCTTTGGTCAGCTGTTAGCTCAGCATGCCCTTGATGGTCTTGCTGGCCTTGGCGAAATCCATCTGACCGGCATATTTATCTTTCATGGCAGCCATGCAGCGACCGATGTCCTTGAGGCCTTCTGCGCCCAGCTCTTTCACGATTGCCTCGCACGCCGCCTTGATCTCATCGTCGGACATCTGCTTGGGCAGGAACTCCTCGATGATTGCAATCTCGGCCTTCTCCTGCTCCGCCAGCTCGCACCGACCGCCCTCTTCATAGGCCTTGATGCTGTCCCGGCGCTGCTTGACCATTTTCGACAGAATATCGGTGATCATGGCGTCGTCATCGCGGTCGCCACCATCTGTTGTCCGAAGTTCTATATCTTTTTCTTTGATCGCAGCCAGAATCAGGCGCACAGTAGAGAGCTTACGCGTTTCTTTCGCGCGCATCGCCGCCTTCATTGACTGATTGAGTTCGTCCCGCAACATAAACACCACCCTGATTTTACGAGTCGGAAGCGCACATCATACCGCATTGCCTACCAGCTGGCAAATCGGAAACACCTCGTAACCCATTGATTTTATTGAGTATTTTTTTAAATTCTTTACTTGACCCCCGGGGCCCTTTTGCTTATTGTCCCGTCAATTTGGCCGACGCCCACTAGGGCGCACAGCGCGCTCTTTTACCGGCTAATCCCTTGATACGCAAGGGAACATGTGTGAAACCATAGGCAGGAGGAACCCGCCCCCATGACCGACTCCACACTCCCCACCCAGCGACCCGCTGAGGATATCACCGCCGCTCTGGTGTTGGCAGACGGAACTGTTTTCTGGGGATATGGATTTGGAAGGGAAGGCGACGCCGTTGGTGAAGTCTGCTTCAACACCTCCATGACCGGCTATCAGGAAATCCTGACAGACCCATCCTACGCCGGCCAGATCATCACCTTCACTTTCCCACACGTGGGCAATGTCGGCACCAACATCGAAGACATGGAACGCGATACGGCGGCCTCACGCGGCCTCGTGATCCGCGAGGACATCACCGAGCCCGCCAACTTCCGCGCCGTGAAGCACCTGAACGACTGGTGCGCCGCGATGGGCCTTGTGGGCATCGCCGGCATCGACACGCGGAAGCTGACCCGCCACATTCGCGATAACGGCGCCCCGAACGGCGTGGTTATATATAATAAAGACGGCAAGTTCGATATCGCGGCCCTTCTGAAACAAGCGGAAGACTGGCCCGGCCTCAAGGGCATGGACCTCGCGAAAGAAGTGACCTGCAAAGAAAACCGGGAATGGACCGGCGCCCGCTGGACCATCGCCGACGGTTACGCCGAACTCAAGGACCCGAAAGCCCATGTTGTAGCCGTGGATTACGGCGCCAAGGATAACATCCTGCGCTGCCTGGCCGCGACCGGCGCGCGCGTCACCGTGGTGCCTGCCACCGCAAGCTTCGACGAGATCATGGCGCTGAAGCCCGATGGGATTTTCCTCTCCAACGGCCCGGGGGACCCGGCAGCCACCGGCGAATATGCCCTGCCCGTTATCCACAAGCTGATTGAAACCGGCCTGCCGATCTTCGGCATCTGCCTCGGCCACCAGCTGCTGGCGCTCGCGTTCGGCGGCAAGACCTACAAGATGCACCAGGGCCACCGGGGGGCAAACCACCCGGTTCAGGACCTCAGGTCAGGCAAGGTGGAAATCACCAGCATGAACCACGGCTTCTCGGTCGACGGGGACAGCCTGCCTTCGAACGTGAAAATCAGCCACATCAGCCTCTTTGACCGCACGGTCTGTGGTATCGAATGCACGGACAAGCCGATCTTCTCAGTGCAGCAGCACCCGGAAGCATCGCCCGGTCCGCAGGACAGCTTCTACCTGTTCGAAGACTTCATGGATCTGATCCAAAAACATAAAAACGCCGCGTAAGCCAAGGGACCTACCAATGCCAAAAAGAACCGACATCAAAAGCATTCTGATTATCGGCGCGGGCCCCATTATCATCGGGCAGGCGTGTGAATTTGACTATTCCGGCACCCAGGCCTGTAAGGCGCTCAGGGAAGAAGGCTACCGGGTCATCCTGGTGAACAGTAATCCAGCCACCATCATGACCGACCCCGAGGTGGCAGACGCAACCTACGTGGAGCCGATCACGCCTGAGGTTGTCGCCAAGATCATCGAGAAAGAGCGCCCCGACGCACTGCTGCCCACCATGGGCGGCCAGACCGGCCTGAATACAGGCCTGGCGCTGGCGCAGGACGGCACGCTTGAAAAATACGGTGTTCAGCTGATTGGCGCGTCCGAGGACGCGATCGACAAGGCCGAAGACCGCCGCCGCTTCAATGCCGCGATGGAAAAGATCGGCCTTGAGGTCTGCCGCGGCCGCACAGCCCACAGCTACGAAGAAGCCATCGCCGTGATGGAAGAGATCACGGGCCTACCGGCGATCATCCGCCCGTCCTTCACCATGGGCGGCACCGGTGGCGGTGTGGCTTACAACAAGGAAGAGTTCGAAGCCATCGTCAAAGCGGGCTTGGACGCATCCCCCACCAACGAAGTGCTGGTTGAGGAAAGCATCCTGGGCTGGAAAGAATATGAGATGGAAGTGGTGCGGGACAAAAACGACAACTGCATCATTGTCTGCTCGATCGAGAATGTGGACCCGATGGGCGTGCACACCGGCGACAGCATCACCATCGCGCCTGCCCTGACGCTTTCGGACAAGGAATATCAGGTGATGCGGAACGCATCGCTTGCGGTTCTGCGTGAAATCGGCGTGGAAACCGGCGGGTCGAACGTGCAGTTCGCCGTGAACCCGGAAACCGGCCGCCTGATCGTGATTGAAATGAACCCGCGTGTGAGCCGCTCGTCCGCGCTGGCATCCAAGGCCACCGGCTTCCCGATCGCCAAGGTCGCGGCCAAGCTGGCTGTCGGCTACACGCTGGATGAGCTGGATAACGACATCACGGGCGTCACGCCTGCGTCGTTCGAACCAACCATCGATTATGTGGTCACCAAGGTACCGCGCTTCACGTTTGAGAAATTCGCCGGCACCAAACAGGTGCTGTCGACCGCGATGAAATCCGTGGGCGAAGTGATGGCCGTGGGCCGGAACTTTACCGAAAGCCTGCAGAAAGCCATGCGGTCCATGGAAACCGGCCTGTCGGGCCTCGATGAAGTGAAATTCGACGGCTATGTGCCCGGCAGCGGTGATTTCTCCCCGATCGTGCGTGACCTGGCCGTGGCCAAGCCCGACCGGCTCTTGCGCATCGTGCAGGCCATCCGCGAGGGCATGACGCTCGAGGAAATTCACAGCATCACTCACTATGAACCCTGGTTCCTGCGCCAGTTCGAAATGCTGGTAGGCATGGAAAAGCGCATCGCTGATGACGGCCTGCCGACGGACGCGCGCCAGCTCAGGAAACTGAAAATGCACGGCTTCTCCGACGCCCGCATCGGCAAGCTGGCCGGTGTGCCGGAAGCGGCGGTGATGAAAGCGCGGCTGGATATGGACGTGCGCCCAAGCTTCAAGCGCATCGACACATGCGCGGCCGAGTTTGAAGCCAAAACGCCTTACATGTACTCCACCTACGAGACCTTCGCGGCGGGCGAGAAGCCTGAATGCGAAGCCAACCCGACCGACCGCGAAAAGATCGTGATCCTGGGTGGCGGGCCGAACCGGATCGGCCAGGGCATCGAGTTCGATTATTGCTGCTGTCACGCCTGCTTCTCGCTCTCTGACGCGGGCTATGAGACCATCATGATCAACTGTAACCCGGAGACCGTGTCGACCGACTATGACACCTCGGACCGCCTGTATTTCGAGCCCCTGACGGCCGAAGACGTGGTTGAGATCATCCGCAAGGAACAGGAAAACGGCACCGTGAAGGGTGTGATTGTGCAGTTCGGTGGCCAGACGCCGCTGAAGCTGGCGCATGCGCTTGAAGCTGCCGGCATCCCGATCCTGGGCACCAGCCCGGACGCCATCGACCTGGCGGAAGACCGCGAGCGCTTCCAGGAACTGGTTGAAAAACTGGGCCTGAAACAGCCAAGCAACGGCCTGGCGCGCAGCCATGAAGAAGCCATCAAGGTGGCCGACCGCGTTGGCTACCCGGTTCTGATCCGCCCAAGCTATGTGCTGGGCGGCCGGGCGATGGAAATCGTCTATGACCAGGAAGGCCTGGACCGCTATATCGCTGAAGCGGTGCATGTGTCCGGCGACAGCCCCGTGCTGATCGACGGCTTCCTCAAGGACGCGATTGAAGTAGACGTCGACGCGCTTTCTGACGGCGAAAACATCCATATCGCCGGCATCATGGAACACATTGAGGAAGCGGGCATCCACTCTGGCGACAGCGCGTGCAGCCTGCCGCCCTACAGCCTGCCTGTTGGCATCGTCAATGAAGTGAAGCGCCAGGCGCGCGAACTTGCAAAGGCGCTGAATGTGGTTGGCCTGATGAACGTGCAGTTCGCGGTCAAGGAAGGCGATGTGTACCTGATTGAGGTCAACCCGCGCGCCAGCCGGACCGTACCATTTGTGGCTAAAGCCGTGGGCTACCCCGTGGCTGCCATTGCGGCACAAGTGATGGCCGGCCGCAAGCTGACGGAATTCGACCTCAAGGACCCAATCACCGAACATGTCGCGGTGAAGGAAGTGGTAATTCCTTGGGCGCGCTTCCCGGGCGTGGACGTGCTTCTGGGGCCAGAGATGAAATCCACCGGCGAAGTGATGGGCATTGCCGACAACTTCCCGATGGCCTTCTACAAATCGCAGCTTGCGGCGGGCGTGAAACTGCCGGAAAGCGGCCAGGTGTTCGTATCCGTGAAGGACGGTGACAAATACGCGCTGGTACCCCTGGTGCGCGACCTTCTGGACATGGGCTATGACGTTATCGCCACCGGCGGCACCGCAGATTACCTCAAGACCAACGGGCTTGAAGTGAAGCGTGTATTCAAGGTGACAGAAGGCCAGCGCCCGCACGTGCTGGACATCATGAAAAACGGCGAAGTGCAGCTGATGTTCAACACCACCGAGGGCAAACAGGCCATCAAGGACAGCTTCGAGCTTCGGAACACCGCGCTTCTGATGAAACTGCCATACTATACCACCATGGCAGCGGCGGCAGCATCGGTGCAGGCCCTGAAGGCCCTGAAGGCCAAAACGCTTGATGTCAAACGCCTGCAGGATTTCGCGGCCTAGGCGCGACCATCCGATCTGGCTTGATTTTTTGCCAAATTGTGACTAAATGGAAATAAGTGCGCCGGCCCCAACGGGTCGGCGCTCCTGTTTTGTATACGGTCGGCACTGTGCTGGCCCTGTAATGAAAAATAACAACGGACGGGACACATGAACGACAAAGTGCCCATGCTTCAGGACGGTTACGACCGTCTGGCTGCAGAACTGAAGAATCTGAAAAGCGTTGAGCGCCCCTCTGTGGTGGCGGCGATTGAAGAAGCGCGCGCCCATGGCGACCTTTCCGAGAACGCTGAATATCACGCTGCAAAAGAGCGCCAGGGCCACATTGAGGGCCGCATCATGGAGCTTGAAGGCAAGCTGTCGCGCGCCCAGGTGATCGACCCGACCAGCCTTTCAGGCGACAAGGTCGTGTTTGGCGCCACTGTCACGCTTATCGATGAAGACGACGAAGAAGTGATCTACCAGATTGTCGGCGCCGATGAAGGTGATGTCAAAGCCGGCAAGATTTCCTACCAAAGCCCGATCGCACGCGCCCTGATTGGCCGCAACGTGGGCGTTGAAGTGGAAGTGAAAACGCCAGGCGGCGAGCGCTACTATGAGATTTCCAAGGTGGAATTCAAATAGGTAGCCGCGCCAGATAGCAGACAAACAAAAAGCCCGCTGACACCAGCGGGCTTTTTCATGGGTCTTTAAACCGCCTCTAACTAAATTCACGACACTTCAGGCAGCGGTACACCCGGCGTATGCTTGCTCGTCCGGATCGTCAGCGACGTCTTCACGCTGGCCACATTGGGCGCCGGCGTCAGTTCGCTGGTCAGGAAATGCTGGAAAGCCGCCAGGTCGTGGGCGACGATTTTCAGCATGAAATCGATCTCGCCATTGAGCATGAAACATTCACGCACCATCGGCCAGCCTTTGCACTGTTCCTCGAACTTCTGAAGGTCTGCCTCTGCCTGGCTGTGCAGGCCAACCATGGCGAATACCGTCAAGCCATAGCCCAGCGCTTCCTGGTTCAGGTCAGCGTGGTAGCCACGGATGTACCCTTCTTCCTCAAGTGCGCGCACGCGACGCAGGCATGGCGGGGCCGTAATCCCCACCCGTTCCGCAAGTTCCACATTCGTGATACGTCCTTCGGCCTGCAGGCACGACAGGATTTTGCGGTCGACCGCATCAAGTTTGACACGCCCCATACTTATACTCCTTGAATAACCCCCGAAACATCCCCCCGAGGGACTGACCCGCATACTACAGAAGGGCGTTTTTAAAATAAAGTTCCAATTTCAAACAATTATATTTCTAATGTTAATCATCACTAGCATCATGATTCTTTTTGAGTAGTATAGAAGTCAGGGTGATTCGGGAGCTATTTTCACCCCACTTAAAAACAAAATTTTCCTGGCTGGGACGGCCATGGTATTGCGCGGCATATGCTTCGTGATGCGTGACAGTTGAAGTGGGTATCGAAGTGGGCAAAGTGTCGGCATTCGACATGAACGCACTGGACAGTCGGATTCGGGAGTTGGTGGCCTACGCGCGTGAGCGCGATGGCGAAGACCGCACAACCCTTTTCCGGTCGCTGGTGGACATGTTCCTCACAGGCAAGGCGCCTGTGAAAGAGCCCACGCGTGCGCAGCTTCTGGATGTGGTTGAAGCCCTGATCCCTCACGTTGAGCCCGACAGCCGGCGCACTGTTTCCGAAATTTTGGCGGGCCAGGCCAAACCGCCAATGGACCTGGTGCACCGCCTTGTGCGTGACCGCGCCAGCCTGATGGAAGACCTGCTGAAAAACGCCCCGTTCGATGAAGATGACATTATTGAGCTGATCGGCCAGACCGGCCGCGAACATCACCAGATTCTGGCAACCCGCTCTGACCTTTCCGCCAATGTGTGGATTGCGCTTGCCCGCGCCGCTCCCGCCGCGCCGCCGTTTGAAGGCCGCTCCACGCTGGCGCTCTGGCGTGATGACCTGGGCGCACAGCCAGATACGGCTGACGCCAGCGAAGCCGTGGACGAGCAGCAGGACACCCACCACATTGAGGAAATCGAGCCGCGCCGCGTTGCGGCGGGCGGCGGCAGCGCTGCTGTCATGACCGCAGGGTCAACCGGCGACAACACAGGTTTTGCCGCCACCGTGACCCGGCTGCGCCCGGAAGGCTTCGGTCCTGTCGAGAGTTTTGAAAAGAAGGCAGCCAGCCTCAGAATTCTGCGCACGGACGAAGACCTGATTGCCGAGCGCATGAGCGACCGCACCAATGCGCCAGAGACCAAGATGGTTGGCACATCGGACCAGGGCGCCGATAGCCGCCCGCGCCAGCTGACCGACACTGTCGTGCAGTCAAGCACCCCAGTTGCCACGGGGCAGTTAACTGAAACAGCCCCGGATACTGCGGCTTCCACCCACGGCGCCGAACAGGTGAAACAGCGCTTCCTGCGCGATCCCGGCCCTGGCGGCTGGGCCTGGCGCAGTGACCGTGACGGCTTTATCACCCTGGTGTCGCCGTTCGCCGCCAAGATTTATGGTGGTGCCGCACGCCTGATCGGCACAGCCATGCTGGATATGCTGGGCCTGAATACCAAGCTGGACCATCCTGTAAGCCGCGCGTTCCAGCGCCGCAGCACTATCCATGATGCGCCCATCAGCCTGCCGCAACTGGATACACAGTTACAGCACTGGACGCTTGAAGCTGCGCCGGTGTTCAACCCCACAAGCGGTATCTTTGAAGGCTTTGAAGGCATCCTGACGCCGGTAAAGCCCGCAAGTGAAACCAAAAGCACAGAAACGCTGACCTACGACCAGCCTCTGTTCCTTGACGACGAGCACGATACGGCCGCACCAGCCACGCGTAAGCCTGCACCGGCGCCAGCCGCCTTCGCAGATAGCCCGAGTGTGCTGCAGTCTGCCATTGAAACACGGGAAGCAGAGCTGGCCACCGACCAACGCATGGCGGAAAGCAAGGCCACATCTGGTGAGGCGGCGAGTGATGCCCCCAAGCGGAACCCCATTGCCGACATGATCAACAGCACGGCGGCCGCCATGGTGCGCGAGGCGGTCTCTGATGCGCTTTCGCCGCTGTCCCCACAGCAGGAAGCCACGCGGTACGGCAAGCAGGCGGCAGAACCCGACGATACATCGCCACAAGCGCCAGAAACAGATGCAGCACAGGAAGAAATTCTGGCAACCCTGCAGCTGCTGGAAGAATCCCTCGCCCGCCTGACAGACGCCGGGGAAAAAGGCGCCATCGCACAGGTACGGCTGCAGTCGGAAATCGCAACTGCCTGCGCCCGCGCCCTCAAATCCCAATTGAAGAAATAGCCTGCCGTCCTTCCGGGGCAGTCATCATCAGTTCATCTGCAGACGGTAAAATCAGCCAGACCTAAATTTTTTAGGTCTGGTCTGTAAGCTTTGGCGCCGTCATAAGACTGAACAGACAAATGGCACACGAAACCGTGGCCCGGTCACGACACACAGACTTTGAGGATACGATAATGACTTTTGAATTGACCCTTAAACGCACAATCGGTGCCCTTCTGGCGCCTATGGTGGTGCTGGCAATTTTCGCCTTTGCATCCCCGGCCCGCGCACAGGCAGCAGACGTTCCCTTGTGGAAGCTGTCGGACGCGGACAGTGAAATCTGGCTCCTGGGCACGGTTCACATCATGAACCCAACCATCCAGTGGCGGTCGGACAAGATCAGCGCGGCTTTTGATGCCGCTGACACACTGATGACAGAAGCGCCAGCTGTGGATATTGCGCCCGCAACCCAGATGAAACTGGTGCAAACGTATGGTATCAACCTGTCCGGCCCATCCTTCCTGACCAAACTGAGCCCCGAAGCACGCAACAATTTTGAGGCGGTCCTCACCTCCATGGGGCAGCCCGCTGCCGCTGTGAACAACTTCGCGCCCTACCGGCCCTGGTTGGCCGGCATCAGCCTTCAGGCCTTGATGCTGCAGGCCCGTGGCGGCAGCCCGGAAGCTGGCGTAGACAGCATCCTGTGGCGGGAAGCAAAGGCAAAAGGCAAGTCTCTTGCTTACCTTGAGACGCTGGACCAGCAGATGCAGGTCTTCGGCAACCTGAGCTTCGAAGACGAACTGGCTTTCTTTGAGGAAAGTGTGCGTCAGATGGTGGAAGACCCGGACATGCTGGATGAGATTGTTGACCTGTGGCTCACCGGCAATATGGGCGCGCTTGGCGACAAAATGCAAGCCGCCATGGTAGGCCAGGACTCGCTGGCCAACGCGCTCCTCCTTAACCGCAACATGGACTGGGCAGACCAGATCAAAACCATGATGGACGGCGAAGGCAAAATCTTCATCGCGGTTGGCGCTGCGCACTTGGCGGGTCAGGATTCGGTGCAGGAACTGCTGAAAGAAAAATACGGCCTGACCGCAGTGCGGCAATAGCAGCGCGTCAGGTTCGGACAAATAAAAAGGGCGGGCCCGCTGGGGTCCGCCCTTTTCTATTCCTGTCAGGCCTGCTTAGCGGCTGGCGAGACGGATATGCTCTGGCAGTTCAGCCATCTCAGCGCTTGGGCGTTCCCAAACCTGATTGTTGCACAGGTTGCGCTTGCAGGAGGCAACCTTCAGCGTGCCGTCTTCGAGAAGCTCGATGCTGCCCCCACGTTTCTTGCCGCTTTCGAGGTCAATCACTTTGCCTTTGTTCCAGAAGTGGCCTTTGGAAAGGTTGGCGCGCGATGGCTTGAGGCCCAGCAGTACCAGGGTTTCGTCAGGCGTGCCCGCTGGGCTCCAGACCACATCGCCACACAGGCGGGATGAGCCTTCATCACAGGCTTTGATTTCGACAACCTGGCCCTTATCGCCAGTCAGCCAGAAGCCTTTTACCAGGTCTGCGTCTGCGGCAGTGGCACCTGAGGTTGCCAGGCCGGTCAGAAGGGCTGCTGCGCCCAGTGTTTTTACAAAAGTTTTCATCTCTTTGTCCTCGCGTTCTTTGGGAAGGATATGTCTTCGGCCACGGGCCGTTTCTGTGCGACACCAACAAAGGAGCTCATTACGCGCTCGGTTACATGGTGCTGCATATGGCGGGGGCGACCTTTTAATACCACCCCCAATAAACGCATAGCTGAACTTTCATTAATGTATGAGCTATGCATTTTCTTTGGCCCCCGTAACGCCCAGCGGGGCCCGGCAGCGGTCTGGATCACCCGTTACCCGGGCCAGATAATCCGGGTGCTCGGTGCCCATAAGCCGGTCCCACCAGCTGAAATAAAGGCCGAAATTATAATTGCCATTGGCGTGATGCATGTCGTGGTGGGTGACAAGCGTAAGCCACCCCAATAGTGGGTGCACGGCCCAGCGACGCGGAAAGAGCTCATAGCCAGAATGGCCCATTGCGTTCCGGATGATCATATGACCAAGGAACAACCACATCGCCAGGCCGTGCATGGGAAGAAGGAGAAGGGCAAGCGGCACGAAAAGCGCGTGCACAGCTGCCTCCGGCATATCGAAACTATAGGACGCCCAGGGGCTGGGGTTATGAGACCGGTGATGCAGCCAGTGGATATGCTTCATCATGCCCTTGAGGTGCATCAGCCGGTGCGTCCAATAGAAATAGGCATCGTGCAGGATGATGATGGCAATCAGCGAAAAGGTGAAATAGCCCCAGCCATAATCGTCAATGTCGCCATAGATTTCCATCCAGCCGGCTTCCAGCCCGAACTTGGTAGAAAGCCCAACCACACCGAATACAAAAACGGTAATCAGAGACGCGCGGAACTCGCGCATCATCTGCCGCCTGCGCGGGGACTTGGTGCGGATTTTCCGCGTCGCCAGCCACTGCCGCCCGAGCAAGGTCAGGAGGAAAACGCCCCCTGCCCCAAACAGGTAGCGCGCGAAATCGATCGTCAGGATCACTTGGAACCAGTCGATCAGTCCCTCAATCAGGGTTTGGGTTTCCGTGGAAAAGTTCAAGGTTTGTGTCTCCTGCTGTCGTCATTTTATGGCACCCCTGTGCCGGGGTTTTGCCAATGAGCTGAACAACAACAGGAATTGGGGTTTGGGTCTTATCGAATTCGAAATCAGCCAATGATTTCAGAAATCAGCCAGCTTTTTCACCTTTCGGCCAGCCCGCCTAGGGCGCAGCACAACCTACGTGGCGGCGATGGTATTTTTGCGATATTCGGTGGGGGTCTGGCCGGTGCGTTCCTTGAAGGCACGGTTGAAGGGGCCGAGCGAGCCATAGCCCAGATCCATGGCAATTGTCAGGACCGGCAGATTGCGGTCCTCAACGGACGCCAGGCGTTCCTGGGCTACAGCGATGCGGTGATGGTTCACATAGTCGGCAAAATTCCGGTACCCCATACCCTGGTTGATCAGGCGCCGCAAACGGTGCTCGGGCATGCCGGCCTGTTCTGCCATGCGCGCGATGGTCAGGCTCGGCTCCAGGATAAAGCCTGTGTCCTCAAGTTTTCGGATCACCGCCAGGTCCACAGCGTCGGCAGCATCGCCATTGCCGTTCGACGGGCGCACTTCGGGAACCGTGACGGGCCTTTTGTCCACAAAGAACAGATCCTGTCCACCGCTCGCAGTCAGGCGCCAATGCAGGTAAAGCGCGATTGCCAGGAACGAGCTGGACTGCAACAAAAGCAGGTAGGGTTCAAAACCGTAGCCGATGAGAAATACCTCCGCGACCATCACACCCGCACTGATGATAATCACCCCGCTGACAAACACGGTGCGGAACCGCCTCCGCGCTTCAACAAGGTCGTCATTGCGGCCACGCCAGGCAACGTAGGTCAGGTGCGCCAGAATGCCAATGACGATGGCAATGGTCAGCGCGCCTGCGACTGTCATCTGGGTATGCAGCGTCATGCCTTCCAGCTGTTGCCATTCATAGAAGGCAACTCCACCGGTGACCACTTTCGCCACCGCAACTGCCACATGCCAGCGCCGGATGCGAAAATGGTCGTCAAACTGCGACAGGGAAAACAGCCAGGCTGCAACGGGGCTGATGAAGGCAAACGGAAAAAACAGATAGTCCGCATCCACACCGAAAAGCGTCAGCCCAGGCTTTGATGCGAGCAGGTAGGCCGCCGAACAGATGGCCGACAAGCTGCCAAGCCAGCAGGCCAGCCGGTCACAAAAGTCGCGGACCATCAGCACCGACAGCCATACAAGCATGCCAACAGCATTATACCGGATGATATCGTCAAGTGTTTCCAACGGCCAGACCCTCCCCAAGCGGAACCGGGGATATATATGGGAAAGCATTTTCCAATTGCCAGTCCCGATTATCAGCCCCGAACGCAATTGACCTTCATCCTTGCATGGAGCCTGCAAATTCGGTAAACGGTTAAGGCTTTTATTTGGAAAGATATAAATCGCATTTATCGATTACAGAAATCGAGAACGCACGGTTGCAATTGCCCCGCAGAAGCATACAGTATGGCCCACCAGCGCGGAGGTGATTCCACGCCCCATCAGGCACGCTTCATTCACCGCGCGCGCATGAGATTTGAAAATTTATCACCCATAATCAAGGAGGGGCACATGGCCGTTCTCGCAGGTAAACAAGCACCGGACTTCACTTCCGTCGCAGTCATGGAAGACGGTTCCATCAACGAAGAATTCAACCTCAAGGACTACCTTGGCGGCGACTATGGTCTGCTGTTCTTCTACCCACTGGATTTCACGTTCGTATGCCCATCTGAAATCCTGGCGTTCCACAACCGCATGAACAAGTTCAAAGAGCTTGGCGTGAAGGTTGTGGCTTGTTCCATCGACAGCCAGTTCAGCCACGTTGCATGGCGCAACACGCCGACCAAAGAAGGCGGCCTGGGCCCGGTTGATTTCCCGATGGTTGCTGACGTCACCAAGCAGATCGCCCGCGACTATGACGTTCTCATTGAGGACGCTGGCATCGCGCTGCGCGGTACGTTCCTGATCGGCAAAGACGGCCTGGTGTGGCACCAGACTGTGAACAACCTGCCGCTTGGCCGTAACGTTGACGAATTCGTCCGTCTGGTTGAAGCGCTGCAGTTCCACGAAGAGCACGGCGAAGTATGCCCGGCTGGCTGGAACAAAGGCGACGAAGGCATGAAAGCCGACGCCGCGGGCGTTGCTGCATACCTCGGCAAGCACGCTGACGAGCTTTAAGCCAAAGCGATCAAGTATCGTCATTCGCCGTTTGCGAAGCTGGTGGCACGCCACCTGATCGGCAAATCTACAGCCAGGGGCACCGCCCCCGAAATAGACTAACCGGTCAAGCGGTGAGTGACGAACAGACAAGCAAAAGCCCCGGCCATAACGGTCGGGGCTTTTTTGTCGAGTCTATCGGAGGGGTTATAGACGCGACCTGATAAAAGCCACGGCATCCCGCGCCATGGCGATCCTGTGGAACAAGGACAGGAAGGCATGGATGGTGCCTTCAAAAACCCGGCAATGAACCTCCACACCTTCGGCCTCAAGCCGGTCCGCGAAGGCCAGGCCCTCATCCCGCAGTGGGTCCAGCCCCGGCAATACGAGAACGGTTTTGGGCAACTTTGCCAAATCCGGGTTCCCGGCCAGCGACACCAGGGGATGATCCCTGAGCCCTTCGAATTCCAGATAATCAAGGGTTGCGGCCTGGACAGAGGCCTCTGTCAGGAAATAGTCGCCGCCCCCATACATCTGACGGGAAGGATAGCGCCGGTCTGCCCCTATGCGCACATCGATCATCGGATAGGCAAGCACAAGCGCCTCGGGCAAACGCTCACCCGCGCGGGCGCAGCGCAGCGCCACCGCCGCGGCCAGGTTTCCCCCGGCGCTGTCCCCAAAAAGGGCAATATTGTCCGGGTCCCCTCCCAGCTGTCCGGCATTCTCCCGAAGCCAGGCATAGGTATCCGTGCAATCGTCAAGCCCGGCAGGAAACTTGTGTTCGGGTGCCAGACGGAAGTCTACCAGAACGACCAGCCGCCCAAGGGCATTTGCAAGCAAGGCACCGAGGGGCACATAGGGCCGCGCGCCTGACAGTGCCCAGCCACCACCTTGCATCATGAAAAGAACCGGCAGCGGTGCATCAGCTTCGCCATCAGGCTGCAAGGCCAGCCCATGGATGGGCACGCCCTGACGGCTTGGCAGTTGAAACTCCCGCACTGCGACGGTGGGGGCCTGGGCCCCTGTTTCAAGAAACATGGCTTCCAGCCCCAAGCGCCTTTCCGGCACCGTCATGTCATCAAATGAGGGGCCCTCAGCAGCTGCAAGCTCAGCCAGCAGCTGCTGGGTATCAGCGTCCAATATTGGCTTATTCATACACCCGGCCCTAGAAACGGAACTCAAGGCCCGCGGCCCAGGTGCGGGGCGCGCCGTAATATCCCATCTGGAACCCAAGGCTCGCAGACAGGTCAAAGCCGTGCGTGCGGTAGCGCGTGTCGGTGATGTTCTTGACGCCTGCATAGAGGCTCCAGCTGCCGCTTGCGGCCTCGTAGGCAACCCGGGCGTTCAACAGGCCATACCCGTCCTCAACCAGGATTTCGCTGCTGCTGACGGTGGGATAGGTTTTGCTGCGGTAGGCCGCGTCACCATGCAGCAGGATGGATGCCCCATTCGCGAGGTCGATATCATAGTCGACAGCGGCGAAAAGCGTCCATTCGGGCGCGTTCACCAGATGCCGCTCATGGCTGATGTCCACGCCGCCTTCGCCAATATATTCGTCATACTGGGCATCGGTGTAGCTGACAGACGCCTGCAGATTGAGGGCGGGAATGGGTCGGGCAGCCAGTTCAAGTTCCACCCCCTTGATGGTGGCGGCACCCGCATTGGTGAACAGGGCCTGGAAGGCGCCGCCCTCATCCGCCGTGAAGCTTGAGAGCTGCAGGTTCTTATAGTCGTTATAGAAGGCTGCGATGTTCAGCGTGGCCTTGCCGCCCGCCAGCGTATTTTTGCTGCCCACTTCAAAGGCCCACAGGGTTTCCGGGTCATAGGGCACGGCTTCCGTATCACTGTTGGACCGGCCGTCAAACCCACCGCTTTTGAAGCCTTTGCTGGCGCTGGCGTACAGCATATGGTCGTCATCCAGCTGGTAGTTCATACCAACTTTTGGCGACAGGTTATTCCAGTTTTCCTCCACGACCACATCCGTCACGCGCAGGCCCTGGCCGATCTCGGGCACCAGCGGTGTGTCGGCACCGAAGAATTCCTGAACCCGGGTGAACTCCTTTTCTTCATAGGTGAAGCGCAGGCCCGCTGTCAGCGTCAGCTTGTCGGTCACCGGAATATCCGCCTGGCCATAGGCCGCGTAGCTACGGTTGATCTGGTCATTGACGGAATTGGTGATGAAGGCGATCGCCGGGCCAAAAATGCCGGACATGGTGATGTCATGCTCGCGCAGATGATACAGCCCGCCCACGAACGACAGGCCGCTTTCCGCCTCGTACGACAACTGGAATTCCTGGCTGAACTGCTTCTGGTCCTCGTCCACAAACACGCCCAGGAAGGCAAGGGCCGTGGCGTCCAGGTCAAGGTGGGTGTCATAATTCATGGTCCGATAAGCGGTAACGGACTTCAGCGTCATCGCGTCGCTCACGTCATAGGTGGCGACACCCGAAATGCCTTTGGTTTTCAGCCTGTTCAAATCATTGAAATCGGCGTCCACTTCAAAGGGCTCGTCGCTCGCCGGCACCACGCCGAACACGCTGGTTTCCCGGTTTGGCGTGCGCGATGTATCGCTGTCGTCGTCACTGATGTCCGCATTCAAGTCGAACATGAAACGGTCGCTCAGGTGGGCACGCACCGCGAACCGGGCGCTCAGGGCCTCCTTGTCGCCGTCATCCTCGCCCGTCACGCTGTTGATGGCATAGCCGTCCCGCCCATTATAGGCCACCACAGCCTTGGTCAGCAGCTTGCCTTCCACAAGGGGGGGCATCCACCGCCACCCTGGCCCGGCGCTGGCCATAATTGCCGCCCGCAACCTCGGCCGCCACGCCAAACTCATCAGCCGGCGCCTTCGAGACAAACTTGACCGCGCCGCCGATGGTATTGCGGCCATAAAGCGTGCCTTGCGGCCCCCGCAGCACCTCAATGCGCTCCACGTCATAAATATCCAGGAAACTGCCCTGGGCACGCCCCAGATACACATCGTCCAGATAAATGCCCACGCCAGGGTCCGCGAACGCCAGGCTGTCCACCTGGCCGATACCGCGCACATACACCACAGCGTTCGATGCATCGCCCACATGCAGTGTCAGGCCCGGCACACTGTTCTGGATGTCGCCCACATCGGTGGCCTGCAGCCGCGCCAGCGCGCGCGCTCCAAGGGCTGTCACAGACACAGGCGTATCCTGCAGGCTTTCCTCCCGCTTGCGCGCGGTAACCGTGATTTCCTCCATCTGGAAACCGGTATCCTGTTCCGTGTCCTGCGCCGATGCGGGCACTGCTGACACAAGTGCAATTGCCGATACGCTGCCCAACACAGCAGTCCGGTATAATTTAGGCATGGTTGTTTCTCCCAACATACTTCCTTGGCCTTGGGGGCCTCTCCCACGCCTAAGCCTGCATATTGGAAACAACAAAAAAATCGAAAAGATTGGGGTAATTTTATCCGCAAAAGCTGCGGATATTTTTCCGTCAGGCCTGACCATTCTTCTGGTGAGGCAGAAAAGCTTCTGCAGTGCGCAGATAGGTACGTTCCAGATGCCCGCGGATTTTGCTTTCAAGCATCTCTGACGGCATCACATAAGTGGTGCGGCGGTCACTTTCACTGCGCACCTTCAACAGATACCCGTCCTGCACCGCTTTTTTCAGCCTGTCTTCCCGGGTTCGGGCGGAACCGGTTTTCATCATCTGGCAGGCTGCATTGATGGTCAGCGACCGGCCTTCCCACGCGCTGGTGACAACGCCCACGAACAGATACCAATATTCCTGCGTGAAATAATGCGGGTGGCCTTCAAACACCTTATCCCAGTCGCGCGCATAGGCTTCAAGCGCCTCCATCCACTGGATAAGGCGTTCTTCTGGCACCATTTTTTCCGCCGGCTCGGTCATGCGGATACCATGCCCAACTATCCATGGTTGGGCAAGATATAACTCTGCAGGCCCAGCTATTCGTGATGATGGCGGGAATCCGCGGGTGCTTCGTCCCGCGCGTTCAGGCCATAGTCCCGCACCACATGGGCCACACGCAGGCGGTAGTCCCTGAATATGCCCCCACGCCCGCGGGCCTGCCCGGCCCTGTGGGCTTCCAGGTTGCGCCACGCCTGAACCGCCGCCTCATCGCGCCAGAAACTGAGCGACAGATATTTACCCGGCAGCTTCAGGCTTTCGAACCGCTCGACAGAGATAAAGCCGTCGATGCCACCAAGAAGCGGCGCGAGCTGGGCTGCGGTACTAAAATAGCCATCTTCCTGCCCGTCCTTGGGCTCCAGCTCAAAGATCACGGCGATCATGCCACCTGCTCCCGCCCTTCAAAGAAACGCAACATCTCAGACCCGGCGGCTGCGCGCAGGAAGGTGCGTTCTTCACTGAGGATAAAGCGTTCGCGCTGTGCCATCTGGAAATTGGCCGCCCCGCCCTCATCGGTACGCAAGCGCGCGCGGTAGGCTTCATAGGCCGCGAGGCTGTCGAAGCAGATCAGCCCAAGGGCGATATTGTCCGTGCCCTCATGGGGCATGAAATAGCCGATCAGATCACCGCCGCAGCGCGGGATGATCGCCGCCCAGTTTTTGGCGTAGGCTTCGAACTCAGCGCGCTTGAAGGGATCGAGCGTATATTTGATGCAGCACAGGATGGTCATGGTTTCCTCCATACAGATTTGATGTCTGCACAGGATTTAGCCGATTGCGGCACATCCTTGTTTCGATTAGGATCGAACTATGAAAGACGGACCAGACATTGCCCATATCGCCGCCCTGATCGGGGACCCGGCCCGCGCCAACATGCTGACGGCGCTGATGGGCGGCATGGCGCTGACGGCCACGGAACTGTCGGCGGAAGCGGGCGTGACCAAACAGACGGCCTCAAGCCACCTGTCGAAGCTGGAAGCTGGCGGCCTGCTGACTATCCGCAAACAGGGGCGGCACAGATATTATCAATTGGCGGATACGGATGTGGCGGAGCTGCTCGAAAGCCTGATGGGCGTGGCCATGCGCGCTGGGCATGTGCGCACGCGGCCCGGCCCGAAGGACCCGGCCATGCGGCACGCGCGGGTGTGTTATGACCATCTGGCGGGTGACATGGGCATCCGCTTGTACGAGAGCCTCTTGAAGCGCGGGCACCTGGCGGAACAGGCTGGCGAACCGGCACTCACCGTCGCCGGGCGCGATTTTGTCACCGGCCTTGGCCTAAGGCTCGACGCGCTCGAGGCCACGCGCCGGCCGCTCTGCAAAGCCTGCCTGGACTGGAGCGAACGCCGCACCCACCTGGCAGGGTCACTCGGCGCCGCGCTTCTGGACCATATGTACGCAAGCGGCTGGGCCAAACGAAAGCCCGACAGCCGTGAGGTGGTGTTCTCCAAAAGCGGCAAAGAGGCGTTTGAGCGGAGCTTTGGATAGGCCTGCGACACCTAACCCTTACCCAGATACCCCATGATATAGAGACGAGATATCTCACCGAACTTTAGCTCTGCACGCGCCTTAACTCGTATCACATCTTGATCGTTGATTGCCTCCATGTATGGATTCGGAAGACTATCATAGACAGGGTCTCGAACCTCAGCAGGTATATAATGGCCAGGCTCATGGGCCAATTCGACTTGAAGTCGGTGATTATGAATTACAAGGCCATCAATTCGCAGCTTATATTCTTTCTCATCATCAAGCTTAGTATCTTTCTTGGACCGAATTTTGTCAGCATCCGGAATATCGACTTTTTTATGAAACCTCTGCCCAGTACCAAAATCAATGGACTTACAACTATGCCCAACCGGAGCAACAACATCCTTCGCAAACGCAAGAGACTTATCTAATGTCTGCTGGAGAAATTCGCGGTGCTCTCGTTCAGATCGCTCATGTCGGTCAGCCATTTCTCTATGTAATGCCATCAACCCCTCAAAGTGAGGATCCGCCTCTTTTTTCTTATCAGCCAATGATGCCATCACCCAACTCAACCATTCCCATGCAACTTCATGAACTTTATCCGCGAGAGCCTGATGAAGAAGTGGCAACACTCCGCCTAGATGCCCAAAATACACAGGTAGTTCAAACGATCCCTGTTGAGGCTGCTTAGCCCGCAACAATATCGGAAGCTGCTCCTTTTTTCGAATCCACCGTCCGTGCTCGAATAAGACTAGTCCTGAAGTAACTATTCGCTCAAATCCAGAAATAGACTTCCCCAAGAGCCGCAAGTCAATTTCATGCTGATCTGCATCGTAACCATCGTACTTAATCAGAATTTGTTCCATGTTCACCCCGAGTATTATTTCGGAGTAAAGTTTGCCCCACCCATATAAAAAACAACCAAAAATACACTAACTACACCAAACTACTCTATAGGGTAGCAAACAGCAAGAACAAATCAAGAACATTCTGCTGCAGCCTTGAAATTAAATCGTGCGCGATTAAATAGGGCTTATGAGCAACACGCCCCCATATACGCCTGACGCGCCTGCGCTGTCGCTGAAGCTGGATGACCAGCTGTGTTTCGCGCTTTATTCGGCGACGAATGCGCTGAAGAAAATGTATCGGCCCATGCTGGACCGGCTCGGCCTGACGTACCCGCAGTATCTGGTGATGATGGTGCTGTGGGAGAAAGACGGCATGACGGTGTCGGAAATTGGCGAAAAGCTGTTTCTGGATAGCGCTACGCTGACGCCGCTGCTGAAACGGCTGGAAGCCCAGGGCATTCTTGAGCGCAAGCGCGCCGCCGAGGACGAGCGCGTGGTGCGCGTGAGCCTGACAGCAAAAGGCAAGGCGCTGAAGGATGACGCCGCCAGCGTGCCGGGCGAGGCCGTGACGGCCACCGGCTGCACGCCCAGTGAGTTAACCACGCTCAGGGACGCCCTCAAGCGCCTGCGCACTGACCTGATGAAAACCGGCTGACGCGTCAGGTCATTCCCCGAACCGATGGTCCTTCCCATAACGGCCCACCCGGTTCACCTGTCAGCCATTTAAATAGTGCACGATTTAATTGTGCACATATAAGGAGATGACCATGAAACTTGAGAAAACACTTTATACCGCCCATGCCACCGCAACGGGCGGTCGCGCGGGCACGGCAAAGTCTGACGACGGGCGCCTGGCGGTTGACCTGTCGACCCCAAAGGGCCTGGGCGGCGATGACGGCGCGGGCACCAACCCGGAGCAACTGTTCGCCGCCGGTTACGCGGCCTGCTTCATCGGCGCACTGAAGGCCGTGGGCGGCAAAACCGGCGTTACGGTGCCGGCTGAAACATCCATCAACGCCAGCGTCGGCATTGGCCCCATCCCAGGCGGTTTCGGCATTGAAGCGGCGCTTGAGGTCAGCCTGCCGGGCCTCGACCGGGACACCGCTCAGAAGCTGGTGGATGCCGCGCATCAGGTATGCCCCTATTCGAACGCCACCCGCGGCAATATTGAGGTCACTCTGACGCTCAAGGACTAATCGGCAATCAGAAGCCACGGCTTCCAATGGGCCCCGCCACTGGTGGGGCCCTTTTATTTTGCCGCGCGCCCACGCCGCCCTATTCTCATGGCTTAGGAAAAGGGGAATTTTATGGGCTTTGTTCGCAAGGCAGCCGCCGCGCTGATCATCATCACTCTCGGTCTGTACATCTGGCTGGCGCCGCCGGCGCCGCAGGATGAGACGCTGTTTTATGGCGGCGATGTAGTGACCGTGACGAACGGCACCCAGAACGCCCTGCTGGTGCGCCATGGTCGCATTGTCGCCGTGGGTGATTATGACACCGTGGCCACGCAGGCCTCGGGCGCCGCAAAGCGGATCAACCTGAAGGGCCGCGCACTTTTGCCGGGCCTGATTGAACCGCACACCCACCCGGTCGCGACCGCCCAGTTCGGCGCCACGGTGGACGTCAGCGGCTTCACCCATTCATCCCGCGCCAGTATCATGGCGGCGCTTGAGGAGGCCGCAGACGGCTTCACTGCGGGCGGCTGGATCATGGCTTTCGGCTGGGACCCAGTGATGGTGGATGATCTTGAACCGCCGACGCTCAAAGAACTGGACGCCATCGCGCCCGAGAGGCCGCTGGTGATCCTGACCCAGATGATGCATGACGCCTATGCCAACTCAGCCGCGCTTAAGGCCGCCGGCATCACGGAAACCACCCCCAACCCCATGGGCGGCGAATTCATCAAGGACACCGACGGCAACTTGACCGGCGTGGTGCGCGAGGTGTCGGCCATCAAGGCCCTGTTTGCGAACGCGCCCAAGCCGCCTTTGGGTGCAAATGAGCTTCTGGTGAACCTGCAGCTGGGCGCCTATGCCCGTGCGGGTTTCACCACCATTGCCGCCGCCGGGCTTGTGGGCAGCGGCGATGATATGCCCGGCCTGATGAAACGCCTGACGGCAGACCCGGCTGCGCCAGTGCAAGCCGTCACCTACGGACTGCCGCATCAGATCCCCGCTTCTGGCGGGCCGGAAGACCCGCACACACCCGGCGCCATCATCGGCGTGAAATTCTGGATGGACGGTTCGCCTTACGCGGGCGGCGCCGCCTTTGCCGAACCCTATGAGACCACAGACCTGACAACCGAACGCCTGCACCTTGAGCCCGGCCATATGGGCGCGCTCAATCATGAGCTTGAGACCTTCCGAAAGGTGTTCGAGACCTACCACAAGCGCGGTTACCAGGTTGCCGTGCATGTGCAGGGCGAACGGGCAGTAGACCGGGTGTTGGATGTGGTGGAAAGCGTGCTGGCGGCACACCCGCGCGCGGACCACCGCCACCGGCTGGAGCACAATGCCCTGATCGCACGCGAGCAGCTCGCGCGCGCCGCCGGGCTGGGCATGACCACCAGCTTCTTTGTTGATCATGTCACCTTCTATGGCCACCGGCTGCCGGACCTGGTGGGCGAAGCGCGCACCGCCCGCTATATGCCCACGCGGTCAGCGCTGGATGCTGGCCTCCGTATCAGCCTGCATTCAGACAACCCGGCCACGCCGGTTGGGCCCTTAAGAACCTTCAAGGCCGCCATCACGCGCCAGCCGCGCCGGGACGCCCCCAAGGTCGCGCCCGATCAGGCCCTGACGCCGCTTGAAGCGCTCAGGGCCATGACACTGGACGCCGCCTGGCAACTGGGCCTCGCAGAGGATCGCGGGTCGCTCGAGGCCGGCAAGGCCGCAGACTTGGTGCTGATGAGCGCCAACCCGCTGACCGTGGCCCCCGAGAGCCTTGAAGACATCAAGGTGGAAGGCACCTGGATTGCGGGCCGCCGGGTGGACGCGCGCAAGACAACCCGCACCAACGCGGGCCTTCTGTGGGATATGCTGATGGGGATGCTTTAGCGCAGGTCCCACGCGGGCGGCGGCACAGGCACAGGCTTCGTGAGGTCAAAGACAATCTCGAACGACCGGCCTGGGCGCTCCAGCCGGTAATGGAAGGTATTCTGTGCCTGCTCTACCCGCAATTGCCACACATTGGTGACCGACGCTTCAAGCCCATTTTCCATGAAATTCTCGATGGACGCATCATCCACCGGGAAATCGAAGCTGCTTGCGCTGGCGATGGTACGCGTCCGCCCACCATATTGGGTAACCTTGTCTTCGCTGCCGTCCGCATGACGGTGATCATGCTTCAGCTGCATATGGCCGTCCGGCAGTTTGGTGATCACCCACACGCGCGAGCGGTCATCGTCCATGTGAAGCGGGATTTTAAGCTGCGTGTCGGAACAGTCACGGATATGCATGACAAGACGCGCATTGCCCCAGCGCGGGTCGTTCGTGCTGTCCTCGACCACGCGGCCCTCAAACGCCTTGCCGCACTGGTCCTTGAGATCGCTGAACAGAAAATTCGCGCAGCCAAAAGCCGCTGAAGAAACTGCCGTGATTGTCAAAGCAATAATCGTGATGAATCGCATATCCTGCCCTCCGTTTCGCCGCAGCAGAGCAGAATCCCAAGCCGATGTACAGATCGGATTTTCGGCGACAATAGACAGCGCTGTCAAAATACGGCATAAGAGCGAAAACTTTTGGGGAGCCACCAGATGCTTGAGCAGGAAAACAACCGATTGACCATCAGCAGAAGCCACACGCTGGGCACAGACCTGAGTGTGGGCGCATTGGCCTATGGCTGCTGGCGCTTGGCCGGCACGGGTGCGGATGAAGCCGCAGTGAAAATTGGTACCGCGCTGGACGCCGGCATGACCCTGATTGACACCGCCGATATTTATGGCGGCAGCGGGCCGGACGGTTTCGGCGAGGCTGAAGCCCTGCTGGGTGACGTGCTGGCGGCAAACCCAACCCTCAGGGGCCGCATGGTGCTGGCCACCAAGGGCGGTATCGTGAGGGGCCTGCCCTATAATTCCACCAAGGATTATCTGATCCGCGCTTGTGAGGCGTCGCTGAAGCGCCTCAAGACAGATGTGATCGACCTCTACCAGATCCACCGGCCCGACCTGCTGACCGGCCATGATGAAGTGGCCGACGCGCTGCTGGCGCTGCAGTATCAAGGCAAGATCCGGGAGATTGGCGTCTCCAACTATACGCCCGACCAGAGCCGTGCCCTTGAGACCCACCTGGGCTTCCCGGTTGCAAGCCAGCAGCCGGAGTTTTCAGCGCTGGAGATCAGCCCGCTGTTTGACGGCGTGCTGGACCATGCCATGGCCACCGGTGCGCGCATCCTGGCCTGGTCTCCGCTGGCGGGTGGTGCCTTGCTCTCGGATGCCGCGGAGGCGACAGGCAAAGCCAAAGCCGTGATCACGGTTCTGGACCGGCTGGCAAACGCGTACGGCACCGACCGCACGGCCGTTGCGCTTGCCTTCCTGCTGGCGCACCCTTCGGGCGTGATCCCGATCATCGGCACCCAGACACCGGCGCGCATCACGGCGGCAACAGCCGCCTTTGATGTGCCGCTGACCCGCCGGGATTGGTACGACATTCTGGAAGCCAGCCGTGGCGCGCGGATGCCATAAGCCCTTCCCGCGCCCCCTGCGTTCCCCAGATTGGCATTGCAGGAGAGCCCCCTTTCGCCCTAGGGTAAAGGGGAAGGAAGTCAGGGAAATGTGTCACTATGTATAAGGCATTGATTGCCGCCATCACGGGCTTGCTTGTCAGCGCGGGGGCTATGCCCGTTGCCGCTGAAACCGCCCATATCCGAGAAATCTGGAGCATCAGCGAGGGCCTGTTTGAGCCCGAATCCGTCGCGGTCGATGAAGCGCGGAACTTCATCTATGCGTCCAACGTTGTGGGCTACGGCATCAACGGCAAAGGCTATATCAGCCGCATGTCCATGTCGGGCCGCATGGTGGATGCCAAATGGATTGAAGGCCTGAACGCCCCCACGGGCCTGGCGCTCAGGGACAAGCTACTTTACCTCGCGGACGTCAACATGCTGAAGGTGCTGGATGTGGAAAACGGCGAGATTGTCGCCTCTTATGTGGCGCCCGACCGGGAACCCTGCCTGAATGATGTGGCGTTGGCGGATGACGGCACTGTGTTTGTCTCCGGCAGTTGCACCGGCACCATCTATAAGCTCGAGGATGGCAAGCTGATCCGTTTCATTGTTGACGCCGACGCCCTTCGGTTCGTCAACGGCCTGTTCGTGGACGGCGAGCTTCTTCTGTCCGGCGGCTGGCAGATCAGGCTGTGGAACCGCTTTTCCGGTGCTCCCCTGGCCGATGGCCCTGTCACCCGCCAGCCGGACGTGAAGGATATCGACGGCCTGGCGTGGGACGGCAGCGCCTTCCTGATGTCCATGGTGGATGACCCGCGCCTGTGGCGCCTGAAAGCCGACGGCATCGCCGTTCCCATTTCAGACCAGCCATTTCATGCGGCGGACTTCTATTATGACAATGTCACAGGCCTGTTGATCATGCCCCAGAACCTGAGCGAGCATGATCACCGCGTGACGGCCTTTCGTCTGACCTTCGAATAAGTGGGTACCCCGTAGTTATGTGCGCCCGGTGGCCCGGGCAAACGCTGGCCGCGCCATGCAGCGGTCGGTATAGGCGTGCAGCAGCTCGCTTTCAGGCATGCTGCCAAACAGCCTGAGGAAATAGCAGGTCGCCCCAATCAGCACATCGGCCGCAGTAAACTGGTCACCCATGATCCATTCGCGGCCCTCCAGGCGGCCTTCAAGCAGGCTGATCATGGTGTCGAAATCGCCCCAGGCATGGACATATTTCTTGGCTTCCATACTGCTGAATTTCTCTGCCATTGCGGGCTCCATCACGCTGCCCATAAACTGCATCCAATAGAGGAAATCAGCCCGCGCCTGCCCGCCTTCGGTGACATCCAGTGCACTATTGGGGAAGCGTTCCAGCAGATAGAGTGCGATGGCTGTTGAATCAGACAAGGCCACGTCCCCGTCCAGAATGGCCGGGACTTTCCCCATCGGGCTGGCGCGCCGGAAAGCGTCACTGCGCGGCGCTTCCGCATCGCGGATGTCCACCAGTTCCGTGGAAAAATCGCAGCCCATCTCTTCAAGAAGCCACAAGCTGCGGATGGCCCGTGTGTTCGGGCACCAGAATAGTGTGATCATGAATTATCCCCCTTGGTCGTGTGACTGAAAGCCTAGCAGCGCCTGAGGAGGTGAACAAGCCCGCACACGCCATCCGGCACCAGAACTGATGCCGGATGGGGGCTGGTCTTCTCAGCGGCCGGGGCCAGCTTGACCTTGCATGGCAATCAGTGCCGTGGCGTTTTCAACCAGCGCCTTGAACTCCTGCCTGTAGGGCCCTTCGGCGCGCAGAGACTGCGCCAACGCCAGCACGTCACTTGGGCCGAAGTCCCCCAGATATTTGTCGTGCGCCAGCATCTGGCCATAGGCCGCCACAGCGGATGCGTGCACCAGGTCAGGCGACGGGGCCTTGCGGACATACAGCTGGCTTGTGGGGATCACCTGGTCGATCAGCTTGCTCACCTCGCCGCCCGGTTCCTTGTAGCGCAGCTTGACGTAAGCAAGTTCGTCCTTGCGTGCGTTAGCTCCGACCGGCTTCTGCGCGTCATACCGCAGGTCACCGAACCGGCGGCCTTCCGACCCCACAAGCGCCACTTCATAAAGCGCCGTCACGCTGTGGCCCGCGCCGATCTCACCGGCATCAACCTTGTCGTTATCGAAGTCCTCGCGCGCCAGCACGCGGTTTTCATACCCCAGCAGGCGGTATTCAGCGACAACGGCAGGGTTGAATTCAACCTGTATCTTGACGTCCTTGGCGATGGTCATCAGCGTGGCATTCAACTGCGTGCCCAGCACCTTCTTGGCTTCTGAGAAATTATCCACATAGGCATAATTACCATTCCCCGCGTCCGCCAACTGTTCCATCAGCGCATCGTTGAAATTGCCGTCGCCGAACCCGAGCGTGGTCAGGCTGACCCCGCTTTTGCGCTCTTCCTCGATGATGGTCTTCAACTGGCTCACGTCGTGGATGCCGACATTGAAGTCACCGTCTGTGGCCAGAATGATGCGGTTCAGGCCGCCATCGATGAAGGCCTTGCGGGCGGTATCATAGGCCAGTTTGATACCGGCACCGCCAGCTGTGGAACCGCCGGCCTGAAGGCGCCCAAGCGCGTCACGGATGGTCTGCGTCTCACTGCCGGACGTGGGTTCAAGCACCAGCCCGCTGGCACCTGCATAGACCACAAGGGAAATACGGTCCTCTGCCGTCAGACTGCCGGCCATATATTGAAGCGATTTCACCAGAAGCGGCAGCTTGTCAGGGTCCCGCATGGAGCCTGAGACATCCACGAGGAACACCAGGTTGGCCTTGGGCCGCTCGGCCACCGGCACAGACTTGCCCTGCAACCCGATGCGCACAAGGTGCGTGCCCTTGTTCCAGGGTGTCTGCATGGCGTCTGTGGTTACGGAAAAAGGCACATCGCCTTCGGGCTGTGGATAGCTGTAGGTGAAATAATTGATCATTTCTTCAAGCCGGACCGCATCGGGGTGCGGCAGCATTCCACCGTTCAGCCTGTCGCGCACCAGCGAATAGGCGCCTGTATCCACATCCACCGAGAAGGTCGAAACAGGGTCAGATTCCGCAGATTTGATCACGCTGCGCTCAATGGGGGCGTATTTATCGCCCGTGGCAGCGTAGCCTTGCTGCGGCATGTCGCCGAAGAATCCCTGCTGGGACGGCTGTGCTATCTTGTTTGCATTACGCACGTTGGCAACAAGCCCCCTAAGCGGCGCCATTTGTATATCCATAGCCGCCCTCTCTGCTGGCGGAGCCGATTGGGCAAAGCCGTCCTGCTCAACGCGGGGAAATGGCTTTGTCTCCAATACATCGGCCGTAACCGTCGGATTCGAGGCCGTCTTCTCCGGTTCCGGCGCCATGGTGCAGGCGGAAATCGCCAACAGGCTTGTGGTCACAAAAAGGGCGGTAATCGTGGTGGTGGAAAACTTCAGAATGGACATATCCAGTCTCCTGATCCAGCTTGTTATAGTTACTTTATAACATATCTTTTTATCCCCGTCAAAATGACCAATTCAAGCTGTGCCCGGATTGTGGCAAGGGCCTGCCGAAAGCATGGCGCTTTTCCGCCATTGGCGCGGCGGGTAGCCTGCGCTAGGCTGCAACTGTCGGTTCACACGGGAGACGAGCATGTTCATGAAACGCACCACACTTTGGGCGATTGCCTGCCTTATCGGGTTTTCCGCCATTTGCCTGCCTGCCCGCGCTGGTGACCCGATCCCGGAACTGGTGATCCTGAAGCCCTTTATCGGCACCTGGAAAACCGTTTCAGACGCACCGAACGAACCCAATAGCTTCACCGACGTGGCCAAATGGGAATGCATCCTGAACGGCCGGGTGGTCCGGATCACCCACAATGTCAACGACGGGGCATATGCAGGCGAAAGCCTGATCCACTGGGACGGCCAGCAACAGAAGATCATTTACCGCTATGTGACCACCGCCGGTTTTTATACGGACGGCGTCATCACACCCGCAGGTGGCGGCGGCATTGACGTGCATGAATATGTACGCGGCGCAACAAGCGGGCCGACCGAAACCCTGTCCCACTATGAAGTCAAAGACGACGGCCGTATCCACGCCTGGTCCAAATTCCTGACCGGCGATGCCTGGACAGAGCCAAACACTGTGATTTACGAGCACGCGCCAGAGGCCCAGGTCAACCTGCCCTAGCAAGGGCCTGACCTGTCGCCTAGCTTTGCTGCGGCGTCATCGGGAAAGATAGCGTCACAGTAGTGCCCAGATCGGGAATGCTGTCGATCTGTATGCTGCCGCCAACCAGATCCATGAAGCGGGCCACCAGCGGCAGACCAAGGCCCAGCCCTTTCGCCTTGTCGGCCCCGCCCAGCAGCGACATGGCAACAGAAATCTGCCCCGGAGCCATGCCAGGGCCGGTATCCATAACGGTGAAGACAAAGTCCGGCCCTGCCTTACTGCCGCGAATGGTAACAACCCCGTTCACAGGCGAAAACTTGACGGCGTTCGAAACGATCTTGATCAGGGCCTGACGCATCAGGCGCCGGTCGATGGTCATCACCGCTTCGTCGCACTTGAGATCAATCAGGATGTGTTTTTCGTGAGCGACGGATTCCACGAAAGCCAGGACTTCGTCGGCAACTTCCTTGGGGTCCGTTGGTTCGGGCGATACTTCAAACCGTCCGCTTTCAAGGTCTGAGACGCTCAGTACATCTTCCATCAGCTTCGACAGATTGGCGCTGTTGCTGCGGATCAAGCGCAGATATTCGGTACGCTCCGGTGCGCTGATCCCGCCCACCTGGTCGGTTAACCGCTCCGTGAAGCTGACAAGGGTTCGGAGCGGAGTCTGGATTTCGCTACTCAGGTTCGACAGGAAGCTGTTCTTGAGATCAAGCGCTGCGGCCGCTTCCGCTTGCGCCAGGTCCAGCTTCTCCGCCCGATCCTTCAATTCTGCATTCGCTTTTTCCAGGCACTTGGACAGGAAAGCTTTTTCATCCTGCTCCTGTCGGTACCGCACGGTGAAAAGCCCCAGCAGCACGAAAGTGAAAACAAGCGCGGCAAACGGCACCGTTTCAAAGGACGTGCGCGGTACGGGGATGTAAAGATAGGTATCAAGCCCAACACCCAATACGGCAACCACGCCGCCCCAAAGCGCCCACTTCGACCCCGGCAACCGCTTCCGGTTGGCAACCCAGAACACATGAAAGATTTTGGCAAGCACCAGAAATGACACGACAAGGTATGGGTCGCGCATCCGGAACATCACAGGCAGCGGCGCGAAAAGGGCAACAAGAAGCCCAAGTCCGCAGAGGGTCCAGACCATCTGGACCAAGGTGCGGCTGCTTTCCTTCGGATACAGTTCGGCCACCAGCCACAGATAGGCAGGCGCCAGCAACAAAAGCCCGACATATTCGGCCCGAAGGGCGCACTCAAGGTCCAGCCAGGGCCAGATGACCCAGATGTAATTGTCGACCAGAAGGGTTCTTGCCGCCATCACAATCAGCATGCCGCCACCGATATAATAGTAGCGCCCAGCCGTATGCCAGGCAGACAGGAGCATGGTCAGGAAGCCGACTGCGAAAAAGAAGCCGGTAACAAGAAACGCCGCCGAAATCTGAATGTCATGCGTTTTCGACAGCACCGCCTTTGGCCCGATCTTCGGTGCCCAAAGGAAACCGGCACTGGGGAAAATATGATTCGACACCTGCACCACCAGATCGAACTCTGTGGCATCAAACGGCAGATCAACATAGAACAGCCGGCCAGCGGCGCCCTGCTCGGAATTCACCCCGGGCTGGCCATTACCGCCCAGGTCATACACCTGTGCCCCGCCGTCCTGATCCCGCGTCACCGCATAGAGCCGGTAAACTGTGCGTTGCTTGCCTGTTTTCAGCCCATATTGGCTGGCGGGGGCAGACAAGCTGATATGGCGGATATAGGTGGCAACCCCGTACGATCCGGTTGGTCCCGCGCCAAAATCATCTTCCCAGATATGCGGCAGGGATACGGGCTTTGCCTCGTCAATCAGGGCGGGCGCAGCTTCTGGGGCGGGTAACTGGCCTGCAACATGCCGCCAGCCTTCCTTCAGTTCGGTAACGGCCATAGGCAAGGGCGCATCGGCGCGCGCGCCAGCGCCAGCAGCAATTGCCCCCAACAGCAGGATAATCCCGATGAATGTTGCCCAAGTCCCTTTCAAGACGTCCCCCACACGATCCGTTCCCAGCAAAGCTATCTTGCTTTAAAGCCCAGGACCATAGGGATTTTTCATGATTGTTGCCAAAAAACTGAGCGCCCGCGACAATTCCCCGCAGTGACGGTAGGCGGGCGAATCCTTATCTCCTCCACACAGTTCATGAGTTGGAGAGATATCATGTCAGACACCGTACAGATTGCGCCCCGCCCGTTTTGGGCCAAATTGCTGTTTGCCTTGAGCGTCATTGGCCCGTTGCTGAAAGACGTAAAAATGGGCGGCGACACCGCCGTGGTGTTTTTCGCCCTGAATATGATCATGCTTTGGGTCCTTGCTGGTTTCACCTTTGGCATCGCAGGTGTCCTTGCCGGTGCTTACGTGCTCGTGCCAGTGGTGTTTGCCTGGCTGCTGGGTGTGATGCTGTTCAGCGGGCAATAGCCAAGCTGCCATACAGTTTGGTCACTGTTCGATCTGGCCGATCAGTTTGATCGAAACAATCCATAGGGCTCGATCAAGTGCTGTCTTGGCAAAGGCGGCACGAGCCTCTATGTAAAGGACAAGCTTTATTATCCGCTGGCGGCCAGCCCGCCGGCGCACTTGTTCAGGGGACCATTCATGGCTGAAACCAAACACACCAAAATGCTGATCATCGGGTCGGGTCCTGCCGGCTATACCGCCGCCATTTATGCCGCCCGTGCCAACCTCAGCCCCACTATTGTGACAGGCATGCAGGCTGGCGGCCAGCTGACCATCACCACAGACGTGGAAAACTACCCGGGCTTTGCCGAAGCCGTGCAGGGGCCGGACCTGATGGAAGCCATGAGGGCGCAGGCCGAGAATGTCGGCACCGACATCGTCTATGACCTGATCACGGAAGTCGACCTGAAGGCCACACCTAAGCGCGCCGTGGGCGACAGCGGCACAGTCTATACCGCCGACACGATTGTGATCTCGACAGGGGCTCAGGCCAAATGGCTGGGTCTTGAAACCGAACAGAAATTCAACGGCTACGGCGTTTCGGCCTGTGCCACGTGCGACGGTTTCTTCTACCGCGGCAAGGATGTGGTTGTCATCGGCGGCGGCAACACCGCTGTTGAAGAAGCGCTTTACCTGTCGAACATCTGCTCGAAAGTCACGCTGGTTCACCGCCGTGATGAGCTGCGCAGCGAGAAAATCCTGCAGGACCGCCTCTTTAAGGCTGCCAACGTGGAAGTGGCGTGGGACAGCGTGCTGGACGAAGTGCTGGGTGACGAGAACCCGCTGGGTGTCACCGGCGTGCGGCTGAAGAATGTGAAAACCGGCGACACGCGTGAGCTGGATGTCCACGGCGTGTTTATCGCCATCGGTCACAAGCCGTCGACCGAACTGTTCAAGGGCCAGCTGCCGATGGACGACGAAGGTTATCTGATCAAGAAGCCAGACAGCACCGAAACCGACATTCCGGGCGTTTACGCAGCCGGCGATGTGACAGACAAGGTCTACCGCCAGGCTGTAACGGCCGCGGGCATGGGCTGCATGGCAGCCCTTGAGGCGGAAAAATACATCGCCACCATGGAACATGCAGCTGCGGCGGCTGAATAGGCGCCAAGCACATACCGATATTCAAGAACGGCTCCTTCGGGGGCCGTTTTTTTATGACAGGGTAGCCGCCAGCTGGCGCGCCCGGGCCTGCAGCGCCTTGCTGCCTTTGCGTATCGCGTAATCAAGGGCCGACAAAGCGGCTTCGGTGTGGGCTGGGTCAAGCGCCGCCATATCCACCATGGCCTGCAGGGCGCAGGTGCGGGCGATGCTGCTTTCGTGGTGCCGAAGTGTCTCGTCAAATTCTTCCATCAGACGGCCCTGCTCGCTCTGGCGGAAGCTCAGGCGCGGCAGGATTTTTGCCACCTGTTCCTTCACTTCCCATTGGTCAAGGCCGTATGCGCGCGCCAGGGCCTCGCGGTGCGGGTCCAGAAGGATTACATTGTCTTTCGCCAGCGTCATCAGGGCGTGGGCCGCGTGGGACACGGTGGCCGGGTCCTCATGGAACAGGGCCGCTATCAGTGTGGCCAGCACAGTGGGGCTTTCTTCCGCGAGGGCTGCGGCGTCAGCGGCGCGGGCGACGTCCTTGCGGTCCCCTTCCGCCAGCATATCCAAGACGGCGTCCGTGACTGTCGTCATGAAACCGCCTGATTGAGGGACGCTGCCAGCTGTTCACCTTCCGGCGTGAGTTGAACGATGTTGCGGCCATCGCCGGTATTCACCAGCCCAACCAACCCTGCGCCAGCGGATGTCAGGGTACTCAGATGCTGGTACACCGTCGGTTCTGTCATACCCACCACGCGAGCGACATCGCCCACTGTGGGGTCTTTTTCATTCGCGGCCACCATAAAGCAGATGATCGCCTCGGCGGTCAGGCCGGGGTAACTGCGCTTGAAAACATTGGTCAGTTCTTGCAGGAATTCTTTGTTGCCCACAGCCTGTCTCGCTTGGTTCTGGCTTTTATCGCCATATAGTATGCAAAACAACAGCTTACAGCAAGCGGCCATAAGGGTGCCTTTGGGGTTGCGGTTGCGTGGTTCTGGTGAAATAGTCATCAACCGGCCAAAGAGGCCAAAAAAGTTCAGGGCAGTCAGATTGATCTGGAGAGAAGCGTGCTCGATTGGGACAGACTGAGAATTTTTCACACGGTTGCGGAAAGCGGCAGCTTCACCAACGCAGGCATGCGCCTGAACTGCAGCCAGTCCGCCGTCAGCCGCCAGATCAGGGCGCTCGAGGAAAGCCTGAATGTCTCCCTGTTCACCCGCCATGCCCGCGGCCTGGTGCTGACACAGGAAGGCCAGGAGCTTTATAACACCGCGCGCGAGATGGTGCTGAGGCTGGAAGAAACCCAGCGCACCCTGATGGAAAGTCGGGAAAACCCCTCAGGCATTCTGCGGGTAACCACCATGGTAACCTTCGGTGCCGTGTGGCTGACACCGCACCTCGAACAGTTCATGACCGAATATCCGGATATCAATATCAAGCTGATTCTGGATGACGCCGACCTTGACCTGTCTGCCGGTGAAGCAGATGTGGCGATCCGCCTGCACGAGCCCGAGCAGGCAGACCTGATCCAGCGCCCGCTCGCCACCTTCCACTCGCACATTTATGCGAGCCCGGAGTATCTCGACCGCATGGGCACCCCGGTAACGCCATCAGACCTGGACCAGCATGACCTGATCACCTTTGGCATTTCAAACGTGCCCACCATCCGGGGCCTCAACTGGCTGCTGACCGTGGGCACCCCGAAAAAAGAACGCTCCCCGCGCCTGCAGATCAACAACCTGTATGGCGTGCTGCACGCCGTGGAAGCGGGCATGGGCATTGCGGTGCTGCCGGACTATCTGGTGCACAACCGGCAAAAGCTGGTGCGTGTGCTGCCCAAAGTTGAAGGCACGCCGTTCAACAGCTATTATTGCTATGCGCCTGAACTCAGGGGCAGCCTGAAGGTGGCCCTGTTCCGCGACTTCATGGTCCGCCAGATCAGGGCCGAGAGCAATATCCTCTAGGCTGCTGCACTCATCCGTCACCCCCATTCGTCATGCTGAACTTGGTTCAGCATCCATAAAATAGTTGACGCGTCACCGCCTCCGAAGGCCATGGACCCTGAAACAAGTTCAGGGTGACGGCCTTGCTGTTACTGGCACTTGCCGGCCATTACGGTTTCGGCGCGGGTGATCACATCGCCTTCCTGAAGTGTCATCGCGGCATCCATGCCGCTGATGACATTCCCCATCACCGTATAGCGGCTATCAAGGTGCAGGTTATAGGCTGTGTTGATGAAGAATTGCGCGCTGCCGGTGTCACGCCCGGCCGTGGCTACGCCCACACTGCCCTTAACGTGCTGACCGCCCCACTCTTCGCGGATGGTGCCCCAGCTCGCGAGCTCCGGGTCTTCGCTTTGGCCTGCCTGCGCCACGAAATTCGGGATCACCCGGTGCCACAGCATGCCGTTCATCTTGCCCAGGTCGGCGAGCAGCATGAAGTTGGCGGCGGCGTAGGGTGCCTGGCTTGACGGCGCGATGCACACGGTGCCGCGCGTGGTCTGAAGCTTCAGTTCGCGGCCCTGGTACGAGAGCACCGTATTCCATGATGGCGTCTTGCGCGGCTTCTCGACACCTTCAATGGACGGGTCGAGCGCGATGGCCGCCTCGCGCCCGCGGATGGTATCCGGGTTCGCGGCAGCATAATCCTCCAGTACCAACTTGCCCTCGTCCGACTGTGCCAACAGGCCCATGGCGGAGAAAGCTTTGTAATAGTCGTCGCCCGCGAACCATTCTTCAGCCACCGTCAGCCCTTCTTCCGGCGAGCGCTGGTTCAGGCCGCGAAGCGCCGTCACCGCAATCCAGGGGTTTTCGTCACGAACGCTAGCGGCAATCAATTGGGTGATGTCTGTATCCATCCCGTCACGCCCGGCAAGGGCGGACAGCGCCAGGTGCCGCATGGGCACGCTGCCGTCGCGCGCGACTTCCATCAGGTAAAGCTTGCTGGACGGGTCAGACAGGCTGCCCATGGCGCGCACGGCTTCCATGGCCAGCGCCGCGTCATCAACGCCCGCAATGGCCACCAGAAAATCAGCAGCCTCATTGCCGAACTGCCGAAGCACACGCACCAGCGCCCGCTGCACGTCTGCGGACGGTGCCGCGCCCATCGCTGTGGTCACCGCGTCAAGCGTCAGGTGTTCATCCAGATTCTGCAGGCGCCCGAGAAGATAGGCTGCATGGTAACCAACGCCGTCATCAGCTGTCAGTGCCAAAAGATGGGGCACGTCAAGCCCTGGCAGCGCCGATGGGTCCAACCGGTCATAAACGATGGACTGCATCAGCCCGAAGAAAGGCAGCGTCCGGTCCTGGTTTACAAACTCCACCTTTGGCGGCGTCACGGGAACGGCATTGACCTTCTCGATTAACATCATCCGCAAGTCGGTCGCGCCGGAAAAACCCATTGCCACCGGCAGCATGTCGACATCCACCCTGAAGGGTACAGGTCGGGTATGCACCATCAGGGCATCAATCGGGGCATTCTCGTAGCAATAAGCCGCCCCCCTGCGCGCCGCTGCAACGGCTTTCCAGTTCTGGTTGGACAGATAAGGTTCGATTTTCGCACAGGCCTCGCCGCCAATCTGGCCAAGATACTCCAGCGCTTCCCATTTACCAGCCTCGAGTGCTTCGTCAAAAACGGGATTCTGGTGATCTCTGGCGTCTTTTGCTTCCATCAATCGGACGTCGAAATCATTAAATTCCTTAAGAATTGCATTTTTTTCAGAAGAAATGACCGGTGCTGTCACGCCAAAGGTTAACAGCGCAAGCGCAAGCGTATGCTTAAGTTTCATGAAAATCCTCCCCGCTAAATGTTTGTCATTAAACAGTTTTTTGGTCAGCAATGCTGTACTATTTTTTGCAAAAAACCAGCCATTCGTTAACTGATACCCTTATTTTTTTAAGCCATGCATTTTTCGCATAGCTGCTACGACCCAAAAATGGGTTTTCTTCTTGGCTCCCCAAACATATATACCTCTCATCGCCGCTGAGCAACGTACCGAGTATCCGCTCGCGGCACCCAGTTTCTGAGTTTGACGGTTTTCCGTCACAAAGGTCGGTCCCGGGGTTCCTCCCCCCTCCCCCCACTTCCCCCCCGGGACCGGCCCTTTACTTTTCGTCTCGTGAGTTCGAGACAGCACTAACCTCCCTATGTTGACAAACTGATCCCCCAGGCTCCGGTGTATACCGGGGCCTCTTTTTTTTGTCTTCCAGCCTTTCTGCCGCCGACCGCCCATGCGTTGAGGGTTAGGTAACCTTTCTTTGTGTATTATTATGGCTGTGGGAGGTTGGAAGGTGCGGATGCAGATTTTGAAGTCTGTTCGATGGTTTGTTTATGGTGTGCTGATGATGGCAGCGCCCCCTGCGCACGCAGAAGACTTCCGCCTCGCCATGGCGACCGATGACGATCAATATGTTGCTGAAATCGTGGAGCTGGCCCTCGCGGAAGCAGACGGCGACCACACGCTGGAGCTTGTGGGCCGGGTGATCCTGGCGCAGAACCGGGCCCTGCGGGCGCTTTCGGAAGAGCGGCCTCGCTACGATATGCACTATAGCGGCTATGACGCGGACCGAGAGCAGGAGCTGGCCATGGTGCGCTTTCCCATCACCATGGGCATGCTGGGCCACAGGCTGCTCGCCGTCACAGAAGCCAACAAAGACCTGTTCGCAAACGTCCAGACACTGGAAGACCTGAAGCAAGTGGCTGTTCTGGGGTCCGGCATCGATTGGCCTGACACGAAAATACTGAAGGCCGCCGGTCTCACCGTTGCCACCGCGTCAGACAATAACCTATGGCAAATGCTGGCACGGGGCCGCTTCAATGCCTTCCCGCGCGGGGTCAATGAAATCCTGCCGGAAGTTGAAGGGGCCAACACTGGCTGGCTGGGCTCGACAGTCGTCATCGACCGGCATGTCATGCTTGTCTATAAGTATGATCATTTCTTCTATTTCTCCAAGGCAAACGCGCACAAGGCGGCCATCGTGGAACAGGGGCTGATCCGGGCTCATGAAAACGGCAAACTGCAGGCGCTTTTAAATGACGTTCCCCAACTGCACGCGGTCAGGGAGGAGCTCAGCAGGCACCCCAGACGGGTGATCCGCCTTGTAAACCCCTTACTGAGCGACAAACTGCGGGCGCTCCCCCAGTCCTATTGGCACACCTACCCCTGACCCTGTTGGTGATAGACAAACACGCCTTGTGGCTGACAGCGTTATCAGATAATTTGGGGGCTGGGGTGAAAGCAGGAATGGATGACATTTAGACACACCCACATTGCTGCCTTTCTGGTCTGCTGGCTTGCCAGCATAGACCCTTTGCAAGCCGAAACCTTCCGCATTGAAGCCCCGCCGCCCGATGGTCATTTTGATTATGAAGTCAAGCTGCTGCAGATCGCGCTTGCACATGCCTCCGGCGACCACAGCCTTGTCCTCGTAGAACCGGACGATGAACGCCCTGCAAACCAGGGCAGAATGCTACGCCAATTCGCCGACGGCAAAAGCCCCTACGATATTCTGTTCAGCGGTTATAGCCCGGAACGCGAGGACATGCTGGAGATGGTCTATATCCCGCTCACGCGCGGGCTTCTGGGGCACCGGCTTTTGTTCATTGAGGAAAAGACCGACAGCTTGCTGACTTCCATCGACACGTTGGCGCAGTTCAAGAGCCTGGTAACGCTGGGGATGGCCATCTCCCACCCGGAACGGCCCATCTATGAATATAACGGCCTGCAGGTTATCTCCGCGCCGTCGGACAGCCAGTGGCAGCTGCTGGCACGTGGGCGGTTTCATGCCCTGCTGTTCGGTGTGGATGAGGCCTTCCCGCTTCTGGCGCTCAAGGGCGGCAAACACGGGAACGCCACCATCACCGTCTCGGGCCAGGTCCGCATCAGCTACTTGTATGACTCGTTCTTCTTTGTGGCGAAGGGCGACAGCAAGCGTGCCGCCATTGTCACCGAAGGCCTTCTGGCCGCCTACGACAGCGGCGCCTTCATGGCGCATTTTTCAAATTATCCCGCTATCAAACAAGGGCTTGAGATTGTCGCGGCGCATGACCGCCGGGTGTTCTGGATCAACAACCCCTATACGAGCAGCCGCATGCGCGCCATCCCAGGCCGTTTCTGGCACCGGTTCCAAAACGGCGGTCCTTAGCCCGCCAGTTCTGCCCCCCGCTTGCGCGCGGCCGATACCGCGTCACTCATCAACTGCCCCAACCCGTCTGCGCGCATCAGCACATTCAGGGCCGCCGCCGTGGTGCCGCCCGGGCTTGTGACACGGCGCCTCAGCTCAGCCGCTTCAACATCCGTTTCAGCGTCCATCAGATGGCCGGCCCCGATAACAGTCTGGCGCGCCAGTGCCATGGCGGTATCTTCGGGCAGGCCTTCGCGCACGCCCGCCGCTGCCAGGCATTCCACCATATAGAAGACATAGGCAGGCCCGCTGCCGGATACCCCGGTTACCGCGTCCATCTGGTCCTCGCGTTCGATCCAGACGGCCTCGCCGGTGGCGCCCATCAGCTCAAGCGCCAGCGCGCGGTCGTCTTCACTGATGCCTGAGCCTGCGGTCAGCCCGCTGATGCCCTGGCCGATGGCCGCCGGCGTGTTGGGCATCACCCGCACGCAGGTGCCCTTGCCGCCAGTGCCGCGCGCCATCTGGTCCAGCGTCACCCCCGCCGCGACCGAGAGCACAACTGTGCCGTCCCCGATGAAGGGTGCCATCAGCGGCAGCGCGTCATTCATGATCTGCGGCTTCACGGCCATCACAATCGCACGCGCCTTCATGCCCTTCGGCAGGAACCCGGCACTGGCGACAAAGTGGTCAGCTTTGCTGCCCGGCAGGCTTTCAGGGGCAGCCTGGGGGTCAACAATATAGAGATGATCCGCGGGCACACCGGCCCGCATCCAGCCCTGCGCCATCGCGCGGCCCATATGACCACACCCGACAAGCACAAGGGGGGACGTTTCGCTGAAATGTTGCACCATGGTTTCTCCCTCTGGCGAAAGAAGCCCGCGTGCGAACGCAGGGCCGAAACAGGGAGCGATAATGAGCCAGTTTCGCTGCCAAATCCAGCACTCAGGGAAGCTAAAATCTATCGATGACGGTAACGCCAGATGATCCGAACGTGTCCATTGCAGTCAGGATATCAATGCCTTCCTCCAGCGAAACGGTTTTGCCGATCAGCCTTTCAGGCGCCAGCTTGCCGCTTTCGATCATCGCCATCATGGCGCCGTAGCGGTGCGCCTGCATGCCGTGGCTGCCCAGGATTTCAAGCTCATTGGCGATCACCGCGTCCATCGGCACCGCCGGATGGGCGTGATCCGCCACCATCAGGCCCACCTGAATGTGCCGGCCGCGTTTACGCAGGTTCGCAACAGAATTGAAGCAGGTGGCCGGATGGCCGAGCGCGTCGACGGAGGCATGCGCGCCGCCGCCCGTGATCTCCCGCACCGCTTCTGCCACATCCGTCCCTGGCGATGCATTCACCACGGCCACAGCCCCCAGCGATTTGGCGAAGTTGAGCTTGTCGTCAGCGATGTCCACCGCCACCACATTGGCGCCCATGGCGCTCGCGATCATGATGGCCGAGAGGCCCACGCCGCCACAGCCGTGCACCGCCACCCATTCGCCGGGCGCCACCCGGCCTTGGTCAACCACCGCGCGGAAGCTGGTCACGAACCGGCAGCCCAGGCTGGCGGCCGTGACAAAATCCATGCTGTCCGGCAAGGCGACCAGATTGAGGTCCGCGTGATGCAGGCCGACATATTCAGCGAATGATCCCCAGTGGGTGAAGCCGGGCTGGAACTGGCTGTCACACACCTGTTGGTTGCCGCTATAGCACTCTGGGCAGGCGCCGCAGCCACCCACGAACGGCACGGTGACCCGGTCTCCCGCACGCCAGCGCGTCACATCTCTGCCCACCGCCACAATCGTGCCGGCAAGCTCATGCCCCGGCACGTGCGGCAGCTCAATATCCTTGTCGTGGCCCACCCAGCCGTGCCAGTCACTGCGGCAGATGCCGGTAGCTTCCACGCGCACCACCACGCCGTGCGCCTCTGGTGTCGGGTCCGGCACATCCGTCACGCGCGGCGGCGCACCAAAAGCTTCATAGAGCATCGCTTTCATCTGGCATCCTTTCCTGTAGGCAAACCTTCATTCAGTATGACAATCAGGGCGCCCGTTTTGCGCATAAAAAGTGACGAGGCACAAAAAAAGGGGCGGCGCACCGCACCGCCCATATTTTCAGGCAGGGCCTCACCCGAGGCCAAGAATCGATCTTTGTTATTTTTACGCCGTGCCTGCACACTCCAGCATGGCGCTCTC
Source organism: Kordiimonas sp. UBA4487 (assembly GCF_002389025.1). Classification (NCBI taxonomy): domain Bacteria; kingdom Pseudomonadati; phylum Pseudomonadota; class Alphaproteobacteria; order Kordiimonadales; family Kordiimonadaceae; genus Kordiimonas; species Kordiimonas sp. UBA4487. Next base: position 51,924 of record NZ_DGNR01000004.1, read on the forward strand.
GATCGCTTCTTCAGGAGACTGCCCTCCCCACATGACAAACTGGAAAACGGGGTAGAAACGCTCGCACTCCCCAAGCGCGGTTTCCACCATGGTAACCATATGTTCCTCGCCGATCGCGCCGATGAGCGGATCGCCCACCAGGCTTGCGTGGCGGAACAAAAGCGCATCTTCTTCCGACCAATATTCGAAGTGGCCAATCCACATGCGCTCATTGATCATCCCAAGGACACGGTAAATATCGGCCCGTCGGCCTTCCGGCACCTTCAGGTCAAACAGACATGCAAACTGCAATGTTTTGAAGTCTTCGCGCCAGAATACCCGGAACTGAAGGTCGGTATATTGGCCCGAGATGAACATGGTCAGCTCATCCTCGCCATGCCGCTCGACCGCCCAATCATTGGCGCCTGCAAGCTCTTCGGCGAGATCAACTGGATTCTGAGAAATGATTTCAGAATGCCCGGTGCTCAGTGTCGTCATCTCGTTTCCCCCTGGAAAGTGAGTGCCGCCGGGCTAAGGAGCTTAACCGGCAGACTCGGTTTCGCCGGTTAGCGTTATCTTCGATTCACCAGAAACACGAAATCTGGCTCCCTTGATCAAAATCAACACTAGATATAGCGTGCCAAAGCCGGGACTCTGTGGCAAGCAGGAATTGTTTCGGAAGGGAAATTTCTTGTGGAAAAGTCGTTGAAGCCCCGTTCTAATTTGGTGAATTTCACCACGGGAACAGGCCCTTAGATTCCACTGTTGAAGGAAAATATAGCGCGTAATTTTATTGCGCAAATGACTTATTTTTGTTCAAGCTTTGCCTTGAGCAAATCAAGTTCGGCGCGCAGGTCTTCATTTTCGGTACGGGCTTTTTCAGCCATCTCGCGCACCACGTCGAATTCTTCACGGGTCACAAGGTCAAGGCCAGCGAGCTGACGATCGAGCCAGGCGCGGAAGTGATCTTCCATTTCGCCCTTCACGCTGTGGGCCGCACCCACTGCACCAGTTGCCAGTTTGGAGAGGTCATCGAAGAATTTGTTGCTGGTCTGCATCTTACCGTTCCTTGAAGCTTTGACCTTCATATGGGCGAAGCGGTGAAAAATTGCAATGGGCGAGTTGCCGCAGGCAGCCGGGCTGCATCCAGGCGGCGGCAGATCATTCCTGACACCTTCCCCGATTTTACTATCAGCTGCACAAAAACATTCTTATAGTGGCAGTCCCCATCGATTGTTCCCCAGTATTCAGCCAAATATTCATCAGGAGCATCGACCATGCCACAAAGACTGAGAGCACCACAGCCACGGGAATTCGAGAACCGCGAATCTTTCAGCCGTATCGATATGTTCGAACTGGCGACGGTGGAATTTCCCGACAGGCTCAATATCGTGTCGGAAGGCGACAGCTGGTTTGACTATCCGCGCAAGATTTTCCCTAACAAACCCGCCAATATCATCGACCATATTGAAGACCGCCTGCACAGAAAAGCCAACCTGTTGCGGCTCGAATCGAACGGCGATGAAATCACCCAGATCATGTCGGATGACCAACGTCATAACCTGACAGAATTGCTGGACGACTGCGCCCGTCGCAAACGCCCTATTCATGCCCTTCTGTTTTCCGGCGGCGGCAATGACATTGTCGGCACCTATGACATGGAGCGATTCCTGCTGCCGTTTGAACCCGACATGACGGCCCGCGCCTGCATCAACTGGGATGCCTTCAAGATCAAGCTGAACCAGATCAAATACGCCTGGCTGGAGTTGATCAATATTCGCGACCAATATTCCGCTGAAACCAAGATTTTCACCCACACATATGACCTGCCGTACATGACCGGCATCGGCGCCCGATTTTACGGGGTCGAGTGGGCCAAGGCGTGGATCGGGCCAGCCATGACCAAGCGGGGCATCGCACCAGACGATTATAGCGTCACGCCGAACATTCGGTTCCGCCGCGATATCGTACAGGAAATGTTCAACAGCCTGGCGGTGATCCTGGAAGAAATTGAGGGCACAACCCGGAATTTCCATGTCACCCGGACACTGGGCACGCTTACAAGCGCCGATCAATGGCTCAATGAAATCCATCCAACAGCGGACGGCTTCGAGCTGCTGTCGGAAAAATTCTATGCAACGATGACAGCCGAAATGCCTCAGTTGCCTGCCTGGTAACTAAACCGCAGACCACCATCATGGATCGTCGTCCGGCCGCCAGTGGTGGCCGGACGTTTTTCATTGTCGGCGCTGCAGCCTTGACACGCGCGCGTCCACGGCGATGATGGCGCAAAGCTTTCAAGGAATGGAATTATGTCGCTACTCGCCAACCTCGCGGTTCTCACTTATCCGAAAATCAGCGAGTTTGCGCTCGGCCCCGTCGATGTGGGCGGCTTCGCGCTGGGCATCCGCTGGTACAGCCTGGCCTATATCGCGGGCATCCTGTTCGGCTGGTGGTACATCCGCCGCCTGACATCCAAGCCTGGGGCCGCCATGTCAGCGGGGCATATCGACGATTTCATCACCTGGGCCATCATCGGCGTCATCGCCGGTGGGCGGCTTGGCTACGTACTGTTTTACCGGCCAGAGAATTATTTTGACGATCCGCTGGCCGTCCTGCGCCTGTGGGATGGCGGCATGTCCTTCCACGGGGGCGCTATCGGGGTGATCCTGGCGGTCATCTTCTTCAGCCGCAAACACAAGCTTGAGCTGATGCGCGTGGCGGACATTGTCGCGCTCGTGAGCCCAGTGGGCCTGTTCGCAGGCCGCATCGCCAATTTCATCAACGGCGAGCTGTGGGGCCGCACCACGGATGTGCCGTGGGCCATGGTTTTCCCAACAGGCGGGCCGCTGCCGCGCCACCCAAGCCAGCTTTATGAAGCGCTGGGCGAAGGCGTAATCCTGTTCCTGATTTTGATGTTCCTTTACCACCGCACGCGGCTGGCCAAGGAAATGCCCGGTGTGATCGCGGGTGTCTTCTATCTGGGATACGGCCTGACCCGTGTGCTGGTGGAATTCGTGCGCGAACCAGATGTAGGGGTTGCCCACATCATGGGCCTGACCCGCGGGCAACTGCTGTCTGTTCCGATGTTCCTGTTTGCCGCCTGGCTGATCAACAAGGGCATCCAACATAGTCGCACCCAAAAAGCGAAAGCCAAATAGTGACGCCGCTTGCCAACATTCTGGCGCGCCGGATTGAGGCGTCAGGGCCGATCAGCCTTGCAGACTATATGGCTGAATGCCTGATGCACCCCAAGCACGGCTATTATCAGCGCGAGCGGGTTTTCGGCCAGGACGGCGATTTCATCACCGCGCCCGAAGTCAGCCAGATGTTCGGCGAGACCATCGGCCTGTGGCTGGCGGACCGCTGGATTGTCATGGGACGCCCGAACCCGGTGAACCTGGTGGAGCTGGGCCCCGGCCGCGGCACCCTGATGGCGGATATCCTGCGGGCAGCCGGCAAGGTGCCCGGCTTCAAAGACGCCGCAGAGGTTCATTTCATTGAGACGAGCGCACAGCTGCGTGCCCTGCAGGCCGAAAAGGTACCAGACGCGACGTGGCATGATGATTTCTCAAGCGTGCCTGAAGGCCCCAGCCTTGTTGTCGCCAACGAGTTCTTTGATGCCCTGCCGATCCACCAGTATGTGAAACAGGGCGGCAAATGGTTTGAGCGCTCTGTGGGCATGGTGGGTGACAGCCTCGGGTTTGTGCTCACGCAGCCTGCCGCCCAGTTCGCCCTGGTGCCGCCCCACCTGCTTAGGGCGCCGGACGGCAGCCTGCTGGAAGTCTGCCCGGGTGCGATTTCCACCAGCGCCACCATTGCGGCCCACCTGGCAGCCCACGGCGGCGCAGCGCTCTATATTGATTATGGCTACGGCATTTCCGCGCCGGGGGATACGTTCCAGGCCCTCAAAAAACACGAGTTCACTGACCCGTTCACGGAACCCGGCAAGGCGGACCTTACGGCCCACGTGGCGTTCGACCGCATCGCCGAAGCGGCCGAAAGCGCGGGCGCGAAGGCATCCCCGACCACTGAGCAGGGCACTTTCCTGATGACCATCGGGCTGGGTGTGCGCGCCCAGAAGCTGGCCGAACGGGCATCAGACAAAAGCCAGGAACGCATTCTGGGGGAGCTGAAGCGCCTGACCGCGCCCGATGAAATGGGCACGCTTTTCAAGGTGCTGGCGGTCCAGAACCCCGCCCTGCCCGCAGCACCCGGCTTCTAGGCCGATCACAACCACAAAGCCCCCGGCACAGCCAGCGGACTATAGATCAAGCGGCAAATCAAAGGGTGAGCGCGTCCTTGAGTGCCTTCAGGGCCGCGTCGGGACTGGCCGGCTTTTCCTTGAGGAAGGCGCTGAGCGCTGTGCGCGCGCCCTCGCCAAAGCCAAGCCTGGCCATGGTGTTCAGATACAGTTGTTCGCTTGTCAGCACGCCCTTCTGGCTGGCATCCCACTTTGCCATTTCCTGCCAGAAGCGGATCATGCCGCCCCCCGGCGCGTCTGGGTTGAGGGCCTCGCCCACCATGCGGTTGATCAGGGCGCCACACTGGTAAACCGTATCAAACCGGCCCTTCTCTGGCGCGTCATGCACGCTGGTCTCCGCCAGCAGGTTCCGGCATTTGTTCCTTACCGTCGCCCACAGGCTTTCCAGTTCTGCCGCGTTATAGGCACCGGCCTGGTTCATCAGCTCGTAAGCCAGCGCCTCAGCCGCGCCTTCATGTACCCAGGGGTGATCATCGCCAAGCCACTCGCCCCACACCTCACGCTGCCAGATGTGCAGCACTTCATGCATGGTGAAGCGCGGGAAATAGAGCGGATCGCTATCAGCCCACCGGGCGCTGCCCTTGCCTTTCATGGTGAAGAGAATCTGGTACGGCAGGGTGCCGGCCTTGGTCTGGTCGGTGGCGGATGTCTCCAGCTCGCCCGCCGCCAAAAACACCAGATAGGGCTCTGCTGGCCTGAAGCCGAACAGCTCAGCCAACAGCTTGGTGCCCCGCGGCAGCGTGCTCACAACACCCAATCGGGCGCTCGCCGGAACCTGCGGGTCGATCACCAGCGTCGCACCCGCAACTTCCTTGGGTTCCCTTGGGCCAAAATAGACAAATTGTTCCGCCAGTGCCTTGGGGTTCCGGGTGACGACCCTGTCACCCTCCAGCCCCCTGTAGGACGCTCGCAGGTCATAGCTTTCCCACGCACCGTTCCTGTATACTTGCCCCATCAGGTAGCCCGTGAAGACCGAGGCCCCGCCATCACTGAAGCTGGAGAAGGGCATATAGTCCTTGGGTGGGATCATGGTGTTGGTGGTGAGGGTGACCGACGCACAATTGAACGGGGCCTTGTCCGCCCGCTGAATAAGCGACGTACGGCCCGTGTGGATCAGCTCAAACCCCGGCTCACCTGTAGCCCATGATGCTGCCCGAAAATCCGCGACCGGACGCTCAAAGCCCAGTGCACTGACACTTTCACCGAAACAGAAGCTGGCTTTCCAGCGGCGCTCCGCCTCCCGCGTCAGCTCAAACGTGCCGCTCACGTCAGCGCCTGCTGCCCCACTCAGGCCCCATATGGCCGCCAATGTGATGAAAAAGCGCATCACGCCCCCTGTCCCTTGCTGGAATATTTTCTATAGTGCGAATGCAACAGGAAAAGTAAAGTCACACCCATGACCGACCATTTGAAATGCCCATCCATCAGCGCCCCGCACGCCTTCTTCAGCCGCGCGGGCGGTGTCTCGACCGGCCTCTATGAAGGCCTGAACTGCGGCCCCGGCTCCAGCGATGACCCGGCGTGCGTGCTGGAGAACCGGCGCATCGCGGCAAAGCATCTGTCCGGCAGCGCCGACACACCGGTGCTGAGCTGCTATCAGGTGCATGGCCGCGATGTGGTAGTCGCGACCGAGGACTGGGGCACTGACCGCCCCAAGGCGGACGCCATGGTGACCAACCAGCCGGGCCTTATTCTGGGCATTCTGACCGCCGACTGCACACCTGTGCTGTTCGAAGACCGGGAAGCCGGCGTGATTGGCGCCGCGCACGCGGGCTGGAAAGGCGCGCTGGCGGGGGTGACGGACGCCACGGTGCGCGCCATGGAAGGCCTGGGCGCCAGGCGCGACCGCATCCGCGCTGCCGTTGGCCCGACAATCCACCAGGCGTCCTATGAGGTGGACCTGGATTTCCGTGACCGCTTCACGGCCGAACAGATGGACTTCGACCGCTTCTTCCTGCCCGGCAAGGACCCCTGGCATGTGCAGTTCGACCTGCCGGGGTTCGTGAAATACCGGCTGGAGGCGGACGATGTCGAATCAGTCTGGATGGCGGGGCTGGATACTTACACAAGCGAGGACCATTTCTCCTTCCGGCGGACGACTCACAGGAAAGAGGCAGATTACGGTCGCCAGCTGTCGGCAATCATGCTGAAGCCTTGACTATCACTTTTGGAATATATGAACCCATCCGTCCCGATTTGAGGCACTGACCAGATAAAATGGCCCCGTGCCGGGCTGGCGCCTTTACACATGCCCCCCCGGCTGGTACAGGACACCCGAACGCAACATCTTCATCGCACGGAGGCCTTAATGGGCATGAAGATCCTTACCGGGAACTCAAACCCGGAACTGGCGGAAGCCATTGCCGCCTATCTGAACATGCCGCTTGCAAAAGCTGCTGTTAAACGCTTTTCCGATCAGGAAGTTTTCGTAGAAATTCATGAGAATGTGCGCGGTGAGGATGTTTTCCTCGTGCAGCCAACGAACTTCCCGGCCAACGACCACATGATGGAACTGCTGGTATGCATCGATGCGCTGAAGCGCGCATCCGCCCGCCGCATCACCGCTGTGATCCCTTACTTCGGCTATGCCCGCCAGGACCGGAAACCCGGCCCGCGGACGCCGATTTCCGCCAAGCTGGTTGCCAACCTGATCACCACCGCCGGCGCCGACCGCGTGCTGACGATGGACCTGCACGCAGGCCAGATCCAGGGCTTCTTCGATATCCCGACCGACAACCTGTATGCCATGCCGGTTCTGGTTCGCGACCTGAAGGAAAAATACGCTGGCAAGAAAACCATGATCGTTTCGCCTGACGTGGGCGGCGTGGTTCGGGCCCGTGCCTATGCGAAGCGCCTTGATGCGCCGATCGCCATCATCGATAAACGCCGCGAACGCGCCGGTGTATCTGAGGTGATGCACATCGTGGGTGACGTGAAAGATTGTCACTGTGTGCTGGTGGACGATATTGTCGACAGCGCAGGCACGCTGTGTAACGCCGCCAAGGCGCTGCACGAAGCCGGTGCCTCCAGCGTGTCCGCATACGTGGCACACGGCGTGCTTTCGGGCCCAGCCTACGAGCGCATCGAGAACAGCGTGATGGACGAGCTGGTGATCACAGACAGCATCCGGCCAACAGAGGCCTGCAACGCCAACCCGAAAATCCGGGTTGTGACCGTGGCACCGCTTCTCGCCGAAGCCATGAACCGCATCGCACACGAAACAAGCGTATCCAGCCTGTTCGAATAAGCGGCTCTGCGACCAAGAATTCAAAAGCCCCTGCCTGATCCGGCGGAGGCTTTTTCTTTTCTGAATTTTCCAGCCAAAACCTAGTGCGTTTTCATCTGCACCAAAATGGGCCCAGGTGCATCAGCACCCGGCAGAAGGTCCTCTAGACCCTTTTCGACAAAGGCCGCAACGATCGGCCCCATCCGGCCGTCCACGGCGGTCTCAGCATAGGCGAATTCAGGTCCCTGATAGCTGGTGGACACGGTATATCTTTTCACCACGCGGGCGGCCACCTCGGCTTCGGCCATCACATTGCCTGCACCGTCAAGCAGCGTGAATTTACCGTTCATGCGCGGGCCGTGGCTGCGGTAGCGCGCCAGTGGGAATTCAGGAATAAAGAAGCTGTCCACTTCAATCACAAGAGTGCCGTTAAATCCCGGCTCTGCAATCTGGTGGAAGGCGGCCCAGGCCATGGTGCGCATCAGGTTCGGGACTGAATAGGTATTGAGGTCGGGCAGCAGATATTCGTTGGCCCAGATGGTGTCCTGATATTTGTCGATCATCAGATTCTTGGCCTTTTTGCCCGGCTCCAGCTCGATCCGGTATTTGCGGAACATAGCTTCTCGCTGAAGCTCCTTCTCGTTGATCTTTTTCATATCCTTCTCCAGCCGCTTGGAGAATTTCAGTTGGATATCCAACGCCTCTGCCCCGCTAGGCACTGCAAAAGCAAAGACAAACAAAACCGCAATAAGAAGAAAACGCATACAAGCCCCCGTGAAATTGTTACCAACAAACTAGTTGGCTACCTTCTATCTAGCAAGTGCCGATGGCATGTCTAGTGGCAGATCGAGAGGCAAACTGTTCAGTCGCCCTTTAGGCCAAGGAAGCGGCTGGTCATGCCGATCGTGTTGATGATGCCGTGGCCGAACACCAGCGGCCAGATGTTCCTGCGCCCGAACCACAGGTACAGAAGCCCCAGCGTCAGGCCAATCAGCCCGGTGGTCAGCGCACCGTTCATGCCCTTGTAGTAATAGTGCCGATAGCCGAAAAAGACGGCGGAGAACAGCAGCGCAATCACCTGCGCTGCCCGCCCTCCGCCCAGGCTTGCGAGCGCGCGATTGATGACAAACGCGCGAAACAGGGCCTCTTCAAAAATGGCGGCATGCGTCCAGGTCAGGACCATGATCACCAGATAGGCCCAGGGGTCACCTTTGATATGGTCGAACCGGCCACTGGTACCGATGTCTTCAAACATCAGGTCCACCAGCGCACCGCCCAGACCGCTCGTCAGCACAATGCCGATAAATACAAGGGCCGTCAGCCCCAGGGTGCCGAGCCAACTGTCGGGTTTCCGGAAGCCCAGGTCACGCCAGCCCATGCCCCGCCGCCGGAGCAGGAGTGTGCCCACAAGCATGGCGGAAAAGGTGGATATCGGCCCGGCATAAAGCAGGGTCACCGGGATCAGCGCCTGCTTGACCACTACCAGTGTGGCAATAATGGCCAGAAGGTCAAAAGCCGGTTCCTTCTGGAAAGTAAGCTGCCCCTTCGGGCCGTTGTTGTTCATATCTCTCTCGCTGTCCTGACACGGAACTTTTCTTCGTTTGGCGAGACCCTACCCCCGCCAATGTCAAACGCATGTCAAACAGCCCCGAAGCGACGACTCCACAACCATGCCTTTTAAGGCTACACTTATGCGCAGGCGCAAACAGTGGAGGGGGAAGCCATGTCAAGCGCACCGCCAGATGACAATGCACCAAAAGAGAAAGTTAAGGCCGTCCTTAAAGGAAAAACTGGCAATGTTCACGTAAGCGGTAGCAAGCGCAAAACTACCGAACCGGATACTAGTTTTAGGCCACATCCTGCAACAATGGCAGGAGACCCCGCGGCACAAGCTGGTGAGCCAAATGCATTGGCAGGAAATCACGTCATTGACGAAAAGCAGCTCAATTTATCACTCTTGGCTCACCCTAAATTTGATATTAGTCGCTACGACCTTGTTTTGGTCCCATTCGATGACAATGGCATACATGAACATCTCAAAGACCTTGGGATACCTAGCTCTCACAAATTTAGTGATCTAAAACGGCTTTTTGCTGACGAGTCCATCCATATGGTCGCAGCAGGGGAGGAAACCGACTTAATACTGTACCATTACAAACAAGTTTCCGGGCTTGGTCCAATCGGGGCAGATAGTATCCGTCCGATTGTTATGGAGCAGAAACGTGCCATCCAAAGTCGTACATTAAATATCCTAGACCTATCGCTCTGGAGGAACAGCCCTGCAGGTAAATCCAGCGATGCATTTGCGGTCATTTATGATCAGTTTTTCACGATGGCGGAGGCCCTACCCGGCGAAGTCGACAAGCTTAACTACACACTCTTCATGACAGAGGGCCTAAATTCAGAAGAAGTCGATCAATTCACTGAAATGATGCAGGAAAATGCGCCAACCTTCGGCTTTAAGCAAGTTGGCATAACGGTTGTGGGCGACCTAAATTTCAAAAAATCTAGTGAAACCTTCCGCACCCGCAGCCATCTGGAAAGCGACCAGCCGTCGCCGAACGATTACCTGGGGTTCCAGTCGGTGGCGGATTCTGTTGCGGCCTTTGTCCAGCACAAATCAACGCGCCTGCCGCTGTGCATCGCCATCGACGGGCCCTGGGGGTCTGGCAAATCATCGATGATGCTGATGATCCAGGAAGCCCTGCAGAAAGGCAGCACCAAAGCACGCGAAAAACTGAAGACTGCGCCCGGTGTGTTTGGCAGCTTGCGCCAAAGCCTGTGGCTCAGCTATCTGATTTTAGAACCTCTGGTCTTCATAGGGGCCATCGCCTTTATAAGGTGGTGGTACCGCACCAACCCGGATGCAACCGGGCCATCGATTGGCGGAGTTGCAGCAATTCTCTTGGGTACCTACCTGTATGTGGCTGTCGGTGCCTTTATGTTGAGATGGTACCGGCGGCGGAGACGCCATAACAATCCCCAGCGGCAGTTTGAAACTGTCACCATCAACGCATGGCGCTACGGGGAAGGTGTGCGGTTGAAGGCGTCTATCGTGCAAAGCATCATCACGGAGCTGCTGGACCGCCGCGGTGCCCGCTTCTTCCTCAAACTCCGATTGCTGCGCCTGAACAGGATAACCCTGCTGACATCCCTGTCGAAAGGCCTGTTCCAGAGCTGGTTTTTCGCAGCGGTCGCAATAGCCGTTGGTCTTGGCCTGATACTCTATGACGCACAGGGTGGCTCGCGGGATTTCCTTGAAACCTTTGCCACAAGCCTGGGCCTGAATCTGTCCGCCGAGAACGGCAACAGCATTCTTGGCGCCCTGGTCGCGGGGTTAGGCATCCTCGGCCAGCTAACCAAGAACGGCAATGTGGCGAACGTCAGCGACTTTATCGCCAACCCCGACTATGAAGGCCTGATGGGGCCGGACGAGGAAATCGAAGAAGATTTTCGCCGTATCCTGCAACTGTTGGATGACGAAGGCTATACGCTGGCCATCTTCATCGATGACCTGGACCGCTGTTCCCCCACGGCAGTTCACAAAGTCGTTGAAGCGCTGAATGTCTTCTTCGGCCAGCCGGACTGCCGCTGCCTGTTCGTGCTGGGCATGCACAAGGAAATGGTCGCCACGTCGCTGGAGGTTGCCTACAGCGCCATTGCCGACAAGATGGCAGGCAATTGCCTCTTGGAAGAGCAGCGCCCGTTTGGCCGCCGGTTCCTTGAGAAGATCGTGCAATTCGTACTGCATGTCCCAAAGCCGCGCGAAGAACAGGTGGAAAAATACCTCCAGCATATGACCAGCGGCATGACCGACGCAGATTTCCGGGCACTTGCCAAGCAGGAAGCGGTTGAAAAGAAGGCCACAGTCGACCGGTTTGCCCTCAGACTGGAACACGTATGGTCATACTATGTCTATCTGTGGCACCGGGTTAAAGGTTTGCTGGGCATGGGCAAGCCCATTGACCCGGCACCACCACCGCAACCCGTTGCGGCCCGGCTGGCGATGATTGAGTCCAATGAAAGCGCCAAGGCCAGGCTGGATGAGGAACGAGAACGGATTGCCCGGTTTGAAGCAAGGCTGGAGGCGGCGGCAAACTTCACCGAAGGCAGCGATGAAAACATCCGGATGTTCAGCATGGTTCGGCCCGCGCTTGGCAGCAACCCCCGGCAATATAAGCGCTATTTCAACCAGCTGCGCTTCAACCGGTTCATCACGGAAGACAGGCAACCCGAGAGCGAGGAAAAATCCCTCTACACCGACGCCGTTATGGCAGCCATTGCGCTTGAATGCCCTGAAGCTTACCAGTGGGCCTATTCAACCCTGACCATTGAGGGCAAAGAGCGCAATATCGATGCGGCCCTGCGGTGCCTGAAAAACAAGGTGGCGGAAGACCTGCCAGACACGATCACCACACTGGATGACGCCGTGACAATTGAACAGCGGGTTCACCTATTGCTGCGTACCAATCCGGCCTTCCTGAGCTTGCTGCAGACACCGGAGGCAACCGCAAAAAAAGCCTGACGCGGCTCAGGGCTTGAATTCAAGGAAACGGTCGAGGCCTTCTTCGGTAAAGAAGGTCTGCAGCGCGCCTGACTTCGAGAGCCGGGTGAGAAGGTCTGTCATCTCCCATGCGCTGATGGGCCCACCTTTCCTGACCAGAAGCGGCAGGTCATAGAGCTGGTCCGGCTTCATAGACACCAGGAGGTCTTGCTGAAGCTCTGGGTACAGGCGCATCTGGCGGGCGAGAAACGCGTTATTGACGATGGCGATATCGGCGCCGCCCGCCAGCAGTTGCCTGAGCGAATGACGCTGGCTGTCGGAAAACACCACATCGAACCTGGCCTTCAGATACTCCGGATCGGCGTTATAGTCAGCAAAGCCATAATGATACCCCAGCGTCAGCGCCAGCTTGCGCGCGGACAGATCGCCGAAATAGGCCTCTCCGCCCGCCGCCATCGCATCCCCAGTACGGGCCACCATCACCTCTGCGCCGCTCAGCAACACCGGGGTGGCTTCAACCTGCTCCATGCGGTCCTGCCAGCCCCACACCGGCATCTCGAAAAAGATCATGTCGATCCGGCCTTCGCTCATCTGCTCATAGCGCCGTCTGGCCGGAATTTGCCGGTAGGCGAACAGATAGTCCTTCTGCATGTCATTGAGGAAGGCTGTGAAGGCCACGGATACACCGGCGTTTTCTTCCACAAAAGGCTCGAACGGGTACCCGCCCACGATCACCCGCGTGGGGCCGGTGGGCTGATCTGCCGCGGCAACACCCCCGGCACTAATCGCCCAGACCCAGAACAGAACTAGAAAACAGCGTTTCAAAAATATCACCCGCATCTACGTCAATCTCATGTGAGCCATAGTGGGGAAAAAACGTTAAGAAAATGAAACAGGCCACCTACTGCCGGCAGACGTCAAGCGCAGTTTGCATTTGCGGCTGAAAGCCTGGATAAGCCGCGGCAAACTGCGGCGCCAGCTGGAATGCCATGGGGTAGCGAATGAAAAGGCGGCGGTCCATCAGCCCCAAAAGCGCCTGCGCACCGGGCTTGAGCGTCTGTGAAAAATCCGCCGCGAGCAAGGCGTCAACACGGCCTTCTGCAAGCCACAGGGCCAGCCGGTTTTCGTCGTCGCTGCCCTCAATATGGTTGAAGCCGCCGTCGTGCAACAGCCGTTCCGGCCGCGAGCCGGGAAATGCCGTCACCCGGGCCGTTTTCCGGAACGCCTCGCTGGTCACATCAAGGGCCCTGTCCTTCAGTGTGAACCAATAGATATTCATGTAACCAATGGGGCCAACCAGAAGCCCCTCAAGCGCCGGATCGCCCGTGTCGTAGGTTGGGAACCAGATATCCTGCAGCCCATCTTTTTCCAGCCGGATGGACCGGCTCATGGAAACCGCGCCAAGCGTATAGGGCACGCCCAATCGCTTCAGCGAACAGGCCAGCAGGTCAACCCCCGCCCCTTCCATGGTGCCATCCCACCGCAGCATGCCGAACTGGCCCTCGCCGTGGGTATAGACCCGCACCAACGCCGGTTGCCCGTGCGGCGCATTGGCCCCATCGGCTTCAGCCTGCGGGCTGATGACAGCGATTGCGATGAAGAAAAAGGCAAGTCCCAGTATGATCGGATTCTGGACCAAAAAAACACACTCCCAGACGCCCCCTGCCCGCTAACCTAGCGGTAAGGTGACATCTGTCAATGGCGCTCTGGGGCTGAAAGTGGTAATTATGCCCACCTGAAATGGCTTCAAGGCCGTTTCCAGCTTGCATTTTGGCCCAATTCGCGGTACATCGCGCCCGACTCATATGGGATCGCCCGTATGAGCAACTCCGCCCTTGCATCCCTGGAGGAAGTGGCGGTCGGATGTGGGGATGGTCCCCGCACCGTTTAGAGTTTTGGAGAAAAGACATGGCTGACGTAGTCACCATCGTTGCCGAGCCGCGTGAGCGTGTAGGTAAGGGAGCCTCCCGTGCATCGCGTCGTGCAGGCAAAGTGCCTGCTGTAATCTACGGCGACAACAAAGAACCTGAAGCAATTCAGATCCCGCAGAACGAAGTAATCCGTCTGCTGAACCGTGGCGGCTTCATGTCCCACACGTTCAACGTACAGGTTGGCAAGAAGAAGACTTCCGTTCTGCCACGTGACCTGCAACTTCACCCTGTAACCGACATGCCAATGCACATCGACTTCCTGCGTCTGGGCAAAGGTGCTGTCGTGACCATGGAAATTCCGATCCATGTTGTTGGTGAAGAAGAGTCCGTTGGCCTGAAGCGCGGCGGCGTGATCAACTACACCCGTCACGAAATCGAAGTGAACGTTCCTGCGAACGCGATCCCAGAGCATATCGAAGTTTCGGTTGCTGACCTGGACATCAACGACGCGGTGAAGATTTCCGACGTGAAGCTTCCTAAAGGCTGTGAGCCAACAATCACCGACCGTGACTTCACGATCTGTGCGATTGTTGCTCCGTCCGGCCTCAAGTCCTCCACTAACGCTGCTGAAGACGGCGAAGAGGCTGAAGCTACGGAAGCCGCTGACGAGAACGGCGAAGACTAAGACTTGTGCGGGCGCACCTGGTGCGCCCCACCTGCCGGAAGGATTGATCCATGCTTTTGTTTGTCGGTCTTGGCAACCCAGGCGACAAATTCAAGGGCCACCGGCACAATGTTGGATTTATGGCGGTGGACGAGATTGTTCGCCGCCATAATTTTTTGCCTGAAAAGAGCCGCTGGCAGGCGCTGACACATGAAGGCCGTCTCGGGTCCGAGAAGGTCATCGTCGTGAAGCCGCAAACCTTCATGAACCTCTCGGGCCAGGCCGTTGGCGAAGCCATGCGCTTCTTCAAGCTGACGCCAGCCGATGTGGTTGTCTTTTATGACGAACTGGATCTCGCGTTCGGCAAGGTGAAGGTGAAGCTGGGCGGTGGTGCCGCCGGCCATAACGGCATCCGGTCCATCACGAGCCATATCGGCGCTGATTTCACCCGCGTGCGTATCGGTATTGGCCACCCCGGCGACAAGGCCCGCGTACACGGCCATGTGCTGGGCGATTTCGCCAAAGCCGAGCAGCCGGAGCTGGAGAAGGTGCTGGATGCGATTGCGGCAGAGGCCGGCTATCTGGCAGACCGCGACAACCCGCGCTTCATGACGGAAGTATCGCGCCGCATCAACCCGCCGCGGCCCTCGACCGGCAAGCTGGGTGCTGATAAAGCGGCGACAGAGAATGACAAGACGGCGGCGCGTGGCCCGGTGACCAAGTCACTCGCGGCAGACCCCGCCAAACCGAAGAATAACAATGGCCCCATGGCCGATGCGCTCCAAATGTTGAAAAACGCGCTGAAGAAGGAAGACTGATATGGGTTTCAAGTGTGGCATTGTAGGCCTGCCGAACGTTGGTAAATCGACGCTTTTCAACGCGCTGACCAACACCGCGAATGCGGCTGCGGAAAACTACCCCTTCTGTACGATCGAGCCGAACGTGGGCCAGGTCCCTGTGCCGGACGACCGCCAGTACAAGCTCGCCGAACTGGCAGGCTCCAAGGAAATCATCCCGACGCAGCTGTCGTTCGTGGATATCGCAGGCCTGGTGCGCGGCGCCTCGAAGGGCGAGGGCCTCGGCAACCAGTTCCTGGCCAACATCCGCGAAACAGACGCCATCTGCCACGTGCTCCGCTGCTTTGAAGACGACGACATCACCCATGTGGATGGCCGCGTTGACCCGGTGTCCGACGCTGAAACCATCGAGACCGAGCTGATGCTGGCTGACCTTGAAAGCCTTGAAGGCCGCATCCACGGCCTGGGCCGCCGGGTGCGCGGCGGCGACAAGGAAGCCGTGCTTGCCATGACCATGATCGAACGCACGATCCCGCTCCTCAAGGAAGGCAAGCCTGCCCGCTTCGTTGAGCGCAACAGCCCGGACGAAGAGCGCGCCTTCAAGGAACTGCAGCTGCTGACCAGTAAGCCGATCCTTTATATCTGCAACGTGGACGAAGACAGCGCGTCCGAAGGCAATGAATATTCCCGCGCGGTTGAAGACATGGCCGCCAAGAACAACGCAGGCTGCGTTGTGATTTCCGCTGCTGTCGAGGCAGAGATCGCCCAACTGGACAGCGAAGAAGACAAGTCAGAGTTCCTCGAGACGCTCGGCCTGGGCCAGACCGGCCTGGCCCGCGTGATCCGCGCTGGCTATGACCTGCTGGAGCTGATCACCTATTTCACCGTGGGCCCCAAAGAGTGCCGCGCCTGGACCATCACCAAGGGCACCAAGGCGCCAGCGGCTGCCGGCGTGATCCACACGGACTTTGAAAAAGGCTTCATCCGCGCTGAAACCACGGCTTATGATGAATTTGTCGGCTGTGGCGGCGAACAGGGTGCGAAGGACGCGGGCAAGATGCGCCTTGAAGGCAAGGAATATATCGTCCAGGACGGCGACGTGCTGCACTTCCGCTTCGCGAACTAATCGTAGAACCAGCCTGACGGCCAATAGTGCTCAAGCCCGGGACCTTCTGGCCAGATGTAATAGACTTCATAAGCGAAGTAGGTCAGGAAAAACACGATCCAAAAGAATAGAACCAGCTTCAAAGGCCCTGCAATTGCGGGGCCTTTCGTTTTGTATTTGTGACCACATGTATTACAGGCGCGCTTATTGCCATTAGGCACTGGCAGCAATAGACCGAGCGCAACTAAAATAGGGAGCACTAAAAGACTGGTATAACGAACAATGTCTTCCCAACCACATTTTGGACAGGCATCGACGCTATCCTCTGTTGCAAGGCCAAAAACATTCTCCCGCCGCACTTCCAATAGCAGATGGGTAGCAGGATCAAAGTCTGCCTGAGCAACATACAGCCGCAACCCCAGTCCGACCGTCCAATGTGGACACGCCGCCAAAGTATGCATTCCGTCCAGATAGACCAAGAAGCCAGCCTGCTCCAGCAGCGCCTTGATCACCAGGGCTTCAGAATAATCGACCGTTTCATACAGTGTTTTCATGCGCGTCCCCCACCTGGAGAAAAGCCTATAACACCGCCGCACCCACAGCAAAAAGAAAAGGCCGCAGCTCGGGAAATCGCTGCGGCCCTGGTAATTCGCCGTCATGACCGGTTCCAGACAAACCGGAGCTTATGGCCTGCCTAGCAAGTCTTCATGTTGGACCCAACGCCGGTAGCGTCGCACTGTTTGCGAACCGCTCTATACTGGCGCTGCGCCGACACCACGATTGGTTCGTGATCTGTCTTGGCTGTGTATGGGCAAACCTTGGGGTTGCGCTCAAACGCGTCTGTTGCCTGTTCGGCATTGGAAGCGCTGCGGCGGGTGATGACAAAATCAACCACGAGGTCATAGGTGCCCGCAGGCGCTGAGCCTGCTTCCACGGACATGCCGCGCACGCCGTATTTGGCTTCGCGCGCGAAGCTTTTGTGGCCCTTCGAGCCCAGCAGCTTCACGCCATAGACGTCGCCCTCATCATTTAGTTTATACTGAACGTGAGCACAGCCAGAGCGGCCGGCACGTGCCGCCCACTTGCCGATTTCGGCATCAAATTCCGTGATTTTTGGCCCCTGAAGCGGTGCGTTATCCCCGAAAGCTGCGCCACAAAACAGGCTTGCAGCCAATACTGTCGTTACGGTTTTTTTCATACATCCCCCGTTTGGATTGAATTGAGTACAAGCCTTGAGACAATCGAAAGCTCATCCCCCTCAACTTTTTTCAATAACTTAGGTTAGAAAAAGGGACATTTCGAATTAGTCGCGTATTTTCAAAAACTTAGGGGGAAAAATAATTTATCCCCCAATCAGGGACGGGGCGGCTTTTGGCGGGGCGGGGCGAAAGGCCTTCACCAGATAAGGCATCGCACCGTGCAGGTAGGTCAGGAACGGCCATACCACTATGTGCAAATGACTGCCACGCAGTATCTCGATGGCGGCAACCAGTAACAGAAGCAAAAACGGGGAGGACAACAGAATGGCACCGCCACGACGCTTTCCCTTGAGACCAAGGTAAATAAACCCCGGCTTGCGGGCAATCAGCGCCACCGTGACAGGGATTACATACGCCAGCGCCACCCAAACCACAAACACAACAGCCGCATAATAGGCCAGGTCCATCAAGGCGGGCGGATGCTGGAACCAGTCGTTGGCGGCGCAGATTACCAGAACCCAACTGGGAACGGACACGCCCGCGAGCCCCACTATCAACCGGCTGGCAGCCCGCGCCTTCTTCCAGCCGCTGGCTTCAAAGACCCGTTCGTGATGGCACATCCACATGAGCGCCAGGCACAGGATTTCCATGCTGAAGGTCAGCTCCCACCACCAGCGGGACTGCAGCAGTGCGAAGGCCTCGCCGCCGGGGAAAAAATAGAAGGCCATCATGATGGACAGGTTCGCGCCCACCAACAGAAGCGCCAGGGCCCCAGCCAGGGCGCGTTGGTCATATACCTGATGTCCGAATAGCTTCATTCCTCTCCCCTACACCACGGCCCGTTGCAGGCCGCAGACGTCATGGTTGGCGAAAAAGCTTACGATTTTCCTAAATTGCTGGCTATAGGCCAGATTATAGCTCTTCGGCTGAACTTCGAGGCGGGCGCTGGGATGCCACCAGATAGGGCACCGCCCCCTGCAGGTAAAACAGAAAGGGTGCATACACATAGTGCTGGTTGCCGCCACGCATGGTTTCCACAATGGTCAGCAGCACTGCAAGCACCATGGGGCTGATCCCTATCAGGATATAGCACCAGCGACCCATCGCCAGAAATGACGGCAACACAAAACGGCGCCTGCCAATGCATTCAACGGTCCACATCGCGAGCCAGCTCAGACCCCAAACCGCCAGACATACATAGAAGGTGGCGTTAAGCTCCTGCATGCTTGGGCCGGTCTTGAACCAGTCGAGCAGGATGCCCGCCAGGGCAATCCAGACCGGCACCAACACCGCCACAAGGCCGGACAACAACTGCAGCGCACTGAAAAGTGCACGCCAGCCCGTTGACGCCTTTACCTTTTCAATATGGGTGAACCAGATGAAGGCTGCGCACAGGATCTGGGAATTCAGGACGATTTCCCACCACCAGCGCGACGTGGTCAGGCCTTCGACCTCGCCGCGGCCACTAACATAGTCGCTGGCGAGCATTGACAGCACAATGCCGACGATGATCATCGCCGCGGCACCCAACAGGGCTCTGTTGCCTACAAAACGCATCTATGCCTACCTGGCTGGAAATCACAATGGTCCAACTTTAGCGCTAAAAGTTAAGAAAATTCTTTATTGGCAGATATTTATATGTCGCTGTCGCGCGGGGATGCATGCTGCGCCTTGCGGAAATACGGAAGCGCCCCTTGCAGATACAGGAGGATCGGCACAAGAATGCTGACTGCGCCGCCTTGCTGCCACCAGACGATTATCCCGATCACCAGCGCCGAAAGCGTCGGCCAGAAAGCCATCAGCCATATGTGAGGTCGAAACTTCAGCGGAGAGGCATCGTCACTTCTCGCAGAAGGCCGCGCCATCAGCCAGACAATGATCGGCACAACAAAGTTGCCCACCGCCCACAGCGCCACGCCACCCAGCATCAACAGATACACCTGGCGTTCGCTCGGGGCTTCGCGGAACCAGTCCATATAGGCGCTGATCAACATGATGCCGACAGGATAGGAAACCGAGACAACCCCGGTAATAAAATGGACGATGGCGCGCATGCGCCACCATCCACGAGAGAAGATAATGCGGTTGTGGTGGCAGAACCACATGAAGGCCAGGCACAGGATCTGCAGGTTCAGGACGATTTCCCACCACCAGCGGGAGACCAGGGCCTCTTCGCCGAACACGTCCGGCAACAGATAGAAAGCCATCATCATGGACAGAATGGCGCCGATGATCATCATCGCCAGTCCGCCCATCAGGGCCCTGCTATCGTGAATCTTTACTGCCACCAACTTCGGCCTTCCCGCCTGTTCTGACCGCTATTGCTTCACCATCCGGCCGTCCTTCATCACGAAGTCCACATCCAGCAGTTCTTTGATATCATCAAGCGGGCTGCCGTCTGTTGCAATGATGTCGGCGATCTTACCGACTTCAATGGTGCCAAGGCTGTCTGACATATCAATCAGGTCAGCGGCATGTACCGTGGCGGATTTGAGGATATCCATGGGCGTCATGCCCGCCTCGTGCATCAGCACCGCTTCATAGGCGTTGGTGCCATGCTTGGAGACGCCACTGTCGGTACCGAAGGCGATCTTGACCCCGCCCTTGTAGGAGCGCTGGAAATTCTCGATCATGTCGCCGCCCACGCGGATGGCTTTGGCCTTGATGTCCTCAGACATGAAATTCGTATTCTTGGCCATGGTCACCACCGTGTGGCCCGCCAGCAAGGTTGGCACCAGATAGGCGCCGTTCTTCTTGAACAGGCGGATCGATTCCGCGTTCGCATAAGACCCGTGCTCAATGCTATCCACCCCGGCGCGCAGGGCGGCATTGATGCCTTCAGCCGCGTGGGCGTGGGCTGCCACCTTGCGACCAAGCGCATGGGCCGTATCCATGATGGTCTTCAGTTCTTCATCAGTCATCTGCTGGCCGGTGCCGGTATTGGTATCCGACAGCACGCCGCCCGTGGCTGTAATCTTGATGACATCAGCGCCATACTTGACCGCGTGGCGTACCGCACGCAGGCAATCGTCCGCGCCGTCGCAGATGGTTTTCGAGGTATATTTTTCCAAGAGATCATGGCGCATGTCGTCCACGTCACCATGGCCACCAGTGGCGGCAACACTGCTGCCGGCCGCAACGATGCGCGGACCATCCACCCAGCCGTTGGCCGTGGCTTTACGAAGCGCGAAAACTTCCTGCGGGCTCGCCCCCAGATCACGCACTGTGGTGAAACCGGCCATCAGCGTACGGTTTGCATACATCACGCTGCGCATGGCAGAATCTTCCGCCGACATCTGAACGGTGTCACGGTATTGGTTCGGGCCCAGTTCGCCCTGGATATGCACATGCATGTCCATCAGGCCAGGCATTACGAAGCTGTCCTTGAGGTCCACCAGCGTCGCGTCTTCGCCAAACTCGGATGCGGCCACAAAGCCGTCGCGCACTTCCCGAATGCGGCTGTCTTCAATCACCACTGTCTGGTTTTTGACCGGCGCCTTGCCCGGCACCGTCAGCAGCTCGCCGGCATGAATAACCTTGATATCCGCGGCCCAAGTGGCCGCCGTTGAAATCAGGGCTGCCCCCAGCCCCAGTGCCAGCAAACCGGCTTTCCTTGACGTCGCGCTCATGGCTGTCCCTCCCATTTTATAATTGATCGCCACCATTAATTGGCGCGCAGTCTTACACACCAACTGTAAAAGTCAATTCACGGGATTAAGATTAGATTAAAGGGGCAAAATTTCAGCGCGAAGCCACCACCGGCACGTCTTCGAGGTCGGTAATTGCCAGCTCTTTCAGATACATATGCACGCGGCCCATATCGGTCTGCACTTCTGCCCGCACTGGCACCAGATAGCCGCCATCGCCCTTTGACATCACCCAGAATTTGGGCGGCATGTCGTCATCCTCGCCGTTCTTTTCAGCTTTGCGGCGGCGCTTCTCACGCTCCTTTTCAAGCTTCTTCTTCTCTTTTTCAGTCAGGATGCGCTTGCCCGCCACCAGCTCGCCGCCGATGGTGCATTCATGAGCCTCGCCTGCAAAGTCCGAGTGGCGGCTGTCCGATATCTCTACCAGCTCAGGCCCGCAGCTGACTTGCCATTCAAACACCATGGCGCCGTCAAACACCTGGATGGTGAAGGGCTCAGCAGCCTGGGCTTCTGTGATGCGGGCGCGCAACAACGCAATCGCCAGCGAAGCCGGGTCCGGGCCACGGCGCAGTTCAGTTGGCACCTCTTCGCGCGGGTATTTCTTTTCCCATTTTTCCGGCCAGTCCTGTTCGATTTCCTTGAGCATGCCGTCCGGCGCGAACCGGAGCGTACGCATATAATCCTCACCGTCCCAGCGGCCGGCAGAGATATATTCGCGTGGCAGGATATCACCGTCCACCAGGCTGCCGTTCGACCTCAGCTCGCTGCGGCCGTTGGCGAACAGCTTGGCCAGCCCGCGCATGCGAAAATCAATCGCCAGGTCGTAGCTTTCAGGTGCCAGGTCGGCGCGGGCTTCGGCGGTCGACACCAAAAGCCCCTTCCAGATGAAATCATAGGTCACTTCAAGCCGCTCGGCGGCCATAGCCTGCCCGCCGCCGCCAGCCACGGCCAGCAGCGCCCCCGTCATTATGCCAATATATTTCTTCATTCGGCCCGCTTCCCACTTTCCCGAAATCAACAGTGCTGCAAATTCGTAAACTCTGCAACAGATGGATGCTATACCAGAATTGGGGCGACATAACGGCCCGGGCGCAGCATTCTCTAGCGCCCCTCGGTGCCGCGCTCCGCCCCCGCCATCGTCAGCTTGCTGAGGTAAAGGCCAACAAGGCCCTTCTCACTTGGCACTTGGGCGCGCACCGGCATCAGGCGGTCGCCCTCGCCCATGGCCATCAGCCACACTTTTGGCGAGACATCATCAAGGTCCACTGTCTGGCGGCGGCCCCGCGGGCCACGGGTGACCATTTTTTTCGGCTTTTCTTCCTTCAGAAGCTTACCGGCCACGGTTGTGGTCCTGAGCGCGCATTCAAAAGCCTGCCCGGTGATGGACGAATGCTTGGACTGGCTCAGCATCACGGGCGTGGCCGCGCAGCCCAGCTGCCAGTCCACCACGGCTTCCCCGTCAAAGCTTCTGAGCAGGATCGGCTGGCCCATGTCCTCCGCGCTGAAATTCACCGGGTTCTGCATCAGGGACACGAAAAGTGACGCCGGGTCGGGCCCGGTTTTCATCTCGTCCGGCACGGCCTCGCGCGCGTTTTCCTTCAACCAGTCTTCGGGGCGTGTGGCTTCAAAGGCGGCCAGCTGGCCGTCGGCACCGTACCGAAGTTTTTGCGAAAAGGCATCGCCGTCCCAATAGCCGTCGGCATCCAGTGTTTCGGGCTGTACGCCGCCGTCCGGCAACAATTGCCCGGATATCTCAAAAGTGCCGTGCCCACCGGTGGCCATTTTCAAGAGGCCATGGGTCTTGATATTGATGCCCAGGAAATAGCGGCCATCATTCAGTTCCGTCACGGTTTCCGCCGTCGAGACATGAAAACCCTTCCAGATTAAATCATAGGTGGCCTCAATTCTCTCGGGCGCTGCAAATGTGGGGGTGGTAAGGCCGAAAAGGCCAAAGGCGGCAAGGGACAGCAAAAAGCGCATGGTACGATCCTCGTAACAAGTGTGCTCCCTTACCAATCTCTATATTCAAGAATAGGGCCAAAAATCTGGTTAAGAAGTGCAGACAATTGTAGGGGTCAGCCCCACACCAGCGGCAGCAGCACCGCTGTGGCGAGGCCATTTGCGGTCATGGCGAAGGCCGCCGCCGCGCCCATGGTGCGTGAGAGGCGCACGGCCTCAGCGGTGCCAATGGCGTGCCCGGCGGTGCCGAGCGCGAGCCCGGTGGCCACGTCATCATCCACCCCCAGCGCGCGCAACAGCCCCGGCCCCACGAGGGCTGCAAAAAGCCCGGTGATCACCACCACCGCCGCGGCGATGGAGGGCACGCCGCCAATGCTGCCCGCCACCGTAACAGCCATGGGCGTGGTGATGGATTTGGTGCCAAGGCTGGCGATGATTTCCGGGGAAGCCTGCAAAAGCATAGCGGGCACCAGCGCGCTCATGACTCCAGCAATAGATCCACCGGCCACAGCGGCCAGGACCGCACGTTTGTTGGCTTTCACAGCGCCCCAGCTGCGGTAGAGAGGCACCGCCAGCCCGACCACCGCCGCCGCCAGGAACATGCGGAAGAATTCGGTATCCGCCACATAGGCCTTGAGGCCCTCCTCATTGAGGCTGAACCAGCCCATCAGCACCACAGACGGCAACAGGATCGGGTGGGCATAGGCCCGTTCACCCGCCCGGCCATAAAGCCAGTTGGCGGCCACAAACAGAAGGGCGGTCACAGCCGGCCACAGGGCGACCGGGGTGGTCATGCCTGCTCCTTCCCGCGCACCAGCGCCCGGTAAAGAAAGGCCGTGACCAATAGGCCAACAAGCGTGCTGGCACTGACCGCCAGCACAAGCACCAGCGGCGCCGACAGCGCCAGCGCCTTAGCGTCCAGAAGCGCCACAATCGGCGGGATGAACAGAAGCGGGAAAATCCGGATCAGCGTGTCCGAGCCTGCGGCGATCACGTCGGGCACGTCGCGCCACGCCAACAGGAAGGCCGTGAGCATCAGGAGCCCCAGAATGGGCGCGGGCAACGGCAGCGCAAAGGTGCGCACCAGAAAAGCGGCGCCATACAGAAACGCCATCAGGATCAAGATACCAACCAGCGACCGCGCCACAAAACCTCCCGCACAACAATAAGGAACGGGATAAACCCTAGGGCTTATCCCGCTGCCGTCAATGCCCTTGTTCCGGGTTTGCTAGCCTGCGCGGACGCGGGCCAGGAAGCTGTCTGTCTGGTTTGTCAGCGTGCCTGCAAGCGCCTCAAGCTGCTCGATCGCCGCCAGCACGCTCACAGCTGCCTCCTCGCTTGAGCGCGCGCTGCCTTCGACCGACTGCGCGTCCTCTGCCGCGGTGCGGGTGCCCGCAGACGCCTGCTTCACCGAATTGGCGATATCGTGGGTGGCGGCGTCCTGTTCCTCGACCGCCGCTGCAATGGCGCTTGACCCATGGTTGATGGACTTGATCACCTCTGCGATCGAACGCATGGCCGCCACGGCGCCTTCGGTGGCTTCCTGCACGGCGCCGATGCGTTCGTGAATGCCTTCGGCGGCCTGCGCGGACTGGCCCGCCAGGTTCTTCACCTCGGTCGCAACAACGGCAAAGCCCTTGCCCACCTCGCCTGCGCGCGCGGCCTCGATGGTGGCGTTGAGCGCGAGGAGGTTGGTCTGTTCCGCGATTTCAGTGATCAGAT
This sequence comes from Kordiimonas sp. UBA4487, assembly GCF_002389025.1. Classification (NCBI taxonomy): domain Bacteria; kingdom Pseudomonadati; phylum Pseudomonadota; class Alphaproteobacteria; order Kordiimonadales; family Kordiimonadaceae; genus Kordiimonas; species Kordiimonas sp. UBA4487. Next base: position 76,861 of record NZ_DGNR01000004.1, read on the forward strand.
GCACCACACCGCCAATTTCCTGCGCCCGTTCCGATAGTAGCGCAATCTGACTGGAGACCGCTTCGGATTTCTCCACCGCTTCGCCTGTCAGCCGGGTGCTTTGGTCCACCTGTTGGGCGATCTCGGACGTTGAAGAGGACAGTTCCGTGGCCGCACCTGAGACCGACTCCACATTGTTCGAGGCATCCATGGTGGCGCTGGCGATGCGGGCCGCGCTGTCCATGCCGGTGCGGGCCTGCGCCTGCATGTGGGCAGCGGTTTCCTTGATGGAGACAGACATGTCAGCCACCTCGCGCACGATCTCCTGCACACTGCCTTCAAATTCCTGCGCCAACGCTTGCAGCATGGCGCGCTTTTCTTCCGCCAACCGGGCTTCCTGGTCGGCCTGTTCGGCCCTCAACGCGTCGGCCTCTTCTTTCGCGGCCAGCGCTTCAAGGGCTGCGGCCTTGGCCTCATCAGCCGCACCATTGGCGCGGTCTTCAGCTTCGCGGGCCTTCTCGGTTTCCGCCACGGCGAGCGCATGCTGGTCCTGCACCTGCACAAACAGGCCCTGCACCAGGTTCGTGACCCAGAAAAGCCCGGCAGACAGCACCAGGAAGGCCACGGCTTCAAACCCGGCTTCCAAGAGGCCGCTTTCGGCCCCCAGCACATAGGCCGGCGCCACCAGCGTGCCCACAAGCACATAAAGCACCGTCGCCCCGCTGGCCGTTGCCAGCGTGCGCCAACAGAAGGTGGACGACAGCAGCGCAATCACGGTGGCGAAATAGAGATGCACATCCTTTTGCCAGGCGTGGCCTTCATACAGCGCCACCAGCGCGCCGGAGGTCAGCACCATGGCCACCGCCAGCACCATGCGCCCCACCCGGGGTGGCGACGCCAGCTTCACAGCCGCGGTCGCCAGCGCGGAAAGCCCCGCGATGATGCCGGTGATCAGCCACATATCGTCGCTGCCGGACCACCAGCCATGCACAAGCGCCGCCGGCACGTGCGCCCACAGAAACAGCACAAGAATTTGCACGACCCGGGCGCGGATGCCGTCAAGGCCTTCGAATGTCTCGTTCATCAACTAACCCCCAATACATATGTTTGGTTGAAACCTGTTTGGCACCATAAAAACGGGCCGGTAAACGAAGCGTAAACCACTGCCGCCTGCCCAAGCGACCGATTGACGCAGCTGGTCATCCCTTCCTTGCCATCCGTTCTTGCCTGCCATCCATTCAACTCAATGGGCCTTGACGCAATGCACCACGGCACCATTTCAGATGCATTAAGGGAGACTAAATATGTTCAGGATTTTCTTTGAGGACATTGACGTAGGTCAAAAGGATGCATTTGGCAGTTATAAGGTGACAAAAGAGGAAGTCATCGACTTCGCGTCCAAATATGACCCCCAGCCTTTCCACCTGGATGAAGAGGTCGCCAAACAGTCTGTCTTCGGCGCGCTGTGCGCATCCGGCTGGCACACCTGCGCCATGATGATGCGCATGATGGTGGACCATATGAAGGACAAGGGCCTCGCTGGCCTTGGCAGCCCCGGCATTGACGGCATTGAGTGGAAACGCCCCGTATTCCCCGGCGATGTGCTTTCAATCGAAAGCGAATATACCGCCAAACGCGACAGCAAAAGCCGCCCGAACCTCGGTTTGGTGAAATCAGCCTACAAGGTGAAGAACCAGAATGGCGAGGTTGTGATGACCATGCGCGGCAACGCCATGGTCGCCAAAAGGGGGTAGGCGGCGTTCGGGTAATGGGGGTTGAATATAACGCTGATTTACCGCCGGAAAAGACCTATCGCCGCCAGGTAATCTCGCCTCCGGTTTCGGCCTCCAGTGCATCCAGGCGCCTCAGGCTGTCGGGTGACCAGGTGGTCGCCACATCATAGAAAACTTCAGCATATGGATCGTCCGGCGGCAAGATAACCCAATCCTGCTTGCTCGATGTGAAGATATGAACGTCGGGCGGCATGAGGTCTGGATTGTCGAGCGACCCAACCCGAATGAAGCGAATACGCTCCTTCAGCCCCCCCATAAAATAATTGCTCCACATCGCCACCCGGCATTTGGGGCAGCGGGCGATCGTTTGCCCCTTCCCGCTTGGCGACGCAACATCGATTTCCTCAACATCGCCTGCAACCAGCTTGACGCGATCAGCTTCCACCAGCGCATTGACGGCGAAGGCGGAGCCAGACTGTCGCTGACACCAGCTGCAATGGCAGCAATGGACAATCATTGGTTTCGAACTTACCTGATAGCGTACATGGCCGCATGTACAGCCCCCGTCACACGGAAATGCCTCATCGATCACTGAATCCTCCCTAGCTGGTCCGTCGCCAGTGTAGCATGCCTGGCCTTGCCGCGCTCAGCCTTGTTTTCCTGACAGGGGAAACATGACCGTATTTGGCACATCAATCCAGAGCAATCCCCGGGTATCGGCAACCCGTTGGTCTCCGTATGTCTTATCTCATACCACGTCCAATTGTCTCGCAACCTTTGGTAACGAACGCTTTACCTGCGATCGTGTAGACTGGTCTATTCAGGCACATGTAGGGAGTTGAACAGTAAAGGATACTGACATGCCCCTCCATAACTGGCGTATATGCATCCTGCTGGTTGCGTGCCTGTCCGTACCGGCACGGGCGCAAGACCCTGATGTTGGCAGCCTCACCTTCTGTACCGAGATCTATCCACCGCTCAACTATGAGGAAGGCGGCCAAGTTACAGGGATTGCCCCGGATGTCCTGATTGAGATGTTGCAGCGCCTTGATGCACCCCAGCCCCGGGCAGATATTGTAGTGCTGCCGTGGGCGCGGGCCTATGCGCGGGTGGAGAGTGAGAAAAATACTGTTCTGTTCTCAACAGTTCGGACACAGGCTCGCGACAGTGCCTTCAAATGGATTGGCCCCATCGCCCCGGCTGACATTTCGGTCATTGCAAAAAAGGACCTGCGGGCCGACATCCGGACAATAGATGACTTCAGTCGGTATGTTGTAGGGGTAATCAATCAGGACGTTGCGCACATTGCCCTGATGGATGCGGGCGCAAAGCCGAAGTTTGTATATGATGTACGTTCTCCGATGAACGCCATCCCCATGTTGGAGCGTGGCCGATTGGATCTTTGGGCTTCGGGGGCGACTGTGTCGTTTTGGCTTATCCAGCATCATGGCTATTCGCCTGCAGCATATGAAGTCGTCTATACGCTTGAGCAATCCGACTATTATTTTGCAGTGAACAAACAGACAGATGATGCTTTGGTAAAAGCACTGTCGGCAGCCTTTGAGGATGTGAAGCGAGACGGCACCCTGAAGAAAATACTGGCGAGATATTTGTCTGGCGGCGTAGACAACTTGCTATACCGTCGTGGCAGATAGAGTGATCCTGTAGACCGCTTCGCGTCGCAATCTACCAGCCCGCTAGGCCGCTTTCACGCGCTTCCGGCCCCTGCCCTTCAGCCGGAAGGCCATCAGGCCAAGGTAGATGGCGCCGTAGGCGAGCGGCTCGAACAGGAAGCGCCGCCCGAACCTGGGGCTGGTGAAATCCATCTATCATGTGGAGAACCAGAAAGACGAGGTGGTGATGATCGTCAAGGGCAACGCCATGGTGGCCAAAAGAGGGTAGGCGGCCGCTCCCTTGCCTTCAACAGTATGTCCCTCTATGAAGAAGGAAGTTACTGATGGGGACCTCTATGATCTTACGTGCGTTGACAAGCTTGTTTCTCGCCATTTTTCTGGCATCAAATACTGGTCGAGCTGAGGTCCCACCTCCTGTTATAGAATTTGTCAGCATTGATCGCGCTTTCTCAATCTCCCGGCAAACCGATACACAAAACTTGCTCAAGCGGCTGCAGGAAGCCCCGTTAGGTGACGATGATATTCGCCAGGAACTTATTGACAAAAAGGATGAAATTCCTCCGGCCTTCCTTTTTCACCTGGCAGAACGCACTTTCCCGATCAATAAAACCCAAGCCATTGAATGGTACTGGCTGGGGTTCATTCGCGCTCGCCTAGATGCAGTGCTTTGTGCTGATACAACCGCGGCGCAAGGCGTAAGTTTTCTTCCCGGGTTTGCCAGGTCTGTCTCAAAGTATGTTCGAGACAACCCAAAAGATGCTGGCGAAGCCGGACTGAGGGTGTTGAACGGCCCAGACTTATTGGCGAGCAAGGCTTCGCCGTGGTGGATATGCTCCCATGGTATCCGCGCCATGAATAATGCCATTAAAGGGGCACTGAGGAAGAAATTATCTCCAGAGGAAGTTGAAGCATTAGGTCTGCCACTGGGGACCGACCCGGCAGAGGCACTAGCTTGGCTTATCCCTGAGGCGGAAATGGCCGCACGATACAAAAAAATATTGGACGGTACCCGATCAACCTTCGAAAGGCTAACCCAGCCAACAGAGGAAACTGTTGAAAAACTGACATTGAAAGCGGTCCCAAACCTGATTTCGACCGATCGCGCTATCGTGAATCTCTTTTGGGCGAATGATGGTAGCCTGCTTTTACTTGAGAGTATTCCAAGGGAGCCACGCGTGCTCCATAAATGGGATGGAACATCACTCGAGCCAATGTACGAAGACATTGGCATCAGGTTCTGTTTCGCCGATGACTATATATCCTACAGCCCCAAACCACTCCAAAAAGACGGCCCAAAACCCAAATACGACCCCACGGCGCCGAAAAAACTGACAATCAAAGAAGGGCGTTTAGGCAGGCGACTAAAGACCACCGAAGTAAAATACACTGAACGCTCAGTGGCATCAGGTGGTTTCCAATCCGGACCCGCCCGCAGTCCCGGCTTTGCCCGTCTTGGTCAAAGTTCTCTCACGTGTAAGTGGATAAGGACACCAGACAGTGGAGACCTCCCGCAAAACGCCAACATAATCATGGACCTGGGACGCCGCCGAGGCTTGCTGGAATCGGTGAAAGACGGGACCTATCACTATCCGTTCCAGCAAACCGAAGCGGTGAAAATCTCTGATCAAACTTTCCCGCTACGCTGCATGAAATATTTGCACTTCGCAGACGCTATTCAGATGCTGGCCTGCCCCTACGCCTATGTCGATTACAAAGGCAGGAAGCAAGGCCAAGGACTGAAGAATGTTTCCTTGCTTCGTGTCCAGAACGAAGTCGCGAACCTTGAAACCATCAACTTCGACGAAATTCCCGGAGAACGTGGAAACACACAAACCCTGTACACCAAACGCGGCATCATAAGACTGATGCCTAGCAGGCATACAGTCGTTGGTAAAAAAGCCGGAGGCCTGTATGTTTGGACAGACGGGCAGTGGAAAAAGATTTGGGAGGGGTTCCCACTTTTCGGCGACGTCAGTGCAGATGGCTGCCATATTGCTTTCAGCGCAGGGGACAGGCCCAACGGCATGCAAAAAGTGACAGAGGTTCGGGCACTGGACATATGTGAAGCCTTGCCCAGAGCGGGTTAGGCTCCATCCAGCTCAACTTCTGCGCCGCCCCTTCAACCGGAACGCCATCAAGCCCAGATAGATGGCACCATACACCAGCGGTTCGAGCTGGAAGCCCTTGCGCATCATGAAGAAATGGATCACCGCCAGCGGGGCGATGATGTAGACGAGCTTATGCAGCTTCTGCCAGCGCTTGGCGCCCAGGCGTTTGATCATGCCCTTGGTGCTGGTGATGGCCATGGGGGTGAGAAGCACAAAGGCGGTCATGCCCACGGTGATATAAACCCGCTTCATGATATCCGCCCACAGGCCTGCCCAGTCCCACAGAAGGTCCAGCCACAGGTAGCTGAGGATATGGGTGCAGACATAAAAATAAGCGAACAGCCCCAGCATGCGCCGGAACAGGATCGGCTTCGGGGACTTGAGGATTTTCGAAAGCGGCGTGAGCGCGAGGGATATCAGAAGGAAGCGAAGCGCCCAGTCCCCCGAAAAGCGGTTGGATGTCTCATTGGGGTTGAACCCCAGGTCATGCGGCTGGCCGGCGAACGCCTGCCACCAGTTGAAGGCAAGCCACGCGAAGGGGATAAGGCAGGCGGCAAACACGATGGGTTTGCCAAAGCGCCTGAGGTTTTGAACACTGACTATCTGCATTAAATTTCCTGTATCGCACCATCAGGCATAGGCTTGGTCTTTCTCATCAAGCACGTCATGCCGTGCCCTGCCGCAGGCAGGTTACGACACGGCATCCAGAAACAATAAAGTGTCTTCGCCTTTGGCGAGGGCTTTGTGCGTTTCCTGGACCCCGGATCGTCTCCGGCGCATACGCGCCGGGTCCGGGGTGACACATAACAGCCGGCATCAATAATATCTCTTCAGGTCCATGCCGTCATACATATGCGCCACCTGCTCCTCGTAGCCGTTGAACATCAGCGTCTTCCTTTTGCCGAATTCGCCGATGCGGCGCTCTGACGCCTGGCTCCAGCGCGGGTGGCTGACGGTCGGGTTCACGTTCGAATAGAAACCATATTCTTTTGGCGCAGATACGTTCCAGCTGGTTTTCGGTTCCGTGTCGGTGAAGTGGATGCGCACGATGGATTTGATGGACTTGAACCCATATTTCCACGGCACCACAAGGCGGATGGGCGCGCCATTCTGGTTCGGCAGTTCCTTGCCGTAAAGGCCGACCGCCAGGAAGGCGAGCTCGTTCATCGCTTCGTCCATCCTCAGCCCTTCGCGGTAGGGCCAATCCAGCACGTTGAAGAAGCTTTTCACGCCCGGCATCTGGTCTTTGTCTGCCAGCGTTTCGAACGCGACATATTTAGCGCCCGACTGCGGCCCGTATTTCTTGAGCACGCTTGAGAGCGGCACGCCGATCCATGGGATCACCATCGACCAGGCTTCGACGCACCTCAGGCGGTAGATACGTTCCTCGAGCGCGTTATAGTCGATCAGGTCCTCAAGCGCGTAGGTGCCGGGCTTGTCCACCATGCCGTCAACGCGCACAGACCACGGCGCCACCTGAAGCCGCCAGGCGTTCTCGGACGGGTCGCCCTTGCCGGTGCCGAATTCATAGAAATTATTATAGTTGGTCACCGCGTCATAGGGCGTCGGTGTTTCGCCGGGGTCGAAAGCGGTTTTGGCGTGCGGCAGGGTCTTGAGCGACCGGTCTGTCGCGGCCTGAAGCGCGCCGGTGCCCACCAGCGCCGCCGCACCCACAAGCGCGCCGGCGCCCGTCATGAAGCGGCGCCTGTCCAGATACACCGCCTCGGGGGTTACGTCATTTTCGCTTAGGCGCCAGCTTTTCGTCCGCTTGATCAACATCTCATACTCCGGTTGTTTGGTACCTAATACCTAGCAAAGCTTTTGATCCGGTCCAGTCACGCTTTGGTGCGCATGATGTGAGCTGAGGCCTGGAGCGCCATGGTGTGCGGGCCACACAAAACTTGAAAACTGCCTGTTCGAGTCAGGAATATCTGATCCAGATGTACCATGAAGGCGTAAAGTAACAGCCAAACGTGTATTCTTTTCCTTGAAAAGGCTTGCAAAAGGCCCGTCATTCGCTAACTATTTGGACACAAATCGGGGGGTCGGCTGCGAGAAAAAATACGGGAAACCGCCGTATTCCATTGCATTCCAGACCAACAGTGATGCGGGCAGCCCATTGGGCATACCTGTGGCGCTATCCCGGCAATAATGGGTTTTCGCCAATGGATTTGGCCTGAAGTTTAGGGTTTAGAAGGCCAGTAACTGAATGACGACCGCGCTCGAACAGCTTCAACATTCGAAAGCAACGCAGCAGCTGATTCAATTCTGGCTGAACCTGCCACGCCCTGAAGGCAGCGTATGCCCAAGGCGGTCAGACTTTTCGTCAGCCCAGATCAACGGTTCCATTTCTGAAGTCTTCCTCAGCGAATGGGAAGACGCGGAAATCCTCCGCGTGGTGCAGGCAGGAACTGTGCTGGACCGCCATATCGGCATCGATATGACCGGCAAGAATATCTTCGATATGACGCCCGAGGAACTGGTGGAAGACGAGCGCGCTTATTATAAAGCGCTCAGGGACCAGCCCTGCGCCGGCATGATTACCCGCAGCATGATCAACTTTGCCGACGTGCCGTTTGTCTATCGCACCATCCAGCTGCCGCTTCTGGACCCGTTCGGCAACGTCCGTCATTTTGTCGGCACCGGGGTGGTGCTCAAGGAAGAAGACATCGAACGGGAATTCGGTCGCCGCTGCTTCCGCCGCACCCGGCTCGTCGAACGCCACTTTTTCGATATCGGTGCCGGACTGCCGCCACCGGAGAAAGCCGGTCAGCTGAGCCAGGGCGGCCCGCTGCATTCGCCAGAACCAAGAGATTAGCCCCCCTTTCCGCCGAATGAAAAACGGGCACTACCTGTGTGCCCGTCGTGTGCCCTTTTGGGTGTTCTGTGCCCTACCCGGGCGCCCTCAGCGCTGAAAGTCGTACACGCTGCCGAGCTTCAGGATTTGCGTCAGCTCATCCATTGCTTTGAAGCTTTCCTCCATCAGCTGCGGATCAGCCAGATCCTCAATCGCCACCCGGTCCCGGTAATGCTTGTTCGCCCAAACCTTCAGTGTTTCCAACAGCTTATCGTCCAGAATGCTGTTTGATCCCATGGCCGAAATATCGTCGTCTGACATGGCAACACGCAGGCGCAGGCACGCCGGCCCGCCGCCGTTGCGCATGCTCTGACGCACGTCCAGATAGTCCGCGTGGCGGATCGGCCCGCCTGAGTTAACCAGCTGATCCACATAAGCTTTTGTGGATGGCGTCTCTTCAACTTCGGTCGGTAGGATGAGTGTCATACCGTCTCGGGATGGCGCAGAAATCAGCTGGCTGTTGAACAGGTAGCTTTTCACCGCGTCGCCAATCGGCACCGCGCTTGAGGGTACGCGCACGAACTGCATTTCCACGTCGCCCATCGCCGCCTGGATGTCGCGGTCCAGCTGGTCCGGGTTCTCGAACGCCTGCTCATGATAGAAATGCACATTCTTGTTCGACACCGCCACCACGTCATTATGGAAAGCGCCAGCGTTGATCGCCGCCGGATTTTGCCGCACAAACAAGGTCTTATCGACTTTTGTCGCATGCATGCGGGCGATGGCCCGGCTGGCTTCTTCGGTCTGGCGGCCCGGGTATGTCAGGTCTGCGGCATTCTCGAAGGCGCCCCTACCGTAAACATAAAGCGCCACGCCCGCCTCGCCATAATCAGCGCAGAAACGGCTGTGGTTGGCCGCGCCCTCGTCGCCCATGTGGGTGCCGCCGACAAGCGGATCATGGTGCGCGAACCGCTCACCTTCCGGGAACATCACCTTGAGGATACGCGCCGTCACCCGTGCTTCGATCGACCGGTGGTACATGGCCGCCAGGTTCGCGGGGGTAAAATGGGTCTTGCCGTCGGCTGTGTCCGGCGCCGGGCTGATGGTGGCCGCGTTCGCCGTCCACATGGTGGCCGAAGAGCACACATTGGCCATCAGCGCCGGGCTTGCTTTCCAGGCCGCGGCAACCATCTCGGCGTCCGTGCCGGTGAAACCGTGGTCGCGAAGCGTCTTCAGGTGCGGGCGGTCGTGGGGCGGCAGAACGCCCTGTGTCATGCCCAAACTGCGCAGGTGGTTGGCTTTCTCAAGCCCCTGCAACACGCCTTCGCGCGGGTTGGCCACCATGCCCTTGTGCTTCGCCGATGCCACGTTGCCGTAGGAAAGGCCCGCATAATTGTGGGTTGGGCCAACGATGCCGTCAAAATTTACTTCACGCCAAGCCATCAGCCTTCTCCTTCACTGAAATTGAGGCCGGTGGGCAGTGCGCCTACGGCTACCTTGCCGTCTGCCTGCTCCATCGTGGCCACGCCGTAGGAGCAATAGTCCGCGGCATAATAGGCACTTGGCCTATGGTTGCCTGACAGGCCGATGCCGCCGAACGGTGCCGTGGAAGCGGCGCCCGTCAGCTGCTGGTTCCAGTTCACAATGCCAGCCTTGGCCCGCGGATAGAAGGCGTCATAGTTCTTACTGTTGTCGGAAATCAGGCCTGAAGCCAGCCCGAAGCGGGTGTTGTTGGCCTCACGGATCGCAGCCTCAAAATCCGGCACGCGAATGAGCTGCAGGAACGGGCCGAAGACTTCTTCGTCTGGCCGGTCAGCAACATCTGTCACATCCATCAGGCCCGGCGCGAGGTAAGCGGCGCCGCGGTCCAGGCGTTCCACACGGCGGATGACCTTGCCGCCAGCGGCTTCAAGGGCTTCCTGCGCCTTCAGAACATTGTCTGCAGCATGGCCGCTCACGACCGGCCCCATATAGGGTTGCGGGTCGTCGTTCCAGGCACCGACGGTGATGCCGTCGATGGCGCGGGTAAGTGTCTCGATAAAGGCGTCGCCTTCAGCGCCCACCGGTACGATCAGGCGGCGCGCGCAGGTGCAGCGCTGGCCCGAGCTGATAAAGGCGCTCTGTACCGTCATCACGGCGGCAGCGGCGTGATCCTCCACTTCATGGACGATCAGCGGGTTGTTGCCGCCAAGCTCCAGCGCCTGAATGACATTCGGGCGGTCCACCAGTTCGCGGGCGATGATCTGGCCGGTGCGGGCGCTGCCCGTGAACAGGAGGCCATCGATTTGTTTGTTGGCGATCAGCGCCGCGCCCGTGTCGCGCGCGCCCTGCACCAGGTTCAGGACACCCTTCGGCAGCCCGGCATCATCCCAGCATTTCACCATCAGTTCCGCCACGGCAGGCGTTAGCTCGCTGGGTTTGAACACGATTGTGTTGCCCGCGATCAGCGCCGGTACGATATGACCGTTCGGCAGATGACCGGGGAAATTATAGGGCCCAAAGACGGCCATCACGCCGTGCGGACGGTGTGCGAGCTTGGAGCGGATCGCGCCGTTCACCGCTTCCTTAAAGCCCGTGCGCTCATCGTAAGCCTTCAAACTGATCTCAATCTTGTTGGCCATGGCCGTGGCTTCGCCGGTGGCGTCCCAAAGCGTCTTGCCGGCGTCCTTGGCGACCAGCTCTGCCATCTCGGCTTTGCGCTCGCCCAGAATTTCAGCGTAGCGGCGGGCGATGGCAACGCGGTCCTCGAACGGGGTCATCGCCCAGCCATCTGCCATACGTGCGGCGGCGGCCACAGCGGCGTCGACCTGCTCTGCCGTAGCCTCATTTCCGGTCCAGATCACCGCGCCGTCAGCGGGGTTTACCGAACGAAATTCTTCACCAGCGCCCTCTGTCCAGGCGCCGTCGATAAAGTGTGTCATGTTTGAACTCCTTACTCTGCCAGCTGCGCCGGTACACGGCGGCCGATGGGTGCGTAAAGGATCGGATCCCCCGCCTTCAGGTTCAACGCGCTTGCCGCTTCCTCCGGCACCCAGATGCCGCTGGTGCCTTGAACCACATTGGTCAACACCACGCGAAAATCGTCAAGCGACGGGTTGCAGGCCATATGAAGCGGGTCATGCCCGCCGCCTTCAACCGTGCCCCCGAGCTCACCCGCAACGCTTTTGCGGCAGGTCCAGATACCGCGCTTATGCACTTCAAGCGCAGGGCCGCCATCAAAGATGTCGACCGAACGGGAGAAGCGGAAACCTTCTTTCTTAAGAAGTTTGATCGCCGGGCGCGCGCTGTCGTGCGGTTTGCCAATCACGGCCTTGGCTTCTTCCGGCAGCAGTGCCGTATAAATCGGGAACTTGGGCATCAGGTCAGAAATGAACTGGCTGTTGCCCATGCCGTTGATGCGGTCTGCGGTCTTGAAATCCATGCCGAAGAAATGGCGGCCCAGAGCTTCCCAGAAGGGCGAGTTGCCGTCTTCGTCCACCCAGCCGCGGATCTCGGAAATCACCTGGTCGGAGAAACGGTCCGGATGCGCTGCCATAAGAAGATAGCGCGCCTTGGACATCAGTTTACCGAGGTTATCGCGGCGATAGTCTTCATCCAGGAACAGGGTTGCCACTTCGGTGGCGCCAACGAAATCGTTGGACAGCTGCAGCAGTTCCGTGTCAACGCGCATTTCCGGCTCGTGGCTCACCTGCGTCTGATGCAGGATGCGGTAACTATAGAAAGGCTTGTCGAGGCCCACACCCACGATCAGGGCACTGGTGCCAACAATCTTGCCCTCTTTCGGGTCTTCCATCACCAGGAGATAGCTGGCTTTCTTGTTCATGTCCGGCGTGTTTGAGAAGGCCTCCATGGATTCCCTGATTTTTGCCTCAAGCGCCTTTTTATCGACAGGCAAGGTCGTCAGACCCGTGCCTGTTTTTTTGGCGAGCGCCTGCAGGCCATCAAGATCTTTCAATCGTGCTGGTCGCACCACATACATGTGCCATATCCCTCAATTAGTGTCCGGGCAGCATTTCAGGGCCCCGGTTGCCTAAGCGGCCTTTTGGCCTTGTCTTCCAAACCTCAGTGACGCGCAAAATCCCCTTCTGTGCGCATCATGCAGTCTTGGCTTTCACCACATCGTCGAGCTGGCCGCTCGCGAAAGCCAGAAGAATCAGAGCGGAAAGTTTAGCCCTTTCCGCGAAACTGTCCACGCAAACAAATTCGTCCGCGCTGTGGATGTTCGCGCCGCGCACACCCAGTGTATCCACATTCGGCAGGCCCGCAGCCGCCAGGTTGTTGCCCTCACAGCAGCCGCCGGTGGGCACATAATCAATCTTGATACCCAAATCCACGCCGCAGGCCTTGATGGCATCCATCAGCTTCAGGTTGGCGTCAGAGAGCGCCTTGGGCGGGCGGTTGATGCCGCCGTGCAACGACACGTCATAGCCGTCCTCAGCAGCGTAGCGTGCGACAATCGTGTTCACTTCGGCCTCGAACCACTTGGCGTCCTCGGGTTCCTTCAGCCGCACATTGAAGCGGCACCAGGCCATGTCCGGCACCACATTTGGCGCCACTCCGCCACTGATCACGGCCGGGTTTACCGTCAGTTCCGGGCGACCGTCCGTGAGTGCGGAAAGGTCCGCGATGATCTTCGACAGATGCACCACGGCGTTGCGCCCCACGTGAAATTCACGGCCCGCGTGCGCTGCCTTGCCGCGCACCACCATGGTAAAGTTGCCACTGCCCTTCCGGGCGCCCGCCAGCGTGCCGTCCGCCAATGCGGGCTCATACGTCAGGCCGATATCTGCCGCCTTGGCGCGTTCGGCGAGGATTGGGGCCGACGCGAGCGAGCCGGTCTCTTCGTCCGGCGACAGCAGGATTTCCCAGCCCACGCTTTCAGCCAGCGGCGTTTCCTCGAACGCCTTCAGAGCGTTCAAAATCACGATAATGCCGCCCTTCATGTCCGCCACACCGGGACCGTTGAGCGTGTTATCATCCAGCCAGACAGGTTCCTGGAACGGGTGATCCTTGGCGAACACCGTATCCGTGTGGCCAGTCATCAGCACCTTGCGGTTGGCCTGCGGGCGCTTGAAGAGGCGGATGGAGCGGCCGTTTTTCACGGTGACCACCTCGCCCTTAGCGTTTACCGCTTCGCCGTCCTTGAGGTCGATCAGCTCCACCTCCGCACCCAAGGGTGCGAAAGCTTCCAGGATCAGCGCTTCCATGGCGTCCAGCCCTTCAGGATTGCCGCTGCCACTGTTGACGCGCGACCATTTGATAACGGTGTCGACCATGTCTTGCTGGCGCACGTCGATGCGGTCCAGGGCGGCCCTGGCTTCATCATAAGACGGCAGATTCTTCAGCAGGCTGGTCATACAGGCTCCGTTTTGGTGCGATTTTGAGGCTTTGGTATCCTTCATGGGTACGGTCAAAGCCCGGTGATCGTCAAGGGACCGAGAGGGGCAAATCCCCACTATCCTAGATTATACGGTCCCAGCTTGCCTAAACCGCAGAAATGGCGGTTCGGCTCATCGCATCCCGCGCTCAATTCATCGCATCATGCCAAAGTTCCATTACTTTTTGCGTAAAGTAAAAGTACAAAAAAACATGAGAGATATGAGGTTCACTTATGTTTCACTTGTCCTTAAAGAACCGCAAAGGGCGTGGGACAAGAAAAAAAGCGAGGATGTGTTATGAAAGCTCTGATAGTTGATGGAGAGGAACTGCTCCGTCTTTCCCTTAAAGAAGTGATTTTGGTATCCAGCAATTTCCAGGAAATTGTTGAAGCCGCCAGCGAACATGAATTTCTGGCGAAAACCGCCAATCACGATGATATTGCCCTGATTATTGCCCACCCCGGTTCGCTGGGCGGTGAAGGCCGCGACTGCATGAAGCTGGTGCGCCGCCTGTATCCTGATGCCGCAGTCGTCACCATTCTGGACCGTGACGGCCAGCGCAACAGTGACTGTGCCGGTGCTGTGGCGGTAGAACGCGGCGCCAGCGTGGCCGAGATGGTCACCGCCATCCGCCGGGCACTCAAACTGCCGCTGGACGGCTTTGGCGCGGTTGCGAGCCGCCCTGCAGCCCCGAATGTGCGCGCAGCCCTTGAAGGCGGCATGGACCGCCCACAGGCAAGCCATACAGGCCGCCCAACGGTTGCGGATTCGGTGGACTTGGGCCGCCTGTCCTACCGCCAGAAACAAATCCTCGCCATGGCCGCCGACGGCCTGCCGAACAAGGAAATCGCCGCACGGCTTGATATCGCCGAAGGCACCGTGAAAGCGCATATGCATGCCATCTTCAAGGTTCTGGGTGTTTCCAACAGGACGCAGGCGGTGATCCGCTATGGTGCTGTGGGCCGCGCGCCTGCACAGGCGACCGGAGCCTCCCAAAACTCCCCCAGCTGGGCCTATGCGGCCGCAAGCTGATAAAGAACCCTAAGCTGCCAAGCTTGGAGGCCCGAGCAAATTTGCCCGGGCCTTTTCTTGTCACAGCAGAACCCATTGGGTGTAGGCTGCACTATTCAAGAAACGTCCGAAGAACGTTCTAACAAGAACTCGTCCAACAAATCGAACGCCAAATCGGTTTGAGAGGAAACTTCTGCTTCCGGCTTAACACCGTCCACTCCACGAAACAGCCGATGGACAAAAAGTGGCCAAACAAACGGGTTCGACACACCGTATTTTTCACCCAACCATTCTTCAAAACCCAAAAGGGGTTGGTCTGCATCCGCCAACGCGGCTCCCATCAAAAAGTTACAGAGCCCGTCAAAAGTTGGCGGTCCGGCTGTAGAATTTGTGGAATAAATATACGTTTCAGGCCGTAACCTTATGGCCCGCACAAGTTCCGAAAATAAATACGCCATTGTGGTCGACCTATTCTTTTTAGCGGATCAAATAAGTCAAAGCTTACCCGCGAGATGCTTGATGACGGCGGAGAAATCCTTGCCGCCATGGCCAGCTTCATCCATCGCCTTGTAGATTTCGCGGGAAAGCGCACCGAGCGGCGTGCTGGCGCCCGTATCGCCTGCGGCGTCCATGGCAATGCCGAGGTCCTTCAGCATCAGCGCCGTGGCAAAGCCGGGGTTATAGTCATTGTTCGACGGGGCCGTCGGCACCGGGCCCGGCGCGGGGCAATAGCTGGTGAGTGACCAGCACTGGCCGGAAGCGTTCGAGGCCACATCGAAGAAAGTCTGGTCATCCAGCCCCAGCGCACGGCCAAGATTGAAGGCTTCGGATACGCCGATCATGGAGATCGCCAACAGCATGTTGTTGCAGGCCTTGGCCGCCTGGCCGTTACCGGCCTGGCCGCAATGCACGATCTTGCCCGCCATGGGCTCCAGAACCGGTTTGGCGCGCTCAAACGCTTCAGCAGACCCGCCCACCATGAAGGCCAGCGTGCCGGCAGCCGCACCGCCCACACCGCCGGAGACTGGCGCATCGACCATTTCAAACCCGGCGTGATGGGCGCGGTCTGCCACCTTGCGGGCGGTTGCCACATCGATTGTGCTGCTGTCGATAAACAGCGCGCCGTCCTTGGCCGCCTTGGTTACGTCGGCGTACACGGCTTCAACAATCTTGGCGTTTGGCAGCATGGTGATCACCACGTCAGCGCCCTCGACCGCGTCATGGACGCTGTCGAACGCCTGCCCACCGGCTTCCTGAAGGCCCGCCTTGGCATCAGCCGACAGGTCAAAGCCGCGAACGGTCATGCCGCCGGAAACCAGGTTTTTCGCCATCGGCAGGCCCATGTTCCCCAGGCCAATGAATGCAACAGTTGTCATGATAGTCCCCTCTTACTCGGCAATTTTCAGCTCAAGCTCACCAAGGCTTGAGAAATGACGGTCAATCTCTTCGTCCGACACGCGGTCGAGCGTGTTCGGGTTCCACTGCGGGTTATTGTCCTTATCGAGAAGGATGGCCCGGACGCCTTCGGCAAAGTCATTGCCTTCCATCACCCGGTTCACCATGCGGTATTCCATGCGCATATTGTCGCGGAATGTCTCCAGCACCTCACCGCGGCGGAGCTGCGCGAAGGTCAGCTTCAGGCTGGTGGGTGACTTGGTCATCAGAATCTTGAACTGCTTCTGCGCCCAGTCGCTTTCGTTCAGCTCCAGCTCGTGCAAAATCTCGTCAACCCGAACGCCAGCGAAAGCGCCGTCGATATCGTCGAACACTTCGGCCATCGGGGCGGGGTCCGGGTCCTTGTGGAACCTGTCCAGCACCACACGCACACAGTCCTCGCACTTGATTTCTTCTTTCGACAGCGCGTGCACGATGGCCTCCACGTCATCGCTCATGACCACATGGCTGGCGATGCCGAGGGCATAGAGGTCAGGCGCCTTGATCCGCGCGCCGGTGAGCGCCAGATACATTCCCGTCTCGCCCGGCAGGCGCGGCAGGAACCAACCGCCGCCCACGTCAGGGAACAGGCCAAGGCCGGTTTCCGGCATGGCAAACAAGGTCTTTTCCGTCGCGACCCAGAAATCACCGGGGATCGAGACCCCCACGCCGCCGCCCATGGTGATGCCGTCCACCAGCGCCACGTAGGGCTTGGGGAATTCATCGATGGCGATGTTCATGAGGTACTCGTCGTGGAAGAAATCGCGCCACTCGGTGGTGCCGTCCTTGTAGGACTGGGTCACCTTCACCACGTCGCCGCCGGCGCAGAAAGCCTTGTCGCCCGCGCCCACAACGACCACCGCCTGCACAGACGGCATGATGGCCCATTCTTTCAGCTGGCGGGTGATTTCAACCGCCATATCGTGCGTCAGGCTATTGAGCGCCTTGGGGCGATTGAGCGTGATCAGGCCAATGTTGCCGCGATGCTCGAACAATACTTCAGCGTCAGTCATGATCTAGTCCTTCAACAGCGAGCGGGAGATGACCACCCGCATGATCTCATTGGTGCCCTCGAGAATCTGGTGCACGCGCAGGTCCCGGAGGATGCGTTCGATCGGGTAATCCTGCAGATAACCGTAGCCGCCGTGCAGTTGCAGCGAGGCATTGACCACATCAAAGCCCGTGTCGGTCGCGAGGCGCTTGGCCATGGCCGCCGCAGACGCCGCGTCCGGTGTTTTGTTGGTTACCTTCTGGGCGGCGGCGTACAGCAGAAGGCGAGCGGCCTCAAGCTCTGTCGCCATATCCGCCAGCTTGAACTGGGTGGCCTGGAAGTCGGCGATGGACTTGCCGAACTGCTTGCGGTCCTTGGTGTAGGTGATGGCTTCATCCAGCGCGCGCTGGGCGCCGCCGATGGAGCAGGCGCCGATGTTCAGGCGGCCGCCATCAAGGCCCTGCATGGCAATCTTAAAGCCCTGGCCTTCCGCGCCCACAAGGTTCGCGGCCGGGATACGGCAGTCATCGAACATCACGGCAGCGGTGGGTTGGCTGTGCCAGCCGAGTTTCTTTTCCTGCGCACCGAACGACAGGCCCGGTGTGTCTTTTTCAACGATAAAGCAGCTGATGCCCTTGGCGCCATCGTCCGATGTGCGCGCCATCACCACATAGACATCGCTGGTGCCGCCGCCCGAAATGAACGCCTTGGAGCCGTTGAGCACATAGTCGTCACCATCCCTGACAGCCTTGGTTTTAAGGCTTGCGGCATCAGACCCTGCGCCCGGTTCGGTGAGGCAGTAGCTTGCCATCTTCTCGAGTGTCGACAGCTCGCCCACAAAGCGCGCGCGCTGCTCGTCGTTGCCGAAGCAGTCGATCATCCAGGTCGCCATATTGTGGATGGAGATCATCGCGGCGGTCGACGGACAGCCCATGGAGAGCTGTTCGAAAATCAGCACACTTTCCACCCGGCTGAGGCCACAGCCCCCGCCCTCTTCGGATACATAAATACTGCCGAAGCCAAGCTCGCCAGCGGCTTTCGCGACATCAGCGGGCCACACCTTGTCTTCGTCCCACTTGTGGGCTTCAGGCGTGATCATGTCGGCGGTGAAATTACGGGCCATATCCTGGATCGCGCGTTGATCTTCATTCAATGAAAAGTCCAAGGGTCGTCCCTTCAATATTTGCCGCCTAAACGGCGGTCTTTTGTCGACTTAAAACCCGGCGGAGACCATCGCCCCCTACCCTTTTCCTACTTTTCACGCTCGCTTGAAGCGATATCATACAAATGAAAAGCGAAAAGTAACGAAATCAAGAAAACCGCGCCGCATATCACCAAGATCAGGAAAAATCTCTCATGAAACCATGATGGGCCCGTAGTCAGACGAATACCTGCTGGTACGCACAAACTAACCACAATGAAATACAGCCAGATTTTTCTCGTCCTTAACAACATTCTAAATCAGCGCGACCTTCAGTTTCTATCCAGCCTCTACAAAATGCGAAGCTTATATGATCGGGCGGCGCCTGGGCGCCACCCGAAAAGCTTGTGGATATTTAGTCCAGCTTGTTGCCTTCTGCGTCCCAAACCTCAACATCGCCAAGGTCCAGTTCGCGGATGCCGTCCTCAATCTGCGCGCGGTCACCAACAATCAGCCACACCAGCTTGCCCGGGTGGATGTTTTCCTGTGCCGCCGCCTGGATGGCATTGATATCCAGCGCTTCATACTTCGCCTTCAGGCTTGGTACATAGTCGCTGTCACGGCCAAAGCGGTTGTTCGAGAGCAGGCTACCGAGCACCGCACCAGCGGTTTCATACTGGCCCGGCAGGCTGTTGGTGTTTTGCGCCACAAAGCGCGCCAGCTCTTCCGATGTTGCCGGACGGTCACCAAGGTAGGCTGCGAACTCTTTGTTGAGCTCCGCCAGTGATTCCTTGGTTTTGTCCGTTTGCACCGGTGCATACACCAGCCACATGCGCTGACCACGGGCATCTGTAGTGAAGGTATAGGCACCATACGCCCAGCCCTTGTCTTCACGCAGGTTCATGTTCACCCGCGCGGTGAAGGCACCGCCCAAAATGTCATTCGCCATTTCCTGGGTCAGGTAGGCGTCATCGCCCGTCGATGGGAACAGATGGCCCGCCAGCACCAGAGACTGTGGCGACCCTGGCTTGTCGACAATGATCACGCGGCTTTCTTCCGGCAGCTCAACCTCTGCGATGTTCTTCGCTGGCACTGGCGACGCGGGCGCGGCCCAGTCACCGAACGCTTTTTCAAGCGCTGTCGTGGCTTCATCAAGCGTGATGTCACCCACCATGAAGATGGTTGCATTGTCCGGACGGATCCAATCCTGGTGGAATTTAACCAGATCATCGCGCGTCAGGCTTTCGATCGACTCTTCCGTGCCGGAACCGGTAAGCGGCGCGCTATAGCTGTGGCCATCGCCATACAGAAGCGGCGGCAGCGTGCGAAGCGCAAGCTGAACAGGCTGAGCCTTTTCCTGTGCGATGCCCTGAATCCAGCGCGTGCGCAGACGGTCCATTTCATCCTGCGCGAAGGCCGGATTGCGGATTACGTCAGACGCCAGCGCAAGCGAGGCATCCAGGTTTGGCTTGAGCGCAGACATATTCACTGTGCTCATATCCAGGTTGGACCCGGTGGAAATGGTCGCGCCAAGGCGCTCCGCTTCCGCCGAAATATCCAGCGAGGACCGGCTTTCGGTGCCTTCGTCCAGCATGCCAAGGGCGAAGCTGGCAGTCCCGAGCGGACGGCCTTCGTCTGCGGCATAACCGGCATCAAACTGCATCGCCATGGTAACCACAGGCACGGTTGGGCGGTTGGCCACAACAACACGCATGCCGTTCTTCAGCGTGGCTTCCTCGATCGCCGGGAAGGTCAGGTCTGGCATGGCACCCACTTCAGGCAGGCCGGTAGAACGGTCAACCTGTGCTTCAGCCGTTTTATATTTCGGGTACGGACGCACCGTCAGCTGATAATAGCCCTGCCCCAACCATTTGTTGGCCGCTTCCTGAACGTCGGCATTGGTTGCCTTGTTCAAATGGTCCAACATCTGGGCATAGAAGGAAGGATCACCAGCATACAGTTCAGACCGCGCCAGCGCCGTTGCCTTGCCGCCGAAGCCGCCGATCTGCTCCAGCCCGCGAATACGGCCAGCCAGAATGCTGGTTTTCACGCGCTTCATTTCTTCAACTGTCGGGCCTTCTTCAAGGAACTTGTCCATTTCAGCATCGATCAGTGCCTGCACCTCGGCTTCATCCACGCCCGGCTTCAGGGTCACCTGAATTTCAAACATGGACGCCAGCTCGAACGGCTGGGCGCTTACTTCAACGCTGACAGCAAGCTGGTTCTGGTACACCAGCGCCTGATAGAGGCGAGAGTTCTTGCCGCCGCCCAGAATGTCAGACGCAAGGGAAAGCTCGGCGAAGTCCATATCCGTGCGTGGAGCCACAGCCCAGTTGCGGTAAATGCGTACCTGCGGGGCCTTCTGGTCCACCATTTCTTCAATGGTGTTGTTGGTCCGTGTTGGCACCCAGGCCTTGTGCGCCTTCAGTGGCGGGCCAGCCTCGATATGACCGAAATACTGGTTCATCTTTTCTTTTGCGGTTTCAACATCAATGTCACCCGCAAGAACGATGACTGTATTAGCGGCGCCGTAATACTGTTTGAACCAGCCCTTCACATCATCCATGGACGCGTTCGAGAGATCCTCAAGCGACCCGATGGTGGAATGGCGGTAAGGGTGGCCAACCGGGAACAAGCCCTCAAGCTGGCGATATTCAACAAGGCCGTATGGCGCGTTGTCGCCCTGGCGTTTTTCGTTCTGCACAACGCCGATCTGGTTCTCCAGCTTTTCTTCCGTCACAGCACCCAACAGGTGGCCCATGCGGTCTGATTCCATCCACAGCGCCATATCAAGCGCAGGTGTCGGAACATTCTGGAAATAATTGGTACGGTCAAACCATGTGGTGCCGTTCATGGCAGTGGCGCCAACGGCCTGGAATGGCTTGAAATATTCGTCATCATAGTTTTCAGAACCGTTGAACATCAGGTGCTCAAACAGGTGGGCAAAACCGGTCTTGCCTTCAGGCTCGTCCTTTGAGCCCACATGATACCACACGCTGACAGCCACAATCGGCGCCTTGCGGTCTTCATGCACGATAACGCGCAAGCCGTTATCGAGTTCAAATTTTTCAAATGGAATGTCGACCTTCAGGTCCACACTTGTGTCGACTTCTTTTGCCATGGGCTCGGAATTCGTGTTTCCTCCCCCTGGCTGACAGGCTGCAAGAGCCGTAAGCGCCACAGCGCCCAATAACAGTGATTTTATTTTCATGAGAATCATCTCCCCGCGTTCTCGTGATTGGTGGGGCTTGGCCCCGCTCCCTCGTTGCTTCGAAGGTATTGATTTACTTAGAACTTTTAACGTCCACCCCCAAAACAGACGGGCCCGGAAAACGCTCTGCTTCCGGGCCCCTGTAATTTAGCTGTTCAGCGTGGGAATTACAAATTCCGCGCCAGACCGAATGCCCGTTGGCCAACGAGAGGTCACTGTCTTGGTTTTGGTATAGAAGCGCACCCCTTCCATGCCGTGCTGGTTGATGTCGCCGAAGGCGGAGTTTTTCCAGCCACCGAAGGTGTGGAATGCCAGCGGCACAGGGATCGGCACGTTCACGCCAACCATGCCCACTTCAACGCGGTTCACATACTCGCGCGCCGTATCGCCGTCACGGGTGTAGATGCTTGTCCCGTTACCATATTCGTGGATGGACGGCAGGTTTGCGGCCTCGTCGAAGCTTTCCGTGCGCATGATCTGCAGTGTTGGGCCGAAGATCTCTTCCTTGTAGGTGCGCATCTCAGGCTTGACGTTGTCGAACAAGGAACCACCAAGATAATAGCCGTTCTCGAAGCCCTGCATCTTGTATTCGAAGTTCCGGCCGTCGACCACAGCAGTCGCGCCTTCCTGCTCTGCCAGGTCCAGGTAACCCCGCACTTTCGCCAGATGGTCCGCTGTCACCAGCGGGCCCATTTCAGCTTCCATATCCATGGAGTGGCCGATCTTCAGCGCTTCAACGCGTGGCTTCAGCATTTCAACGAGCTTGTCAGCCGTTGGCTTGCCAACAGGAACCGCAACGGAAATCGCCATGCAGCGCTCGCCCGCAGAACCATAAGCTGCGCCGATCAGCGCATCAGCCACTTGGTCCAGATCAGCATCAGGCATGATCAGCATGTGGTTTTTCGCACCACCCATGGCCTGGCAGCGTTTGCCGTGCGCCGTGGCGGTTGCGTATACATACTGTGCGATCGGCGTGGAACCAACGAATGACACGGCCTTCACGCGTGGGTCGGTGCACACCGTGTCCACGGCTTCCTTGTCGCCGTTCACCACGTTGAACACACCGTCCGGCAGGCCGGCTTCGGCCCAACATTTCGCAAGCATCAGCGGCACAGTCGGGTCTTTTTCAGATGGCTTCAGCACATAGGTGTTGCCACACGCGATGGCCACACAGCTCATCCACAGTGGGATCATGGCCGGGAAGTTGAACGGCGTGATTCCCGCAACAACGCCCAAAGGCTTGCGCATGGAGTACATGTCAATGCCGGTCGAGACGTTGTCGGAGAACTCGCCCTTGATCAGGTGCGGGATACCTTGCGCGAACTCGGCAACCTCAAGACCACGCTGCACATCGCCCTGCGCGTCAGAAAAAACCTTGCCGTGCTCAGACGAAAGCGCTTCAGCCAGCGCATCTTTTTCGCGGTACAGGATGTGCACCAGGTTCTGCAGCACGCGGGCACGCTTCACAACAGACGTGGCAGCCCACGCCGGGAAGGCGGCGTCCGCCGCGGCGATGGCATCCTCAACCTGGGATTTGGCAGCCAGCGAAACCTTGCCCGCCTGCTCACCCGTCGAAGGATTGAAAATTGGACCAAACCGGCCGGACGTGCCTTCTACGTCCTTGCCGCCAATAAAATGATGACGCTCATACATGCGTAAGTCTCCAAAAATGATACACGCGGCCGCCGTCCGGGAAATCGGACATTCATAGGTCGTGGGCCGCGACTCCGCCCCAAAATCGCTCGCACCCTACAATATGCAATATTGCACGTCACTGAGAAGTTTTGCATTATAGTTTGTGCAAATATGCACAAGACATAAAGGTGCTTCAAAATGTTCGACTGGAACGACATGCGTTACTTCCTGGAGCTGGCGCGCCGCGGCAAGCTGGCCGCTGCCGCGCTCAGGCTGGGCGTGGACCACACGACGGTCTCAAGGCGCATTGCCGCGCTTGAGAAAGAGCTGGGCGTCGAGCTGTTCGACCGGGAGAACCGCGCCTACAAACTGAATTCAGATGGCCGCCGCCTGATGGCTTATGCAGAAAAGATGGAGGCCAGTTCACTTGCGCTGATGGATGAGGTCGCCCCCGTGGCCAGTGGGCCGCAGGGCACCGTGCGGCTGTCGACCCCCGAAGCCTTCGGCAGCCAGTTTCTGGTGCGCCACTGCATGGGTTTCCGCCAACGTAATCCCGGCATCACGCTCGAGTTGGTGGCCGAAACCCGGTCCCTGAACTTATCCCGCCGTGAGGCCGACGCCGCCATCACGCTTGCGCGCCCCAGCCACGGCCGGATTGTCAGCGAAAAGGCGGGGGTTTACCGCCTGCGCCTCTATGCAGCGCCCAGTTATTTGCAGCAGCATCCGCCCATCGTCAGCCTGCCGGACCTGAAGCACCACCATTTCATCTGGTATGTGGACGACCTGCTGCCCCTGCCTGAACTGCAGATGCTGGATAAGGCCATCAGTGACCCGCATGTGATTTTCCGTACCACAAGCGTGACCGGGCAGGCAAACGCCGCCGAAGCAGGCCTCGGCATCGCGCTGCTGCCCTGCTATCTGGCCGACCGCATCAAGGGCCTGACGCCGGTGCTGCCAAGCGAGATTTCGGTGTTGAGGGACCTCTGGCTGGTGGTGCATGATGACCTCCGGCCCGAGGCGCACATGGACCGGGTCTGCACGTTTTTGACCACGCTGATTGCATCAGAAAGACGCACCCTATTGGGGGCGCGCTAGTCGATGGATGTAATGATACCGATGCCAATCACTGCATAGAGCATATAGATTGAGACAGCCACTAAAGTGAGCACACGCTCTCTGGCAGGGAAACGTTCGAGGTGGGTTCTTAAAATTTCATAGAGCCCTTTTAGAAGATACCCGACATAGGAAAGCGCCAGAACACCGCTAAAGGTAACACCATAAAGAAACTCGAACTCATCCATCCCATTTTGCGAGAGTTCGTCAAGAAACAGTATGAAAACACCAAGCCCGATGGCAGGCACAATCCAGATCATGAATATCTTTATCATGTTGTAGGTAACAACAAGATATTTGCCTCGACGCGACGCACTGGTGATTTTTGCTTTGGTGTTGATCGTACCGGATATCCACAAAGATGAAATCAGCCATGAGGTCAGCCCAAGCGGCACCCCCCAAATAGTGCTGAACACCAGTGTCTCATCCAGTATCGCCAGGGTTTCACGAGATTCGTCTGGCCAGGTTTGCTGAGCGAACTGAATGCCAAGTATCAGGAACATCATCACCACAGCAAATATGGATGCCAGCTTCAGCACGCGTTCCGGCTGAAGGAACCAAGGCACATTATACATGGCCTGGCGGCGAAACTCTGACACAATAGGAATGTTGCGCAGGTTTAACCGCTCTGCGTAACCCTCAAACTCTGTTCCCGCCAACAGGTCAAAGATCAGGGTGCGTATCTTCCGCGCCCAGAGGGAATTCGGGATAAGCAACGGAAACAGGGAGGCTTTATCGGATGCCCGCGCGACCTGGCGGTCAGCAGGAAACGCTGCCAGCAGCTTAGACTGGTTACCCAGTCGCGGCCTGAAATATCTATCGTGCATGGTCTCCAGCACCCTGAAGTTACTGTCTTCCGGGATTCTGTTGAACACAATGTGCGTGCGCTGCGGCGGCTTTCCTTCAACATATTCCAACTGCCGGACAAAATTGAAAGTGCCATGGAGCGAGGCCTTGTCTGTATCCGTTACCAGAATGGAAAAGTTTGCGAGCCCGTTGGCTGCAAAGGACGTATTGTCAGGCCCGCCATGGCAATCAAGCACAATCACTTCAATGCCGAATTCCTTGGCCAACGTACCAAACATGTTGCTGAGGCTTTCCTCCAACGTTGCAATGGAGTTTGACACAAAAGCCATCGTTTGCGTTTCAGTGAGATCGGGATATCGCAGGAAGTAGATATTCTCTGCTTCGGTGGCATCCTCCTGTGCCTGAACCAGTTGCCACTGTTCGGGCACCCCTTCTTCGGCCATGAATGCAGGGCCATCAATCCAACGGACATGTCGCCCTTTCGGCAACAAACCGGTCATGCCCCGATTGAAAAAATCAAGGTCAACAATCAATGTTTTGAAGCTTCTCGCGAAATCACACGCCAGCCCCAACGATATCCGGGTTTTCCCAACGCCCCCCTTGCCGCTGGCCACAGAAACAATCAGCGGTGCTTTCTGCGCGTTGTCCTTTTGCTGGCCCGGGCTATTGGCTTCTTCGCTCATGCAGCGCCCCCCTCTTGGCCTTCCCCCGCCTGGTCTGGATCCACGTGGCCTGCGTCGGCTTGACCCCCGCCAGGCGCCTGCGCCTGCTGAGCAGCATTTGCGCGCCGTAGGCGTTGGCGCTGGTCTTCTTCAGCCGCTGCCACGAAATTATTGACGCTATGCTCATCGGTTTTACTGCGCATCACTGCAATTGTGCCGCTAGCGCGCATATGCATCATCACAATCATCAGAACAAAGGCCAGAATGGAAACGAAGAGCATCACGACATGGTTGCCTTCGATATTGTCACCCAACGACACCGATATTGCGGTGATGCTGACAAACGCTATCAACGCGACGGCTCCGGCAAGAAACAGATATGGATCTCGGATAATTTCCGCCATCAATGTGGCGATATGCTTCCAGAAGCCATCTTGGTTGGGATCGGGCCCCCCAGCGGGCACGGCAATCCCTGCCCCTTCTGCCTGAAACAAGGGTTGATTATTTGGTGGATTTGAATCGTTGCCTGCCATCAAGCCCCCACAGCGCAAACAGACCGTAGCAGACGCTACCGGTCCACATCGCGCGACCCCAGCACAACCCCCGGAGATCACTTATAAACCAGGAATAGTAGCCTGTCCAGCCAGCCCCCAGAACCAGGCGCATCGCGAAAACCCCTGACGGTTATTCTGCGGCTTTGGTAACCATCCGGTCTTTCGGGAACTTCAGGCAGATATTGGTGCCAACGCCCTTCTGGCTTTCGATGAAAATATCACCGCCATGCAATTGGATGAAGGTACGCACAAGCGACAAGCCAAGGCCCGTGCCTTCGTGGGACCGCGTCAACACGCTTTCAATCTGACCGAAAGGCTCCAGCGCTGTGGAGATTTCTTCCTGGCTCATACCTTCGCCGGTATCATTCACGATAATGGCGTAGCTGTTGTCAGGCAAAACAATGCAGCCGGCAGTAATGGTGCCGCCTGCGGGTGTGAACTTGATAGCGTTCGACAAAAGGTTCAGCATCATCTGCTTGACGATCCGTCGGTCCGCCCAGATGTGAAGTTCTCGGGCTACTTCGGGAATTAGCTGCAGGCCTTTTTCCCGGGCATTGAACTCGACAATCGGCAGGCATTCATCCACCAGTTCGCCGAGGCAGAATTCTTCCTCGTCCAGTTCAAGCTTGCCTGCCTCCACCTTGGCCAGGTCAAGGATATCGCTGATGATATCAAGGAGAAGCTTGCCGCTGCGGTTAATCAAGTGGCTGTATTCCTGGTAGCGCTCTTCCCCCAGTCGTCCAAAAATCTGGAGGTTCATCACTTCGGAAAATCCGATGATGGCATTCAGCGGCGTTCTGAGCTCGTGGCTCATCTTGGCCAGGAATTCGGTCTTGGCGCGATTGGCGCGCTCTGCATCTTCAACGGCACGCTGCAATTCCTGTGTGCGCTGCAGCAGATCGGCTTCCGCCTTCTTGCGGCGCCGCACCTCTTCTTCCCACAGCAGGGAAATCTTGAACCAGCGCGACAGGCCAAGCGCCATCAGGAAGATTCCCGGCACATAGCCAAAGGCCGCAACCATCAGGTTCCAGGTATCCTTGCCGGCCATGGCATCCATGAGCGGCTTGAGAGTGGTTTCCTCAAGGTAATCGACAAGCGCTGCAATACTGAGGATGGAAGAACCAAGCAGGATCATCTTCAGGCCACGGTCAAGGCCCTTGAGCCGCCTGACTTTGGCAAGCAACATCAGGGGCACCATGGTGATGCCCAGGAAAATCAGAAGATCAGCGTGCACTATTCCCACTCATGCCCCCCAACGGCAAGGAATAGCCCTCTCGGGCACTGTTTCGCCCCACAGTCCAGGCTGCCATCGGCAACCTGCCTATTCCGGGACACCATCTCGAAAAGCCAATAAGGCCTTCTATCTGTTAATAGATCGCCGGGGTGCGTTCGGCAACTATTACCTTCAAGCCCCTTTCCTGCCAGGCCACAATATTCCATCCCAATGTTACCAAAGGGCGACAGCACTTGCGGGCATGCTTTCAATTGATTAGGCGGGCCCAAGGCGATAAAGATAGCGGGCAATCCGGCAAAAGGCAGTTGGGGGAAACACATGCGGCGCGCCTTTAAAATACACATGTGGCCTGTCTGGGTGCTTGCGCTTGCAACCCAAGGCAAGTCGTTCAAGGCGAACCCAGTGATTGGATCGCGGATTCTGAATACACTTGGCCTTCATATGCTGCGGGTGTTGCTGGCGCGCGTGGCTGCCCACCTGCGCTGGCTGATGCTGGCTCACAAGATGCCGCGCGACCTGCGCCGCGCGTTCCAGCGCGACGGCTTCTGCGTAGTGCCGGATTTCCTGGACGCGGACACGCTTGACGCACTCCGGGCTGAAATCAAGGGCTACAGCGGCGAAGTACGGCAAATGACCCAGGGCAACACTGCCACCCAGCGCATTTTGCTGGATGATGACGCACTCAATGGCCGCCCTGTCCTTGCCGCTGTTTCCGGGAACAAGCGCTTTCTGGACCTGCTGGCGTATGGCGGCGCCACGGCGATCCGCCCGATCCTCTATGTTCAGCGCATCAGGAACGGCTTCCGTAGCGGCAAGGCCGACCCACAGAAGACCATGCATTCAGATACCTTCCACCCCACCATGAAGGCCTGGCTGTTCCTGGAGGATGTAAAGACCGAAGACGGGCCTTTCACCTATGTGCGCGGGTCAAACCGGCTGACGTGGAAACGATTCAAATGGGAATACCAGCGGTCCCGCGTGGCTGCACACATCGCGGACGGTTATTCCGAAAAAGGCTCTTTTCGGGCAGGTCCCGAAGACCTGGAAGCCATGGGCTTGCCCGCACCTGAAGGGCTGACCGCCAAGGCAGGCACGCTGGTGATCGCCAACACCAACGGATTCCACGGTCGTGGCCAGGCCAAGGATGGCGCCAGCCGGATTGAACTATGGGCCTACAGCCGCCACAGCCCGTTCTCTATCCTACCCGGCCTGGGGCTGAAGGCGCGCTTGCGGATCGAGCACGCCATCCTGCACCGCTTCTGGCACCACAAAGACAAGGTCGCCGAAGCCAAAAACAGCCGTGCCAGCTGGCACTTGATTGACGCTCAGGACATGCTGGACTAAGACCCGCCACAGTTGAACATACAAGTTTCAAAAAAAGGCCTGAATTCTGTTTAGAAATCAGGTATCTGCCGTTATGCTTCACGCAAACGGGCATCAGGGGGATGTTTTTCTATGCCACATAAAGACCTAGCTGTCCTTGTTCTGGCCGCAGGTAAAGGAACCCGCATGAAGTCGGATCTGCACAAGGTGCTGCATCCGGTGGGTGGGCGCCCCATGCTGCATCATTTGCTTGCAACGGTGGATGAACTGGAGCCCAGCCGGAAAATCCTGGTGGTGGGCGCCGGGCGCGAGCAAGTTGAAGCCGCTGTGGAAGGCTGCGAGATCGTTACGCAAGTGGAACAACAAGGCACCGGCCACGCGGTGATGGTCGCACGCGAGGCACTTGAAGGCCACTCTGGTGACGTACTGGTGCTGTATGGCGACGTGCCTTTTGTCCCGATGGATGTGATGACTGCCATGATCGAGGCCCGTACACGCGACGCCAACGCAGGCCTTGTTGTGCTGGGGTTCACCCCTGCTGACGCGGGCCGCTATGGCCGCTTGGTGCTGGATGACGGCGGCACGCTGGAGCGTATCGTCGAATATAAGGACGCCAGCGAGGAAGAACGTGCCATCACGCTTTGTAATAGCGGCATGATGCTGATTGACGGCAGCGCCCTGTTTGGCTGGCTGGACCAATTGTCGAACAAGAATGCTGCGGGTGAATATTATCTGACAGACCTTGTGGCCGTGGCGCGCAAGGCGGGCCGCACCATCGCAGTGGTCGAGGCGGACGAAGAAGACGTGCTGGGCGTCAACAGCCGAGCTGACCTGGCGCTGGCCGAAGTCTGCTTCCAGGACGCCAAACGCGAGCAAGCCATGGATGCAGGCGTTACCCTGATCGACCCAGAAACCACCTACTTCAGCTTTGATACCGTTCTCGGCCAGGATGTGACCGTTGAACCCGGCGTGTTCTTTGGCCCCGGTGTGACGGTTGAAGACGGTGTCACAATCAAGGCATACAGCCACCTTGAAGGCGCGACCGTACGCAAAGGCGCAACCGTTGGACCGTTCGCGCGCCTCCGCCCCGCTGCCGACATCGGCGAAGGCGCCAAGATCGGCAACTTTGTGGAAGTCAAGAAAGCCACGCTGGACAAGGGCGTGAAAGTGAGCCACCTGAGCTATATCGGCGATGCGACGATCGGCGCAGACGCCAATATTGGCGCAGGCACCATCACCTGCAATTATGATGGCTTCCTGAAGTTCCAGACCACCATTGGCGCGGGGGCGTTCATTGGCTCCAACACCGCACTGGTGGCACCTGTAAGCATCGGCGACGGCGCCATGGTGGGCGCAGGCAGCGTGATCACCAAAGACGTAGACGCCGATGCCCTGGCTGTGGGCCGTGGCAAACAGATGGGCAAGGCGGGCTTTGCCGCCAGGTTCCGCGAAGAACAGGCCGCCAAGAAAGCGGCAAGCAAGAACAAGAAGGGATCCTGAGATTATGTGTGGCATTGTTGGAATTTTGGGGGCCACCCCCGCTGTCCCACGCATTCTTGAAAGTCTGGCCCGGCTTGAGTACCGCGGCTATGACAGTGCGGGCATCGCCACCGTTGAGGGCGGCACGCTGGACCGCCGCCGCGCGCCCGGGAAGCTGAGTGAACTTCGGGCCGTCATCGACGCCCATCCGCTTTCAGGCAACAACGGCATTGGCCACACACGCTGGGCCACACACGGCGAACCCACCGAAGCCAATGCGCACCCGCACATGACCGGCCGTGTGGCGATTGTCCACAACGGCATTATTGAGAACTTCCGCCCGCTCAAGGAAGAGCTGCTGACCAAAGGCGTGACGTTTGAAGGTGAGACTGACACCGAGGTTGTGGCCCGCCTGCTGACGGCCTACCTGGATGAAGGCATGCCCCCCCGCGCCGCTTTCCAGAAAACCCTCAGCCGCCTTGTCGGCGCTTTCGCTTTATGTGTGTTGATCAAAGGCGAAGACGACCTGATGTTCGGCGCCCGCGAAGGCAGCCCCCTGGTGGTAGGCTTCGGCGACGGCGAAAATTATCTTGGCTCTGACGCCATGGCGCTCGCCAGCCTGTCGAGCAAGCTGATTTACCTTGAGGAAGGGGACTGGGCGGAACTGACCCACACAAGCGTGCAGGTGTTTGATGCTGACGGCACACCGGTTGACCGCCCGACCACCATCAGCCAAGTGGCAGCTACCATGGTGGACAAGGGCAACCACCGCCACTTCATGCAGAAAGAGATTTTCGAGCAGCCAACCGTGGTGGCGCAGGCGCTGGGGCGCTATCTGGACCCGGTGGCTGGCAAAGTGCGCCTGCCAGAGATGCCTTTTGAGCTGGCAACTGTCCCGAAAGTGACCCTCGTGGCCTGCGGCACCAGTTATTATGCGGCCCTTGTGGCGCGCTACTGGATCGAAAAGCTCGCCCGCGTGCCGGTTGAAGTGGATATCGCCAGCGAGTTCCGCTACCGCGAGCCGGTTTATATGGACGGCGGCCTGGCCATCTTCATATCCCAGTCGGGCGAAACGGCAGACACGCTGGCGGCCATGCGGCACGCCAAGGCAGCCGGCCAGCGCGTGGCAACCATCGTCAATGTGATGGGGTCGACCATGGCGCGGGAAGCGGACGTGGTTCTGCCGATCCATGCGGGCGCCGAAATCGGCGTGGCCAGCACCAAAGCCTTCACCTGCCAACTCAGCGTTCTGGCAGCGCTTGCGGTTGACCTTGCTGCCGCAAAAGGCCAGATCGACGCTGCGCAGGAAGCCGCCTTCGTTGAGGAACTGGAATCCGCACCAAAGCTGATGGCGCGTGTGCTGGCGCATGACGACGCGATACAGGAAATCGCCCGCGCGATTGCTCCTGCCCGCGATGTATTGTTCGTGGGCCGAGGCATCCATTTCCCTATCGCCATGGAAGGTGCACTGAAGCTGAAGGAAATCAGCTATATCCACGCCGAAGGCTATGCGGCGGGCGAGCTGAAGCATGGCCCGATCGCGCTGATTGACGAAAATGTGCCGGTGATCGGTATCGCGCCGAATGATGAGCTGATCGACAAGACAGTGTCGAACCTGCAGGAAATCATGGCGCGACAGGGCAAGGTGATCCTGCTGTCCGACAATGCGGAAAGCGAAGCTGAAGGCATGTTTGCGCGACTTGAGATGCCGTCCGCGGGCGAACTGGTCACACCGATCCTTTATGCCATTCCGGTGCAGCTACTGGCTTATTATGCCGCCGTAGAAAAAGGCACGGACGTGGACCAGCCACGCAACCTCGCCAAGTCCGTTACGGTGGAATAATGACGGACCTCAAGGACGCCACCGGCCCGCAGGTAGGCCACGCTCTATCCGGCTTTGGCGTCAACCTGCTGGTGCGCCGCACACGGGCCGGGGTGGATTTCCTGACCGACGTGATGGGCTTTAAGTTGATCCGGGTGGATCAGGATTTCGCGCTGCTGAAACACGGTAACCAACTGTTTCAGCTGCATGCTGACCCAACCTATGCCGAGCATCCGCTGCCCTCCCTGATTGCGGAGAACGGCATACGCGGTGGCGGTGTGGAGCTGCGCCTGTTTGACGTTGACCCGGACGAGGCTGAAGCGAGAGCCGAAGAACAGGGCTATACCATCCTGCGCGAAAGCCTCGACCGGCCACACGGCCTCAGGGAATGCTACATCATGGACCCTGACGGCTATTGCTGGGTACCGTCAAAACGCATTTGAAATGACGCTTGGGGCTACTTCTCCGACCGCACGACCGGGTGCCCAGCCCCAAGCTGACGAATCTTTCTGAAGCCGCAAAGAAAAAGGCAGGAAAGGAACTGATGTCCTGCCCTGCCCCTTTTAATTCTTTTGTTCTGCCAATCAGTTGCGCGGTGTAACCGTAATGGTCAGGTCTGTCGACCGGCCGCGTTCGATCTGGATAACAGCCACGCGTGTGGGCTTCTGGAAAGTCAGGATGATATCATCGTCCTGGATTTCACTGATCAGGCCCCAGCCCTGGCTTGGCATGTTCTCTTTGTAGAATTGCATCACCTTGACCTGCTTGGCGCGCACTTCGGCAATGATCTTGCCGTATGCGTTTGCACCATTGCCCAGGATAATGGATTCCTTGGCGTCCATCGCGGAGCCCGCTGGCATCACGATGTCACCAATCATCTCGCCACTTGGCAGCGACATGTCTTCTGCCACTTTGGGCACACCGTCATCCATTGCATTCGTTGCCGTGCCGCAAGCACCAACACCAAGAATTAGAAAGGCTCCCAAGATGCCTGCCTTCAACTGTGCCATTTACGCCCTCCCTGAATATTCTTTCGCCCGGTCTATAGCCAACCGACGCGTTATACATATCTACTTGTAGTAAAGAGTGACGGGGCGACACAATGGAAAAAAATGAAAAGGCAGCTGAATTAGACGTGATATAAACTTCTTACCTGAACGAAGGGGGGAAAGTGGCAGCCAGAAAAGGTGTCGCTTGCTTGCGAGAAGCAAAACACTTTTAAATTGGAACTGGCAGCCATGCTTGAGCAGACGTATGGTGAAGCCAAGCTGATGGTACCGCACAGGATTTTCTGTGTCTGGGGCCAAAAAAAACACGACCAGGCATAGGCAAACGGACTTTAGTTATGAAACGCGCCATCATTGACCTTCATCTGGACCCGCGCGTCTACACGATTGCAGATTTCGTAAGCGATGCCGAGTGCTCGCACCTGATTGCACGCGCCAAAACCAAAACCATGGAGCGCGCCAAGGTCTCCGGCGGCGCAGAGGGTGTCCTGTCACAGGGGCGTACCAATGATGTCTGCTGGGTGGACCACACAGCAGATATTGCGTGTCGGCGGATTGCAGAGCGGGTTGCCGGGCTTGTAGGCATGCCCCTCAATCATGCTGAGCATTTCCAGGTGATCCGCTACGGGGTGGGCGAGGAATACCGCCCGCATTTTGACGCATTCGACCCGGATACGGAGGCAGGCAAACGGAATTGGGAGGGCGGCGGCCAGCGTATCATTACTGTGCTGGGATATCTGAGCAACGTCAAAAAAGGCGGCGCGACCGAATTTCCGAAACTTAAAATCACGGTACCGCCGGAAAAGGGCAAGCTGCTGGTTTTTCACAACTGCAACGCCGGCACCACCGTGCGCCATCCAATGTCGCTGCACGCGGGCTGCCCGGTGGAAGAAGGCGAGAAATGGGCCTTCAACTTGTGGTTTCGGGCGGAAAAGCGCCGAGACTGATGCGCACGCCAAAAAGAAAAGCTGCTGCAACGAGAACGAAATAATTGCGTCTGTAATACTGCAAAACCACTTGCGAAAATTGTCAGCGCTGTCATTTTGGGTGCCAGATTACGACAAACATCAGGAAAAGCTTGATTCTCCGGCACTCCTTGGTCTAAATGGCAACGTTGTCATTTATTGGAAGCATTGGTCAGAATCAAAGAGTTGGAAAAGTCATGTTCAGTTATTCGTTTGGAAATGAAAGCCTCAACAGCCAGCTGGATGCCCTGGGCATCACCGCGGCATTCCAGAAAAATCTCGACAGCGCAGTGGATTATGCAAAGGCACTTGCGGCTGACGGCCTGCTGCCGTTCGCCCGCCAGGCCCACAACGGTCCTGACGCCGGCCCGATTGAAGCCGCAGCGGCCCGCATCAAGGCGTCCTGCGACGACCTGATCGTGCTCGGGACCGGAGGCTCCAGCCTGGGCGCTCAGGCAGCCATCGCCCTCGCCCGCTTCAACAAGGGCCCTGTGCGCATCCATACGCCCGATAGCCTGTGCCCGTTCGAGATGGACTTGCTGTTCAAGGAACTGAACACCGCCCGCACCCACGTGCTGGCCATTTCCAAATCCGGCACCACGGCTGAAACGCTGGCGCAGCTTCTGGCGTGCCGCGCGTGGCTTGAGGCTGGCGACCACAGTGACAATCTGGGCGACCATTTCACTTTCATCACTGAGCCGGGTGAGCGCCCTCTGCGCACCTACGGCGAAAAGCTGGGCTCCCCGATCCTCGATCACCCGACGGATGTCGGCGGGCGCTTCAGTGTGCTCACCAACGTTGGCATGCTGCCCGTGGCCGTCTCTGGCCTTTCGGTTGAAGCCTTCCGCAAGGGCGCTGAAGCCGTATGTGACCAGTTCAAATCAGACCCAGCTACCGCAACAGCTGTCGTAGGCGCCGCGCTCACGCATACGCTGGAGCAGGAAAAAGGCGTCACCCAGGTCCTAGTAATGCCTTATGCGGAAAGCCTGCGTGCCTTCACCCGCTGGCATGGTCAGCTGTGGGCGGAAAGCCTGGGCAAGGAAGGCCTTGGCACCACACCGATCCGCGCCGTGGGCCCTGTGGACCAGCACAGCCAGCTACAGCTGTTCCTGGACGGCCCGAACGACAAATTCTGTACCTTCATCACCATCCCGAGCTTCGGCAAAGGCCCGCGCATCGATGCGGCAGAAGCAAAGGCTTATGGCCTCGATTATATGGCAGACCGCACCATCGGTGACACGGTTACCTGCCAATCGCGTGCGACGCAGGAAACGCTCAGGAAAAAAGGCCGGACGGTCAGGGAAATCGTGATCGATTCTCTTTCTGAAGAAAATTTGGGTGGCCTTTTCGTTTCCTTCATGCTTGAAACGGTCGTAACGGCGCACCTGATGGGCGTAAATGCCTTCGATCAGCCTGCCGTTGAAGAAGGCAAGATTTTGACCAGGCAATATCTATCGGAGTTGCCTGAATAACGGGGGACTTTCATGCACAGGCCGATCAAGAAGATCGTTCTTCCAGTTGCGGGGCTTGGCACCCGCTTCCTGCCGGCGACAAAGGCAATTCCAAAGGAAATGCTGCCGGTCCTCGACAAGCCGCTGATCCAGTATGCGGTTGAGGAAGCCGTTGAAGCCGGGATTGAGGAAATCATCCTCGTGACCGGCCGCAACAAGCAGGTGATGGAAGACCATTTCGATCACGCCTATGAGCTTGAAAACATCCTGCATGAAAAAGGCAAGGACAGCGCGCTTGATGTGGCGCGCTCCATGCTGCTTGAAGAAGGTCGCATCGTGTACGTGCGGCAGATGCGTCCCTTGGGGCTTGGGCACGCCATCTGGTGCGCCCGCCACCTTGTGAATAGTGATCCGTTTGCCGTCGCCCTGCCCGACGACTTGATCAAAGGCAGGCCCGGTGCGCTCAAACAAATGGTCGAGGCTTATGATGAGCTTGGCGGCAACATGGTTGCCACCATGGATGTCGCGCGCGAGGACACATCAAAATACGGTGTGATCACGCCTGGCACCAAAAAAGGCAAGCGCATTGAGGTCAAGGGCCTGGTTGAAAAACCGGATCCCGCTGAAGCACCCTCCACGTCCGCTGTTGTAGGCCGCTATATCCTGCAGCCACAGGTGATGGATATCCTGAGCGAAACCAAAGCTGGCGCGGGCGGCGAAATTCAGCTGACAGACGCCATGGCGAAGCTGATCGGCACACAGCCGTTCCATGCGCTTGAGTTTGATGGCCGCCGTTTTGACTGCGGCAGCAAGCTTGGCTGGCTTCAGGCGAACCTCGCGATGGCGGCGGAAGACCCGCACATGGCCGCGGGCGTCAAGGCGATGATCAGCGAATTCAAATAGGCCAACCCCTAATAGGTTTGGAGCCGACCCTTGGGCCGGCTCCTTTTCATTCTATTTCTCGCCTTCGCGGTGAAAATCATCCTCCAGCCGGACGATATCGTCCTCGCCCAGATAGGAGCCTGATTGTACTTCAATCAGCCTGAGCGGAATCTTGCCCGGGTTCTCGAGCCGGTGCACGGCGCCAAGCGGCAGGTAGATGGATTGGTTTTCGCTCAGAAGATGGGTTTCCTTGTCGCGGGTCACGACCGCCGAGCCCTCCACAATCACCCAGTGCTCTGCCCGGTGATGGTGTTTCTGCAGACTTAACCTCTTACCGGGATAAACTTCAATTTCCTTGACCTGATAGCGGTCACCAAGCGCCAGCGTCTTATAGTTGCCCCAGGGCCTGTAGACGACGGAATGGAAATGTGCTTCTTCCCGGCCCGCACCCTTCAGCCGGTCGACAATTTTTTTCACGTCCTGATCTCGGCTTTTATCAGCCACCAGCACTGCATCATCAGAGGTGACCACAATCAGGTCCTTTACCCCCAGCGTGGCCACAAGCATGCCGTCGCCCTGGTGAATGAAACTGTCTGATGTGTCCTCGAGCATCACATCACCGTGGGCCACGTTGCCGCAGGCATCGGCTTTCTGCACATCTGCAAGGGCCGTGAAGCTGCCAACATCCGACCAACCAAACTCAGCCGGCACTACAGCCGCCTTATCAGTGGGCTCCATGATGGCATAGTCGATGGATTCGGCGGGTACAGCCCCAAAGTCCGCCTCAGCCATGCGCAGGAAGTTCAGGTCTTCACGTGCGCCAGCCAGCGCCTTTTCGGTGGCCGCCAGCATCTCTGCCTGGTGGCGCCGGAATTCATCAAGAATCACATCGGCGCGGAACAGGAACATGCCGCTGTTCCAGCTGTAGGTCCCGGCATCCAGATAGGCTTGCGCGGTGGCTGCGTCGGGCTTTTCCTTGAAGGCATCAACGCGAAATGCGCCGTCACAGCCATCCAGCGGACTGCCTGCAGCAATGTAACCATAGCCGGTCTCTGCGCGCGTGGGCGCCATACCGAAGCAGCACAGGTGGCCTGCCGCAGCCGCTACAGCCGCCTTCTTGACCGCCTTGTGGAAACCCGGTGCGTCCATGATCACATGATCAGACGGCAGGAACAGCAGAAGCGCTTCCGGGTCATCCTTTGCGGCCAACAGCGTCGCTGCAGCAATCGCTGGCGCGGTGTTGCGCCCAAGCGGCTCCAGCAATATCTGGGGCATGGATATGCCTACCTTTTCTGCCTGCTCGTTGACAATGAAACGGTGATGTTCGTTGGCCACGACAAGTGGCATATCAAAGCCATAATCGACACCAACACGCTCAAGTGTTTGGGCAAACAGGCTTTTGCTTCCCAATAGCGGCAGGAACTGCTTTGGGTATTTGGACCTGGAAAGCGGCCAAAGGCGAGACCCGGAACCACCGGAAAGTATGACAGGTTTAATTTTTTTCACGAAGTCACCAAATCTCTTAACGCTTTGAAATTAATACATTTAATAAAAACTATGACGTACACCCGGATTGTACCGCCCGACCGCCTTCGGTTTCAAGGAAACTTGCGCCAGTATCGAAACTTAGCCAATCCCCCAGCTGTTGCGGCGCACCGCTGAAGGCTTCCCAATCCATATCAATCTTCAGGCCCGGCGTACTACGTTTCACCATTGTTGCAGCCAATAGCCGCCCCAGTTGATGCTCACCCGCCGGAATGTGCAGCGTGCTATAGTCGCCCGCACGCAGATCACGTACCAGGCAGCGCGCCTCACGCCTGAGCGCCTTGCCAAGCGGCAACGCCGTCAGGTTTGCATCCAGATGCGACCGGACATACCTGTAAATGCCCTGCCCCAGCGGGGCTGCAGGTGCTGTGTCATTGGGGCCAAAGGCCAGAATGCGTTCTGCATCGTCCAGGGACGACAGGGCTTGTGCGAATTTCGGGTCATGGCTGAGGAAGCACATGCGCGCGAGCAGCGTACGCGCCCGCACCCGGTCCTGTTCGGCTATCAGGTCCGCCAGCAGAAGGATCATGGCTGTCAGATCGCGGGAGCCCACCACCTGGGCAAAATCAGCCAAATTTGGTCGGCTATCCGCACGCGCCAGCTTCAACTGGCCATCAAGGGCAACCTTCTGCCCCCTCACTGCACGAGCGAAGGAAATTTCAACAAACATGGCCCCTCTTGGCGGATCCAGCCACAACCGTTGTACGCCGGCATTGGGGGCCGGGTCTGCAAACAGGCGGTGAATCACCGGCTGCCGGAGCGCAACTTTACGCAGTCCACGATAACGGATGGTGACATCCACTGCCCCCCGCGCCATTTCTCGGGCGTCCGTCACGAAGCTGATATCCAGGTAGCGCGCGCCCCGCACCGGCAGCGCGAACACCCGCCTTACTGGCCGCTTCTTCAGCACAACCCTTTGATGGCCTCCGACGCCGAAGGCAGCAAAACGTGACGCGGCAAAATCGCGCCGTCCCAGCTCCCGATACCCTTGAAGCGCTGTCATGCCGTTCCCCTTAGCCGGGCAGAAAGGGCCGAAAAAAAGCGATCCGAAAGGCGGGTCGGGCTGTTGGCCAATGCCCAGTCGTTCAGACGTGTCACCACTCCGGCGTCATTTGCCAATGCAAGGCCAGACAGGCACGCTTGATGGCAACTATCCATGTTTCCCGGCTCGAACGGCAGCACACAATTTTCCGCCCCTGGCAGGGACCGCGCCATCATATCCGGCACCACCGAGGGCTTGCCAAACGTGGCTGCTGTCGCCATGACGCCTGAGTTCAGGCCAATCGGGTATGGGCATACCACCACGTCTGCCGCCTTGAAGAAGGTTTGCACCGCCTGGTCATCCACATGTGTCTGGAACAAACGCATGTCCGCGCGCCCCGACGTCAGCGCCAGGATTTCTTCCATAAATGCCGGTTTGCCCGGGATGCCGGCAATCAGCACCCTGCCCTTGCCTTCAAGCCGGGCCTGCAGCCTGTCAAACGCAGCCAGAAACTGGCGCGTGCCCTTGTGAGGCCCGAGCGACCCGAACAGCAGGAAGACCTTGTCGTCCGGGTTCAGGTTCAGGTTAAAGCGCGCCTGACGGGCACACATATAATCACCATAAACACCCTGATAAGACGGATGCGGCACCGAAATGGTCTTGGCTTCATCGATACTGTAATATTGCTGACACAAGCCGCGCGTCTCTGGGTTCATCACGTGAATCACATCCGCGATCTTCGCCATTCCGGCACGCAGCGCTTGTTCTTCTTCAGGAAACAGAGCGGCATGGGACAGAATATTATGGGCCGTCCAGACGATGCTATGGCCAGCATCTTTCTGCCGTTTCAGCTTCTCGAGGAAATGATCAGCCGCCTTTTTCGCAGTGTTCTTGTTACCTGACGTGTCAAACACCCGGTGCAGCCAATGATAGTGCAGCACCAGCTGCATATCTGCAGGCAGGTCTTCCACGTCGTCTATGGCTTTCAGGGGAAAACAGGCAAACCCATGATCAAACCCGCGCGCATAGAGCATGCGCTGATAAGGATTACGGCTGGCATGCGGGAAGAAAGCCAACAGTTTTCCAGCACTTCCGCTGAAGCCTGCTGCCATAAGGGCATCCATGCCGTCCGTGCATTCCTCGTAAAGAGATCGCCCCAATCCGTGCTGCCTGATACCGCGCATATATGCCGCAATTCCTGATTATCGAAACTCTGCCTTTGCAAGGCCTTATCCTTTTAATATAAAGGCGTCCATATTGATACCACATCTATTTTAGCAGTCTGTGTTTAGGGGGCCCGATGAAAGTTGAAGAATTCCCGATCAAGGGGCTTTATGCCTTTACGCCGAAGCAGTTTGGCGATGACCGCGGTTTTTTCTCGGAGACCTTCAACGCGCGCGCTTTTGAAGAAGTCGTGCCGGGTGTCACCTTCGTGCAGGACAACCACTCTCTGTCACGCGATCCGGGTGTGATCCGCGGCCTGCATTTCCAGACGCCACCGCATGCTCAGGGCAAGCTGGTGCGGGTAACCCGCGGCCGGGTTTTGGATGTGGCCGTGGATATCCGCAAGGGCTCGCCCACATATGGCCAACATGTGGCTGTGGAACTAAGCGCCGATAACTGGACTCAGTTCTGGGTACCTGCAGGTTTCGCTCACGGCTTCTGCACGCTGGAGCCGGACACAGAGTTCCTCTATAAGGTGACCGACTATTACGCACCTGATTGCGACAGCGGCATTGCTTTTGATGACCCGAACCTCGGGATCGACTGGCCGTTTGACCGCAACAGCGCCACCCTTTCGGGCAAGGACGCAGGCCTGCAGGCGTTCCATGATTTCGAATCGCCCTTCACATATGACGACAAAGCATAAGGCAGCAATTCCATGAAAGTTTTGGTAACAGGCGGCGCGGGTTTTATCGGTTCGGCGGTTTGCCGCTATCTGGTGGGCGAACTGGGGCACACCGCAATCAATGTGGACAAGCTGACGTACGCCGGCAACCTGTCGACGCTGAAGGAAATTGAGGACAGCCCCAACTATCACTTCGAGAAGGTCGACATCTGCGACCGCGCTGCATTGGATGATGTGTTTAAGCGCCACAAGCCGGACGCGGTGATGCACCTGGCGGCAGAAAGCCATGTGGACCGCTCCATCACCGGGGCGGCTGACTTTATCCAGACCAATATCGTTGGCACATTTCAGATGCTGGAGGCCGCACGCGACCACTTCAATTCGCTCGATGACGCGGGCAAAAAAGCCTTCCGCTTCCTGCATGTCTCCACCGATGAAGTCTATGGCTCGCTGGGCGCTGACGGCCTGTTTGAAGAAACCACGCCTTATGACCCTTCCTCGCCCTATTCGGCGTCGAAGGCATCAGCCGACCATCTGGCGAATGCCTGGTTCGAGACATACGGCCTGCCAGTGGTGATCTCCAACTGCTCGAATAACTATGGGCCCTATCACCTGCCCGAGAAATTGATCCCACTGATGATCCTGAATGCGCTGGACGGCAAGCCTCTGCCTGTATACGGCGACGGCTCCAACGTGCGCGACTGGCTCTATGTGGATGATCACGCCAAGGCCCTGTTCACCATCATGACCACAGGCCGATTGGGCGAAAAATATAACGTGGGCGGCAGAAACGAGCGCACCAACCTTGAGGTTGTCAAGCGCATCTGCACCATCCTTGAGGAGCTGCGCCCCAAGAATACGCCCTACCGCGACCAGATCACCTTCGTGACCGACCGCCCGGGCCATGATGTTCGTTATGCCATCGACGCCACCAAGCTTGAGGATGAACTGGGTTGGAAAGCGGAAGAAAACTTCGAAAGCGGCATCAAGAAAACCATTGAATGGTATCTGGATAACGAATGGTGGTGGGCGCCACTTCGCGAGCACGCTGGCGAACGCAAGGGCGTGCTGAAAGGCAAATGATGCGAATTTTCGTTGCCGGATCGTCTGGACAGGTGGCGCTCTCGCTCAAGGAAGCGGCAGTACGCCAAGGCATTGACCTTATCTGTGCCGGGCGGCCAGAGTTTGACCTGACAGACACTGACGGGATGCGGGCAGCGATTGAGGCTTATGGCCCTACCGCCATCATCAATGCAGCAGCTTACACCGCTGTCGACAAAGCGGAAGAGGAAGAAGCCCTGGCCACTGCCATCAATGCAGATGGTGCCGCAGCGCTCGCGGCCATCGCAGCTGACCTTGATGTCCCTTTCCTGCATATCTCCACCGACTATGTCTTTGCTGGCGGGAAAGAAGCCCCCTATGTGGAGGACGACCCTACAGGCCCCACAGGCGCCTACGGCCGGTCGAAGTTGAAGGGCGAAGAGGCCGTGATGGCTGCCAACCCGAACGCCATGGTCTTCCGCACTGCGTGGGTCTATAGCCCGTTTGGCAAAAACTTCCTGAAGACCATGCTGTGGCTGGCCAAAACCCGCGATGAGCTGGGTGTGGTGGCGGACCAGGTTGGAAACCCCACCTACGCGCCTGATATCGCCGACGCGCTTCTCGCGGTACTGGCGCGTATTGATGCCGGTGGCTGGAAACCCGATTATGCCGGTGTCTACCACCTGGCGGGAACCGGCGATGTCAGCTGGCACGGCTTTGCCGAGGCGATCTTTGAGGCGGGTACCGCATACGGCCTCAAGCGCCCAAAGGTGAATGCGCTGACGACAGACCAGTATCCAACACCGGCCAAAAGGCCAGCCAATTCGCGCCTGGACTGTAGCAAGCTGGGCGAGACGTTTGACGTGCACCTGCCGTCGTGGGAGCAGAGCATGCTTAGTTGCGTGAACAGGCTTTCCGAAGCCGGGGAACTGAGCTAGGCTCTGGCGAAACACCCCAGACGGGGTAACGAGTTTATTAAACGGGGGAAACCATGAAGGGTATCATTCTGGCGGGTGGCTTGGGCACAAGGCTCTATCCGATCACCAAAGCCATCAGCAAGCAGCTGCTGCCGGTTTACGACAAGCCAATGATCTATTATCCGCTGACGACACTGATGCTGGCAGGCATACGGGAAATCCTGATCATCTCAAGCCCTGAACACCTTCCCCTTTATCAAAGCCTGTTGGGT
The DNA here is from genome assembly GCF_002389025.1 of Kordiimonas sp. UBA4487. Classification (NCBI taxonomy): domain Bacteria; kingdom Pseudomonadati; phylum Pseudomonadota; class Alphaproteobacteria; order Kordiimonadales; family Kordiimonadaceae; genus Kordiimonas; species Kordiimonas sp. UBA4487. The sequence goes on from NZ_DGNR01000004.1 coordinate 119,818, forward strand.
GACGGATCGCAGTGGGGCATTGAGCTTCATTATGCCGAACAACCTGATCCGGGCGGGCTGGCACAAGCCTTCCTGATCGGCGAACAGTTCGTGGGTGGACAGCCATCCGCATTGGCGCTGGGCGACAACATCTATTATGCCGCCGGTTTCTCGACCTACCTGAAACAAGCCGGGCGCGTTGAAAATGGCGCGTATGTCTTTGCCTATCCAGTGGGCAACCCCGAAGCTTTCGGCGTTGTGGAAATGAGCAAGGACGGCCGGGCGCTGTCGATTGAAGAAAAGCCGGAAAACCCAAAAAGCAACCTTGCGGTTACCGGCCTCTACTTTTACGATAAAGATGTGGTGGATATTGCAAAATCGATCAAGCCTTCCGCCCGCGGCGAGCTGGAGATCACCAGTGTCAATGACGTGTATCTGCAGCGCGGCGACCTGAATGTGATCAAGCTGCAGCGCGGTACAGCCTGGCTTGATACCGGCACGGTGGACAGCTTGCTTCAGGCCAGCCATTTCGTGCAGACCATTGAAGCCCGTCAGGGCCTCAAAATCGCCTGCCCCGAAGAGGTGGCCTGGCGGGGCGGCTTTATCACCGACGCCCAGCTTGAGGAAGTCGCCGCTGGCTACAAGAATAGCTACGGCACCTACCTGAAGGGCATCTTGAAGTTTGGTGCTGACGGCTATCTGTAGGCCTGACCGCACGATACCACTGGCGCAACTGCCCCATCCCGGGGTCAAGCATGGGATACAGGCATTTGATTGGGCACTGGTTCAAACGCAAACCGACTGACTGCACGGCCGAGGACGTCCGCTTCCTCTATCTGCTCTGTCTTGGTCGCGCGCCGCTGGACGGTGATGAAATCTCACCGCTTGTTGGGGCCCGCTTTTTCGCGACCCTGAAGCTGCTCCTTGGCAAGCAGGAAACCCGCCTTTCTGTTTTGGCGCGGCTGGACCTTGGCAAGCAGCCCCCGCATGCCAGCCTTTCCGAGCTTGAGCTATGCGACCTGGCCGCGGGCCTGCAGGCGCATTTCGGCCTTGAGGCTTTCAAAGAACCCCTGCATTGGCTGGATATCCTGACAGCCGCTACAAATGCAACGCGCTTTGAAAAGGCCTTTCTTTCGCACTATAGCCACCTGCGGCTGGATGCTTTCCGGCAAGGCCTTCAGGATCTCAAGGGCAAGCCAGACGCTGATATCAAAGGCCGGGTCACCCGCGTGGTCGGACAGGAAGTGGTTGGCCAGGCGATCAACCGCCGGGCACCTGATGCGCCACTGGTGCTGGATTTCTACCTCAACGGCCTGTATGCGGGCACAACCCACGCTGACCTACCGTGCGACCAGTTTGCCGGTGACTTCGGCGGATTGACCCCTTGGGGCTTCCGCCACCAATTTACCGTGCCTGACGCACTGAAAACCTGCGACCGCCTGACCCTGTCCATCTTCGAGAAAGAAAGCGGCGCACCCGTTATTGGCGCACGCGAGATGGTGATCAGCCCAACTCTCGGCGTGGAGGTGATGCAGCGACTGTCCGCAGAATTGGCTGGATTGCGGGACCATGCCCATGGCAGTGATGCTGTCCTGGCCCGCCTCGACCAGATAGAAGCGCAATTGCCGCGCCTGCAGCAATATGCATCCTTCCCACTATCGCAATATGCCCTGTTCAAGGAAACCTTCCCTCTGGCGCCGCCACAGTGGCTGGCGCGGTGCGATGTGCGCTTTGATATTCTGGTGTATGACACTGGCGACGCCGATGCACTGCAGGCAACCCTTACCAGTGCGAGGCGTCAGTCTTTCCCGGCACAGTCTGTCGTGATTGTCGGCAAGGAAGGCACGCAGAACCCGGCAGCCGCCTACACCAGCGCCGTGCCCGGTTTGGAGGGCACCCACATCCTGATGCTGGAAGCGGGCGATAAACTGGCCATGCATGCCCTGGCCTGGATTGCACGCAGCGTGGAAGACCATGCAAGCGCCCATGTCTTTTATGCCGACTATGACCATTATGAAATCGGCGCACATCCTCATCTGGAGCCCTGCTTCCAACATGCGTTCGACTATGACATGCTGTTGCAACACAATAGTTTCAGCCGTGCCTTCGCCATTGAACGGGAGCAGTTGCTGAGCTTGGGAGCATTCGACGAGAATGCCGGCCAGTGTTTCCACCAGTATCTGCTCATGCGGCACTATGAAATGTTCGGCGACAAGGCTTTTCATCATATTCCGCGCATGCTCTGGCACCTGGAGAAGCGCCCTGTAGACCCACAGCGGCAACATCTGCTTGAAGAAGACCAGATTCGAGTTTGCCAGAGCCACTTGAAGCGACGCGGTATTGCAGCCACCGCCGTCCCGATGAACGACCCCTATACCGGGCCGGTGGATGACACGCTCATGCTGTCCTGGCCAGTGGACAAAAGCCTGCCCAAACTGGGCATTATCATCCCGACCAAGGACCGGATTGAACTGATCAAGCCGTGTGTGGAAAGCCTGCTGGCCACGCTCGACCATCCTGACCGCACAGAAATCATCATTGTCGACAACGGATCGGAAGACCATGCTGTCCTGCAGTGGTTTGCTGACGTGCAGGAAAACGGCACCGTCACCGTGGTACGGTCTGACACGGCCTTCAACTGGTCGCACCTGAATAATATTGGTGCTGCTGCGACAGATGCTTCTTATCTGCTGTTCCTCAATGACGATACGTTGGCTATGGACAAGGGCTGGGACACAGTTCTGCGTGGCCAGCTGGCGCGCAACAGTGTCGGAGCCGTTGGCGCCCGCCTTCTTTACCGCAACGGCACGCTGCAGCATGGCGGCATGGTGCTTTATGGGCTTGATGATGTGCGCCACGAGGGCATGGGCGACCCATGCAACGCACCTCATCCGATGCACCGTACAAGGCGGTGTCATGCCTGCGTTGCTGTGACCGGCGCATTTCTGGCCTGCCGCCGCACAGATTTTAACGCTGTTGGCGGCTTTGATGAGGCGTTCACCGTTACCTACAATGATGTGGATTTCTGCTTCAAGATGCGCCAGCAAGGCCTCCGGGTGCTTTATGAACCCCAAATCACCTTCCAGCATTTCCAGTCTGAAAGCAGGGGCAATGATGCCCGAGACGAAGCCAAGCGGGCACGGGCGCTTAAGGAAGCGTCCCTGATGGCAGGTCGGTGGCAGCACCAATTCCACGGAGACCCCTTTTACCCCAGGGCTTTTGCGCGCACTGGTAGCCCCTTCACATGCCTCGCACCACCCATACTGGAATCAGCCAATCCATCGTAGCCGTTGACTAGGCCCAACGGCCACAGACTGCTTGTATTTCCCTCTAGAATCCGCTAGGTCGCGTATCGAAGGTGTTCCTCACAGACAAATGGTCAACAAATGTCACCAGCTTTGAAAAAACATGTTAAATCCCTGCTGCGCTCAGTGAAGGGAGACATCAAAGCGCTTGAGGAAACAGGCCTGTTTCAGGCCGATTGGTACGTTGCCACCTATGACGATGTCAGCACGTCAGGCTATTCCCCGATCGAGCATTTTGTCCGCATTGGAGAAAAGAAGGGATATAATCCCAACCCCTATTTCGATCAGGTCTGGTACACTAAACGATCGCCGGCGGCAGTTCGTTTCCCGGCACCTGCGGCCGTCCATTATGCGGTAAATGGCTGGCGCAAAGGGCGCAGCCCGTCAGAAGCTTTTTCCGTACCGCTTTACCTGAAATTCAACCCGGACGTCGCCAAAGCCAAACGCGATCCCCTGAGGGATTTCCTTGAAGGCGGGGCAGAAAAGGGGCGCATCGCGATGCCCCGGATGTTCGAGCGGGAAAAATTCTCTTCCATGGCTGCGGACATGGACCTGATCGCCAAATCGGGGCTGTTCTTTGCTGACTGGTACAAGACCTTCCATACTGACCTTTGGCACCAGAATCAGGACCCCCTGATGCACTTCATTCGCCAAGGGGCACGCCAGGGCCGCAACCCGAACCCGTGTTTCAATACCCGCTGGTACATGGATACCTATGGTGACGTTGTCGGCGATGAGAACCCTCTGGCTTTCTATATCCGTAAGGGCGCGCAGATAGGTCATTGGCCTGCGCCAGATTTTTCGCCTGAGATTTACTTCGCCGAAAATGACGACATTATGCGTGATAAGGTAGATGCCCTGGGCCATTACCTGCATTTCGGCCTCAAGGAAAAGCGTCGACTTCCGTCGCCCAATGGGTCGGTTTCCATCTCCGGGACCGTGGAGAAGTCCGTCAAACTGCCGCTGCCGCAACAGCTGCGCAACATGCTGGATTTTGAACGCAATGTGCTGGCGCCCGACAGTCCGGACTTTGACTCGTCCAACATGGATATCCACTGGGTGATCCCTGACTTTTCCGCCGGCGCCGGTGGCCACATGACCATCTTCCGAATGGCGCACTTCCTGGAGCTGAAAGGCCACAGGCAGACCATCTGGATCAACGACCCGACTGTTCACAAGACAGCCGAAGGTGCCTATGACGATATCGTCAAACACTTCCAGCATTTCGCCGGCACAGTGAAGCTTCTCGACGACAGCTTCAGAGACGCCAGCGGTGATGCAATCATCGCCACCGATTGCTGGACCGTCTGGCCAACACTGACGCCCACCAATTTCAAGCGACGTTTCTATTTTGTTCAGGATTTCGAACCCAGCTTCCACCCCATGGGTTCATCCTATCTGGCGGCGGAAGCCACCTACCGGGAAGATATAGACTGTATTTGCGCCGGCCCTTGGCTTTCCGGCCTGATGCAGGAAAAATACAGTCGTTGGGCACGCCATTTCTGGCTGGCGGCTGACCAGAACATCTACGCACCGCCGAAAGAGCCGCGCGCGAATACGGTACCGCGCATCGCCTTTTATGCCCGCCACTTCACGGCCCGCAGGGCTGTGGAGCTGGCCATGCTTGCGCTTGAGGAACTGGCAACTCGCGACATTGAGTTCGCGGTAGACTTCTTCGGCGCCAAACTGACCTTCGGTGTAGCGCCCTTCCCGTTCGTGGACCATGGCGTCGCAACACCGCGGCAGCTGGCCGACCTTTTCCAGCAGGCCGACGTGGGCGTTGTCTTTTCCGCAACCAACTATTCGCTGGTGCCTCAGGAGATGATGGCCTGTGGGCTGCCGATTGTGGAACTGAAGGGCGATAACACGAGCTGTATCTTCCCAGAGGAAACCGTCACACTGGCGGAACCTGACCCGGTCAAAATTGCTGACAGTATTGAAGCGCTGCTGCGTGACACTGGAAAACGTGAAGCACAGGCGGCAGCTGCACAGGAATGGGTATCGCAATTTTCCTGGTCCGCGTCCGCCGACCTGGTGGAAGAAGCGCTGGTTGAACGGCTACGCGAATTCGGTACGGATACTGTCTCCGACAAAAAGAAGGACGCCGCCCTAAAAATCAAGGCCTCGGTGGTGATTCCAACGCTGAATGCCGGGCCCATTCTGGACGAGGTGCTGGCGGCTGCCACGACCCAACGCGCGCCATGGCCTTATGAGGTGCTGGTGATCGATAGCGGCTCCACCGACGAAACACTGGAGATCGTGGCGCGGTATCCGGATGTGAAGTTGCACCAGATTGACAAGAAAGACTTCAATCACGGCGACACCCGTAACCTGGGGGTGGAACTGACATCAGGTGAATTTATCGCCTTCCTGACCCACGACGCCCTGCCCGCGAATGACCGTTGGCTGTTTAATCTTGTGACGTCGATCGAGCATTTCCCGAATGCAGCTGGTGCGTTCGGGAAACATCTGCCCTGGCCGGACGCCTGCGCCTTCACCAAGCGAGACCTCAACGGCCATTTCGATATGCTGGGAACCCAGCCCATCTATCTATCGCGCGATACCAACCGCCGCAGGTTCAACGACAAAGACCCACAATGGATGCAGCTGCTGCACTTTTACAGTGACAACAACAGCTGCATGCGCCGGTCGGTTTGGAAAGACATTCCTTACCGCCGGACGAAATTCGGCGAGGACCAGCTTTGGGCTCTTGACGTTATCGACGCCGGATACGGCAAGGTCTATGCGCCGCAGGCAATTGTCTTCCACTCCCACGACTTCGGAGCCGAGGAAACCTTTGAGCGCAACATGACAGAAAGCGCCTTCTTCAAGCACTTCTTTGGCTACGAGCTGATCAAGGATGAAACACAACTGGAAAAAACGCTCGCGGGCATCAATGCCAACGACAGCCATTGGGGCAAAGCAAACGGTGTTGCTCCAGAAGACATCGAAGCCCGCCACCGGTTGAACGAAGCCCGTTTGAAGGGCTATCTGGCTGGTGTCAAGGCCGATACCTGCAGCATGTTCTGAAACCTGAAGGTTTTCCATGTCGCATCAAGCTGCCTGAGCTTTATCGCCTTTCCAGGGCGGCGCAGGAAAAACGCACCAACATCGCCTAGATTGGCCAGCCCCAAAGGGGTAAGGCTGCTATGTGGCCGCGTTAATGCTTGAGACGCCGCTCAGATATCGCACGCATCTTTTCAAGGTCAAACGGCTCGCCCAGGAAATCGAACAGCCCTTCGAACTGCTCCGGCTTGCCCGAATAATCCTCATAGCGCATCAGGTAGGATCTTTCCGGGTGGGCTTCTGCATAGGCGATGAATTGGCGGTCGTTCTTTTCCACCTCGCGGCGCACTTTTTCCGGTTCATAATCCTTCCACCAGCCCGATTGGGACACATCCTCCCAGCGGCGCATGTTGAAAATGAACCTTGCAGGCTTGAAATGGTCTGCCATGAAATTCAACAGGTCGACAAACTCGATCGGGCCGGTTTCATTGAAACGGATTTCCTTGAAACCCACGACGCGCGCATCCTTCGGCGGCTGGATCACTTCTTCGAGGAAGACCTGCAGCAACTTCTGTGCGTAGCGGTCCGGGTTGAATTTGTCCGCCCCGAACCAGGGCCCGTGATCAGGAATTTCACGGTAACCGTGATCCTCCAGCGCACCCTTGATGCGCTTGAAGCTGCGGAAAAGTGGCAGGATGGCGTTATTATTCTCGCCACGGAAAAAATAGCCGTCAATCGACTGCAGCACTGTCTGCAACAGGGTCGATCCCGACCGTCCGTAGGTAACTACAAACACATATCCGTCTTTTGGCTGCCGGTCTGTCATGGTATCTGTTCCTTGGTCTGATCCGCGCTGTTATCGCGTATTTTATCAAGCCTGCCAAGGGCCTATGTGGCCAATACCCGGATTGCACAGCGGCAAAGCCGCGGCTGGCTGCCTGCCGTGCACGGGTAGTTGCACAGGGGACTTATCACTGCTAAGGAAGCGGAAACAACAAGTCAGGTGAACCCTTATGGCATATATATTTGTGGGTGGCTCGCAACGGTCCGGCACGTCCCTTCTGACGACATCGCTTTGTGCTGGCGAAGAAACCAACATGTATATCGGTGAATGCCCCAGCCTGCGCAAGTTGCTGAACATCATTCATCAGATGCGCCAGAATTTTGATGCTGAAACCGGGCTGCATTTTGGATCACGGGCAGCGCTGGACGAATATGCATCCACCATCGTCCGGTCCTATCTCAGCCATACGCTGACAGCGAACGCTCCCGCCACGTCGCTCGTTTTGAAGGAACCGCACCTGACCATGCTATTCCCACTGATGTGGCACCTCATCCCGGAAAGCAAGTTTGTGCTGATCAAACGGGATCCACGGGATATTGTGGTCTCCATGCTGCGTGTCGGGGAGAAACTTGCTGACCAGGGAAAGACACACCTTTTCAATTCCGGTGATGTAGCGGCCATGGCCCTATCGGCCCAAGAATTCTATGCCCCAACCATCAACACGGCCAACCGCAATCCCGCCTTCCGAAAAGCCGTGACGTGGGTTCGGTACGAAGAGTTCGTGTCTGATCCAGCCACCACCATCAAGCAGTTGCGAAAAACCACGGGCCTCAAACTCGAGCTGTTCGATCCGGAAAATCCGACCAAGCGGATTCACCCAACCCGCAAGGAAGCACGTGGCGAAAGCGACCGTGTAAAGCCCTGGATTACAGAAGTCATGCATGGCGGGGCCATCACGTCATCGCGCACCGGGCGTTTCCAGGAAAAGCTGACGGAAGAGCAAATTATGGCGATCGAAAAGGCGGTCGGCACACTTCTCGATGTCTTGGGATACGACAGGGTAGCCACCTCTGACCGGCCAGGAGCCTGATCAGAGTGTCAGATTGCACCTGGAAGGCGTTTTAAGCGTCGCCAGCGCCATTCTTGCGGATCATCCGCGCAGGGTTGCCCACCATGACCGAATAAGGATCCACGGACTTCAGAATGACACTACCGGCGCCAATCATGGAGCAGTCGCCAATATGGACGAATTCTCGCGTTGTCGAATTCGACCCCATATGAACGCCCGAGCCAATCTCATTACTCGCGCCCGCTACTGCATTAGTGGCAAAATGCGTAAAAGAACCCACGGAAGTATCGTGCCCTACAAAACTGCCCGCCATCAGGCAAACGTGAGGTGCCAGCGTAACATCGGCCGACAGGACGGCATGGGCGCATACAAGGCTGCCGTAGCCGACCTTACAGTAACCATCGGGCACTTCGGCCAGCGGATGAATGAAGGTTGGAAATCGGTCTTCAGGAATTTCCAGTGACCGCAGCAACTGCCATGTACCGGCAGGATTGGACATGCCAAAAATCGCGAAAAAGAAGTCCACGTCTGGCAGGCTCAGGAAGTCGGCATAATCCGCAATACCCCCCAGCACAGGGAACTGCTTGTGTTTTCCAACCAAAGCACCCTTATCAAGCTTGTCGTTCAGAAACCCTAGGATTTCATAATCATAGAAGCGTTCGGCGATGGAAGCGGCAATCATACCTGCACCGTTGCCGCCAAAGATAACCAGTTTGCGTTTGGTGTCAGCCATTCTTCTCGCCCCTGTATCTCTGGTATTTTTCCACGACCCGCTTCGCCTGCAGAATGATTGGCGGACCAATAAACTTCTTGTCTGCCATCTTCACCGGCGTACCGTCGCTTTTATCTTCGCCTGCCCGCAGGATGGTCAGCGCAGAGGCATATTCTTCGTCCGACGGTGTAAGGATGTCATTTGCAATCTGCACCTGCCGAGGATTAAGACACAGCACCCCGTCCAGGCCATATTCCTTGGTCTTGGTGACAACGATCTTGAACCCGTCATAGTCATGTACAGCGATATAGACTGTATCGATCGCAATGATACCTGCGGCCCGGCAAGCCAGCAGCATGGAAAAACGAGCGTGGTCGATGACATTGTAATAATGCGGAGACGCCACCGCACCGAGAGCCGCCAGGAGGTCTTCCGAGCCGAGCGCAAGCCCCGAAACCCGGTCCGATGCGCGAGCAATTTCATGCACATTCACCACAGCGTCTGCAGTCTCGATGAGAGGCATCAAGGCGTAGCGCCGTTCACAGCTCTTGCGTCGTTCAAAAGTAGTCAACATCTTGGCCACTGTCTCAACGTCTTCCGCCCGGTAAGACTTGGGCACCATAAAGCCGTCTACGGCAGTACCAACGAAGAACTCAAGCTCATCGAACATCAGGTTGGAATCAATATCATTGATCCGCACGTAAACCTTGCTCCGAATGTCCGCCCCGGTTTCTTCAAGCAAGCGGGCGATATTCTCTCTGGCGTCGATCTTGCTTTGGCCGGCGGGTACAGAGTCTTCAAGGTCGAAAACAATAATGTCCGGCGCTGTCGCGATGGCCTTGGCAAAATAGTCATACCGATGGGCCGGAACAAAAAGCACACTGCGCATGGCACTCCCCCCTTTTTCTTTGGCAGCTAACCCGCTTTGAAAAGCGCGCTGCGCTCAAAACTCAACACCACTATATCATCCTGGTTCAGGACTTCGGTCTTGACTGAAACCACTGCGTTTTCCGGATTTGAATTGCTGACCCGGTTTCCGGTCACGATCGTGCGAGCGCGCAAGGTATCGCCAACAAAGACCGGCTCATGATGAACAACCTTGTCATATCCGAGATTGGCAATGCAATGATAGCTGAACTCAGGAACGGTGAAACCGACGCTAAGGCTGAACACCAGCGTGCCAACCACCAGAACCTTGCCAAAAGGCGACGCTTCGGCATGGACCACGTTGGTGTGAACCGGGTGGTTGTTCATTGTCAGAAGGCAGAAGAGATTGTTATCGCTTTCGAAGATAGTCTTCGAATTCGCATGCTCAATAACAAGCCCCTCCGGAAAGTCAGATGCATTTTTCATAGGCGCTCCCGGATCCTGTGCCGCGACGTCCGCTTTTGGCACCGCCACATTGTCTCTGGCCTCTAGGGCCACTCAAATTCCCCAGCCTATGCCGTAGGAGTAAGGCTTGCTCTCAAGCGTTCGAACGACCAGCTATGATCAGGCGACTGCTGGATTGCTTCATGGTTTTTATAAGCCGCGTTCATAACAGTTGCAAACTCTTCACTATGATCATCGTCAGGCACAAGAAGTCCCGACTCATGATCAAAGTTCGCAATAGCTTCACTGATCTCCACCCGTTCTTCGTCATTGGTTACCAACCGCACCACGGCCCTGACATAATCCTTGACCGTGTCGGTGCTTAGCCATTCCGGCTGCTCGAACTTGGCAACAATGTCTGAGTCATTTCTTGCATGCACTTCATCTCCCCGCAGATTCACAACTGGCAGTCCCTGAAGCGCAGCATCAATAATGCCGTTGGTGGCACCGAATGGGAATGAACTGAGGAAGATATCGCACTGGTTCAACCGATTGATATACTGGTTGTAACCTGTGCGCGGCCAAACCTTGGCCGGGAGCATTTCCTCAATGCGGCGTGCAACCGCCTGATAAAGCGCCCCCACCCCGTTAGGGAAGAAATGAAACTCAACGGATCGACCAGCTTCTTTCGAGCGCTTGGCTATTTCGTCACACGTCGCAAGGAAGCGGGGCGTCACTTTCCGGGACCAGGCTGGTACCGCAATACGCACCGTTTCAGGATTCTTGCGGATATTTGGTTTTATGTCTTCTGCATCACGGCGACGATGCCAGCGCGGTGCAGACGGACGATATAGTATGGTTTCATTGATAACGTCTTCAGCCCCCAGCTGGCCTTCCACCAAGATGCTATAGTCAATATGCTCAGAGAATGTGGTTGCCGGGTGACCAAATGTCATGACCTGAATTGGCGCAATGCGGACATTGGAGGCCAGAATGCTGACCAAGCGCATGCCAATGCTCGGATAGTAGACGATGTCAGGCCGGTAGGACTTCATCTTGTTGACGAAAATCTCGGGCTTATTGACATCGAACTTGGTGTTATCCACCTTGTCGAACATGTCATGGATTTCTTTGTCACACTCGCCTGACGGTGACATATAGATCGTCTTGAAGTCCCGCTTGAGAGAACGGATCGCCCCCCCATAGCAGCGGTGCATTGCATGGTGGGAATCATATAGCTCCGCCATTACGATCACAGTCGGACGACGCTTGACCGTGCGACGTTCAGCCGGCAGGTCAGCGTCTGTCACCCCCCTGCTTTCCAGATAGCTTCGCGCCATCCGGTTCATGGCGCACTTTATCTGATGCTTATGGCGGGCGTCCGCATAACTGCAGCCCATATAGGCTGGTCCAAGGTTGCGGACGGTCTGCAACGAACCTGGCAGATTCTTCCAGGTGTCGCTCCACGTCAGCATTTCCGAACGGGCATCTTCCGCCCTTTGGGACCACAGGAGTTGCTCAGAAAGATAACCAATCACCAACGGCCAGGATATTTCTGGCTTTTGACGCTTCAGCAATGCCACAAGCTGTGGCGTCAGGGCATTGATAGACAGGCCAGCGAACAGTTTGGGGAGCTCATAGCCTTTGAAGCTGACCTTGCCGTCCTTGTCACGGGTTCCGATGACTTCCAGCAAGTGGTCGGTGCCACGATAGCCACTCACTTCAAAGACCTGCATCAGGGCCCGCTTATATTGAGTGAACAGGCGGAACGTCATACTGGTCATTTTGAAGTCGGGGTCTGCGAGCAAAGATGTAACTGCAGAGGCAAGCATGGTCGCCTCGCGTTCCATCAAGGGGCCGCGGCCGACCAGTGCGCCACCAAAGCCTTGGGCGCCGCGCTCCAGAACCTGCAGGATACCTTCCAGCGACTTGTTCGCAGGCTCGAACTTCTTGTTCCGCACATTGTGGTCAAAGCGTTTGATACGCTCGATCAGCTTCAGTTCAGGCTTTTTACTCACGCATATACCCCCGCGACCACGTCGCAAATTTCCTTGATATCTTCGTCACTTAAAAAGGCGTGGAACGGCAGCCCCACAAGGCCGGTCCGCAGTTCCTCACAGGCTGCGAACGGCGCATCTGATGTCTTGTCGGCATGTGGCAGGTGACCAAGCGCCGGATGGTCATAAAGCGGCGGCAGGTACCAGCGGCGGGTCTGGATACCAGCAACATCCATGCGGGCCACCAGTTCTTCGGCCTTGCCTGGCATATAGATGGGGAAGACAGCCGGGATGAAGTCCCCCGTGCCTTGCTGCAGGATAACGCTGTTTCCCGCTTTCTTCAGCCCTGTCAGATATTGGTCCAATACAGCCTTACGGCGTTCTGACACTTCGTGCCAGCGCGCAATTTGTACAAGGCCCACTGCTGCAAAATATTCTGCAAACTTGGCGTTGGTGCCAGCTTCCAGTACCACACCGGCTGCCCCCTGGAACCCGAAATTGGACAAAGACCGGCTGAAGCTGATCATCGCCTCATCGCTGCTAACCAAAAGGCCGCCCTCGCCCACGCCGAACGGCTTGGTCGCATGCAGGCTGAAACAATAGGTCAGATCCTTGTGGATATCCTGTTGGCCAAGGGCAGCCGCAACATCCAGAATAACCGGCACACCGGTTTCCTTCTGGAAGGCCACCCAGGGTGCCGGGTCAACAGGTCGGCCAAATGCTGCAACAGGCACAACCGCCGCGTATTCGTCTTGCGCCAGAGCCGCGCGCGCAATATCAGGCGTCAACTCCCAGCTTTCCAGGTCCACATCAGCCAGCACTGGCGTCAGCCCAGCGTTCATCGCCACCAGTGCCGTCGCCGGAAAGGTAACAGCAGGCACCAAAACGTTGGCCCCTGCCGGAAATTTCATCGCCTTAAGCGCCAGTTCCATTGCCGTGGTTGCCGAAGAAAAAGTCGCAACATGGCAGCCTTCAGCGCCGTTTTCACGCCCCAGAAAAGCCGTCAGTTCAGCCTCGAAACGCTTCACCAGAGGACCGAAGTTTGAATACCATCGGTTTTCATGCATTTCCTCCAGGAACGGCAGAACCGCTTCCGGGGTCGGAAGATCAGGCACAAGGCAATGTATGCGGTATGGTGTCGACAATTGAGTACCCTAAAAAAAGCGCCCAACGGGCGACCGAGACTGACCTTCTATAAAAGCTATAAACCGGCTTTTCAATATATGCCGCATATATCCAAATACCACACGGGTCTCACTGGTTTTGCAACATATCGAAGAAATTCTGAGGCCCGATAAATTTGGCGGGGGGGAAGCCCTGCGCCGCCAGCGCCCTGACCATTTCGTCATTATCACATACAACCAGCTCTTCAGCGTGCTCAAATGCCAGAATTTTCGCACTATCTTCTGAGTCAAGCGGCCCTGCGTCAGCAAAAATACTATCAAAAAACACGTAACCCTTCACGCCGTGCTGGCGCGCGTCACCCAGAACTTCAAGAAATGCGGCGGCCCCAACGGTGATAACCCGATCAACCGACCGGGCCAGAATGGCTCCGTCTTCTTTCGATTTGAGCGTGAACAGGCTGTATATGCGACGTCCCAGATAGATGCGATACTCAAGGCCACTTGGTACCCGGTCCAACATCACCATATCGCTTACCAGCGGCAGCCATGTTTCTGGATGCAATCCCGCCAGGTCTTGCTTCTTGCCGCGCTCAATCACCAGCAGGACTTCCTCAGCCGCTTCGCGCAATTGCTCCAAAAGCCAGACAAAGCGACTGCATTTAGCTTTATTCGCCAGAATATCCTGATCTACGGCAACCAGGGTTCGCTTGGTGCCTGTGGCAACGGGGAACGGCTTTCGCCCTTCTTCAGCGCAGACTTCGTCAACCAGGTTCAGGCGGCAGGCCGCAGCACCTGGGCCGGCAAACCTGCGGCCGGCATGGCGAACTCGTGGCCGCTTGGGTGCGGCCTCTTCAACCAGCGTCTCCAGGCTGGCGAACAGGCTTTGGTAGCGTGGTGCGGTCTGGCCTGACACAAGCGGCTCAGGCGTCTGGAATACCGCGGGCGCAAATTCTACAGGGCCAGCTTCGTCATCACTCGCGGCGTCACGCAAGAGATCAGAAAAGCCTTCGGCGCTGACATGAAGGATACTGTTGACCATATCTGGCGTGTCTGCGGGCAAGCCTTCAAAATAGGGCCGCGGACGCGCCTCAAACAGCCAACGATGATAATTGCCGGGCTGCTCCTTGACGGCCCAGAAAAGCCAACGCAAGTACTGCGGCTGAGCCTTCATCTGGTCCCATTGCTCCTGGGTCAGGATGATCAGGCTATCTGGGAAGAAGAATTCGCGCCGGTTATGGTGCCAGCGCCGAACAAGTGCCACAAACTCCTCCCGCGTCAGGCAGTGGCCATCCGCCTGTGGATCACTTGTAAGCAATATGTCGCCAGTGCCTGCAAGCACCAGCGCAAAATAAGGCGCTTCGCGGTGCTCAAGTGCCATCACGTTGCGAGGCTTGAACAGTGCCGCATGCTTGCGCCGCATCTTTGAAATCAGCTCGTCTTCCTGTCGCCGGGAATCGGCCAGCATGCTTTCCGGACGGCGGCGGTAAAGGAACCCGGCATGCTGCACGCGGCGCCCCACATAGCCGGCATCAAGCGCCGTCAGCCAGAAATCCCAGTCTTCAAAGCCATAGCGCATGGTTTCGTCAAACAGCACGCCCTGGCGCAACATGTCTGCCCGTACCAGCGACCCAGCTTCAGAGATGTTCCCCACCAGATGCTTCAGCTTGCTGTAATCAGGGGCTGTTTCGCGGGTATCGAAGCCTTCCTCCCCCCACGTCAGCCCCATGAAAGAAATATCAGGGTAAGCCCAACCAACGAGAGGGTCATCACCCAACACTTCACGGTAGCGCTGCAGTGAATAGGGTGACAAGCGATTGTCTGCGTCCAGGAAGAAGACGGCATCCAGGTCTGGCACCATCGACATCAGGAACCGCACACCGGCGTTACGTGCACCAGGCAGGCGGGTGTTCTCCTGGCGAAGGTAATAGAGCATGCCCGGGAACCGTTCCATCAGGTTTGTCACAACCTTTCCGGTTTCGGGGAACCGGCATCCATCATCCACGACAACCACTTGCAGCGGTTGGTCAATTTCCTGCGTGCAGGCACTGATGATGGCTTCGGACAAAAACTGCGGATGGCCATAGCCTGGGATCACGACACCAATCGTCCCCTGCCCTTTGGGCGCATCTGCAGCCCTATTTGGCAGCAGTTCAGCCATGATCAACGGGACCAGCCAAAAGCGGTGTTTCAGGCGCTGTGGTTATATTCAGCGAATACCAGCGGCACCATCCATAGCTTACAGACTGACCCGCAGGTTTAACGGCAAAAACTGCATCGCCAGGGGCGTCAAGGGCAAGCGCCAGTTCGATTTCGATGGTGGCCGCCTGCCGGGCATACAGCACCTTGGCCTGCCACTGGACCGTTTTGCGGCCATTAATGCCCTGCCAGGTTGCCGGGTCCTGCGGATCTATCCGGGACATGACATTGCGAATGGCACGAGCCTTTTCGGTCACAGACGGAGAAACCACAGCCAACACATACAAGAATGCTGGTGCAGCATCATGCGCGGTTTCAACCTCGCTCGCCACCCTTAGGGTCGTGGTCGGCACCCCACCCTCGAAAATCGCTGCTGACAGGCCGTCCTGAAGGGGGTGCGTTTGCAAGCTGCCCGTTTCCTCACTTACCAGGAGCGGTGAAAATCCAAGGCTCTTCGACAGTTCGTCCAATTTCTTGGCGCCAGACACGAATTCAATCCGTCCTGCCAAAGCCGGGAATTTAAGCGACCGCATGCGTAGCGCTGCGGCACTGTTACTTGGTGTCGGCATTTCCCTGACCTCAAGCGCGCCCCATTCAAGGCCGATTTCAAGCCCGGACCAACGACACCAGCCGTATGTGGCTTTCCCGCCTGGCACTTCCACCACCAGATAGAGGTCCGCGCGATTTTCCAGCGGTGCCTCCAGGTTCAGCGTCAGGGTTTTCGTCTGCTTGGGGGCCACCATGGCCTGGGCGGCATGAATTCCGTTGTCCTGGTTGGCCATGTTTCCCGCCAGACACGCCAGGACCTTGCGGCTGCGCGCGGCATCGTCCTCGCCTTCAAGGTGCTCAACGGCCAGAATGCTGTAGAGACAGTTTGGCCCCGATTCATGGTCCGTCAGAACGGAGATACTGACTTCAGCAACACCTGCGGCCAATGCGCCGCGGACCTTGACACCCGAGGGGCCCTTTTCATGCGGGTGCGTCTGCACCCAATTGTCCCCTTCAGCACCTGTACTGACAAGCGATTCCCCGTAAGGGATGTCGGCCAGCAGGTCGCCAAATGCCCAAGTCGCGCGGCGCCGAAGGACATGCGGCGCTACCGGACAATGCCTGAACGGCGACAGGTCATAGCCATCACCGGTTCCTACATCGCTCATTGGGTCTGCAAGGCCTTTCATAAGACGGAGCGCCAATGTCTGCCCGGCGTCATCGCCAAAACGGTCCGCGTCGACGCCCGCAAGCGCCAGCAGCGGCGCGTTATCCGCATCGCTGCTCCAGGATACTTCGAGTACGGCGTCGCCAAAGACGGCACTGCAGGCACCGCTCAGGTCAAACTGCAACCAGCCTTTTGACAGAACATAAGGTTTTGCGTCCTGGGCGAGGCATTTTCCATCGCTTGCCCGTAACACCCGCACCTCAAGATAGCCATCAGGGGATGCAGTCTCGCTATCGGCAGACATCACATAAAGCGCTACAGCCCAAAGGCCTGACGCGTCTGCGGGCAGGAATTGGCTGAAGTGACAAGTGTTCACGGTGCCGCCAGGGCCAACTGTTTCCTGGCCCACGGGCAGTTCGGCCGCAATATGTTGCAGGCCAAAGCCGGCGCCCCGGATCATGCGACGGGCTTTTTCCAGATTCAGCAACAAGCTTTCATTCTTGCGCCGCAGATATGACATCCCGGCTTCCTTGTCAGCCATCTGGGCCTGAAGATCCGCTGCTTCCCTTGTTTTACAGTCTAACATGAACCGGGCGCCATCCAGCTTCATGCGGCCTTTCATGCCAGTCAGCAGTCTGATCGGTACCGGGGTGAACATCTTCTGGCGGCGGGCGTGCTCGTCCCACGCCTTGGCCGCCGCATGGGTCGCCTTACCGACCAGCATCCCACGCACCCCAATGGCCATGCCAACCGGCGAGCGCCGTGCATCCAGTCCGCGACGCTTTTCGCCGGCGCTGTAGATGCAGCCATCGGCTCCAAGCACCAAAAAGCGGACGTCGTCCCCAAGTATATTCTTAAGTGCGGGCAGAACATCTTCGCCCACAAGGAACAGGGACGTCCCAGAATAGGCCGCCCTGAACGCACTGACCGTCAGCTCAATCTTCACCGTATTTTCTCCCCCGATGTCCGTGTCAGACTAGCCTTTGAACATACGGAACGCAAAGCGCGTGAATGGCCGTGATATATGCTCCAGGAAGGTTTTTGGCTCAGTTTTGATGTAAACCTCGGCGAAGTTACCCGGCAGCAGATCTGTTGTATCTTCACCAGGATTGATGGTGATGTGGGCCACATAGCTACCCATCGGGTTCTGTTCAGACACGACAGCATCAGCCGACAAATAGATCAGATGTCCCGGGATGGGCGTCATGCTCTTTTCCCGGTCAGACGGGAACACCACCTGAACTTCCTGTCCGATCTGGACCTGTTCAATATCCTTCAACTGAACGGCTGCTTCGATGGTCAATGCATCATTATGGGGGAAGACCTCCATAATCGTTTCACCCGGCCGCACCACGGCACCCAGCGTGCGGGTGGCAATCCGGAAGATCGTCCCATCCACTGGCGATTTGATTTCGCTTCTCGCAGCCATGTCGCGGTACCGCGTAATCTGCGCTTCAGCCTGGTTGATACGCTGCTGAATCTGAACGAGGATCGAGTTGGCGTCTTTCAGGTAAGACAGCCTGGTCTGACGTTTTTCACGGGTCAGGTTGTCGATGTTGTTCCGCGCATTCTCAATATCGAGCTTGGCATTGGCCAACTGGGCTTCAACTTCAGCGACCTTACGCTCTGTGGCAAAGACCTGTGTCCGCTTGATCAGCCCCTGTTCGAGCAACTCGCGAAAGTCCTTGAGCTCAAGCCGGTAGGACACCAACTGACGCTCATAAGCATCAAGAACGGCTTCCGTGCCCTTGATATTGACCTTCTGGCCTTCGATCTTGGTATCAAGGATATCCATTTTGGCTAGGTAGAACCGACGCTGTGCGTCAAACTCCTGGCGCTCACTTTCCACCGTTTCCTTATAGCGTTCCGCATTGCGGATGCTGGGAGGAACATCGGCCGGGAAATTGATGCTGTCGGCAAACTGGGTTTCAGCACGCCGACGCGCAAGCTGAGCGTCAAACACAGCACGTTGCAGTTCGGCGGCGTCCAGTTGGGCCTTGATCTGGGTATCATCGAGGCGGGCGATGACATCGCCTTTCTTCACCCTGTCACCTTCGCGCACCATTATTTCATTGAGGATACCACCCTCCAGGTGCTGCACCACGCGATTGCGGTCTTTCGCGATCACACGACCACTTGCAATAACAGCGCCCCCGATATCGACAGAAACAGCCCACAGACCGCCAAAGCCGAATACAAGAATCAGAACCAGCATCGCCCTTTTCAGGATCGACGTTGGATCAGTGTCTACTTTGTCATGCCAAGTCTGCAGGGAAGCGCGCTCGAAGCGATCGTTCGCCAATGCTGGCAGTTGTGGCCCAGATGCAGGCGCAAGTTCTTTAGACATCTACGCCTCCTTCTTCTTAGCGCTTGTGGGGTCTATGTTGACACCCACCTTGCGCGGCTTATTAGGGGCTTCCGTTTTCGGTTTGCCCGTACCAGCCGGCTGCGCGGCGGCGGCTTGGCCTGGTTTAGCGGCTGCTTTTTGCTGAGCCTTGCCAGGTACAGCCTGAACAACACCGCTTTTCATCACTTCATCCTTTGGCCCGAATTCCTTGATGGCACCATCCTGCATGACCATCACTTTGGACACATGTTGCAGCACGGAAGGGCGCTGGGTAACCACTATGGTGGTAATACCACTGCTCGTCGCGGTATGAAGCGCCCGGTGGAATACTTTTTCGCCTGCTGTATCAAGAGACGCGTTCGGTTCATCCAGCACCAGCACCGCCGGGTTGCCATAGAAGGCGCGCGCGAGGGCGATAAGCTGGGCCTGGCCGCCAGATGGGTAGAAGCCACTCTTGGAAATGACAGTATCATAGCCCTGCGGCAGCTTCAGCAGCAGGTCATGGACCCCGCAACGTTTTGCCGCCTCAATGGCCAGTTCCTCGGGATCATTTTTCCTGAGACGGGCGATATTCTCCCGCACTGTGGCTTCAAAGAATGTGCTTTGTTGCGGCATATAGCCCATATGCAAGCCCTTTGCCACCGGGTCCCAGACCTTCAGATCCTGCCCATCAAGGGAAACGACACCCGCGCTTGGCAGCAGATAGCCGACAATCAGTCGCGCCAGGGTGGACTTACCTGCACCGGAAGGACCGATGATAGCAATGCTGTCGCCCGCCTGAATCGTTCCGGTCACGCCTTTGATAATGGGCGGTACACCAGGCTGTGGAACATAGACAACGCGCTCAAGCCGGAGCACGCCTTTCGGGCGCGGCAGTAATGTCCGGTTTTCAGGAAGAGACATCTCTTCTAGGCGTGTCATCAAACGGGCGCGCGTGCCGTGCGCCTGCTTCAGGATACGCCAGCCGCCGACAATCTGTTCAACAGGCGCCAGGGCCCGGCCACCGATCATGGACGTCGCAAAGATAATGCCAGCTGTTGCCTGGTCGGCCAGCACCAGCAGCGCACCGGTACCGATCATCAACACCTGAATAACCTGGCGGATAGCCTTCGTGGCGGAACTGAAATTGGTCATGTTCAGGGTGGAATTGATATACCGGTCCAGCGCCTTGCCCTGGTGCTCGCCCCAATGTTCCACAACTTCGCGGTACATACCCTGTGCGCGAATGATTTCCTGAGAGTTCATGTGCATTTCAAGCACCTGGTGGGATTTCACCATTGCCTGCATATGCTCCTGGTTTTGAGCGGCAGTGGCCCGGTCCCCCCAGACGCCCATAAAGGCCAGGATGCAGACACCGATAATGACCACCACGCCGAGGACCGGGTGGATCAGGAAGATCAACAGCATGAAGACCGGCATGAAGGGCAAATCGAACAAAGCACCAAATGCGGGTGACGCCACGGCCTGACGGATCGCTGCCAGGTCACGCAGACTTTGGGCATTCGCCCCATGTTGCCGGGACAGCTCTCCCGCTAGCAAAAGACCGGAGACCTTGGCTTCCATGTCCACTCCCGCCTTTGTGAGCAGGCTGTTGCGGACGGAATCAAAGACCCCATAGGCGATCAGCACGACAATGGCGAAGATTGCCATGGCCACCAAGGTTTCCATGCTGCGTGACTGAAGCACGCGGTCATAAACCTGGAACAGGAACATAGGCACCGCCAACATAGCAAGGCTGGCGAGTACGGAATAGAGTGCGGCCTTCTTCAGTGACTTCTTGAGAGTCTCTTCTTCAGCCTTGTAATCATCAATAAGTGACATTCAGCAAAAACCTTGCTCTGGTCAAAACCCCAAACTGGGAGAAATCCAAAATGGTATAAATCTCGCCCCCGCGCAACAAGGGTTATCCTTGAAGACAACCCTTATGGGCGAAGTGGTAGCATATGGCTAGGACTGTGTCGATATTTTGATCAAATTCATCGTGCGCCGGAAAGCCGCATCAAAGCTGAACTTTTTTCATTAGTGTCAAAATAACGTGATTAGGTCGAAAATTCACTAAGTCGGTCGGGCCGAATAGGCAGCCCCGGCCAAAAGAAAAGGGAGGCCAAAGCCTCCCTTTCCGAAGTTCTTTTGTCGTCGATAACCGACTTAGTCGATGATAACTGCGTTCGAGAAGTCACCGAGGCTTACGCCCTGGATGAAGACTGTCGCGCCGCTGTCGAAGGTCACAAGAACACCGGACACACCGCCTTGGGTGGTTTCTTCTGCCCAGTTATTCAGGGACTCGTCACCAACCATGAGGCCTTCAATCCGGAAGGTATCTTCGTCAGTATCGAAGTCAGTGATGATATCAGCACCGGTGTTAGTGGCTGCGCCGAAGGCAAGATCGCTGTAGTCGAAGAGATCAGCGCCGTCGCCACCAGACATGGTGTCATCGCCGTCGCCGTCCGCTGCTACGAACGTGTCGGCACCGTCACCGCCGCTGAGATCATCATCACCAGCACCGCCAGTGATTGAGTCTGCACCGGCACCACCAGTGATCACATCGTCATCAGCACCGCCATCCATCGTGTCGTCACCGTTGCCACCGGCAATAGTGTCGTCACCAGCGTCACCAGCGATGTCGTCGTTGCCTTCACCACCGTCGAGGTCGTCGTTACCAGCACCGCCGACGATGTCGTCGTTGCCGTCTTGACCGAAGACTACGTCGTCACAAGCGCCTGCATCGAGGTTGTCATCGCCGTCGCCGCCGCGGATTGTATCCACACCGTCGCCGCCGGTAACCACGTCAGCACCAGTACCGCCGTAGATCTCGTCAGCACCAAGGCCGCCAGCGATCTGGTCATCACCGGAACCGCCGAAGAGCACGTCGTCGTCGTCGTCACCGTTGATGGTGTCGTTCTCGGCACCACCGAAGATCAGGTCGTCGCCGTCGCCACCATTGATGGTTTCATTACCGTCGGCACCACCGTAGATGGTGTCGTCGCCGGAGTTACCATTCAGCTGATCACTATCATCACCACCACCGATGATGTCGTTGCCGCCACCACCGAACACAACATCATCACCGGAGCCAGCCCAGATTTCGTCTGCGCCGTCCAGAGAGCTGTCGGAAGTCGCACCGTTGTAGCCGTCACCGTAGATGTTGTCGTTACCGGAACCACCGAAGATAACATCGTCGCCAGCGTCGTCAGTAAATGTGGTGCCGCCGAACTGGTTAGTACCGTCACCAACGAGAAGATCGTTGCCGTCGCCACCGCCGATTGTATCGTCACCAGCATCACCGGAAGCACTGTCGTTACCGTCGCCGCCAGCCCAGATCGCATCGTCGCCGTTGCCACCATGGGAGATGTCGTCGCCGTTACCGCCGGTCAATGTGTCATTGCCGTCATCACCAGTCATGACGTCGTTGCCGTCGTTACCAAGGATACGGTCGTCACCGGCAGCACCGTTGAAGGTCTCGCCGTCGTCGTTACCCACCAGCTTGGAACCGCCAGCAGCAGCAGTGAAAATGCCGTCTTTTTCGACAGTGCTCAGGTTCACCTCGATGATGTGCTGATTGCCGTCGGCATCTTCAACAACAACTTCAATCGTGCCGTCTGCATCAGAACCAGCCGCATCGTTACCCAGAGTTTCGTCTGGAGTATAGATGATGTGCTGTGTGCCTGGCGTAGAAGGATCGATAGCAATTGCGTTAACTTCGATAACAGAACCGCTATCGAGCTCCAGAGTGTCGCCGTCAGCAGTAATCTCAACGCCATTTACGGAAACGATTGTCCAGTCAGTGTCGAGTGCATCATCTTCGTTGCTACCCGCAAGCGTTTCAAGAGCACCACCAGTGAAGCGGAACAGGTTGTCAGACAGATCACCGAAGTCAGCGTTCGAAGAGTTCGTACCTTCAGCGTCCGCAACAACGATGTCTTCAGAAGATGTGAAGTCTTGATCAGCAGTGCTGGTCAGGTCAATCGTTACGTTGTCGAACTGAACAGTTTCAATGTTCCGCAGGTCGTCAGCGCCCGCAACATTGGAGTCTGCCGTAGTACTGTTACCGGTCAAGTCAGCAAGGTCATTGATCTCGCCAGAAATGATCACCGTGTCATCACCGCCGTCAGTTGCGTCGGTACCGCCTTCGATCGTGTCGTTACCGGCAGAACCATAGATGATGTCGTCGCCATCACCGGCATCAACATCAACAGAAGCACTAGCTGAACCGTCGATCGTATCGTCGCCAGCGTCAGCAACAACTGTTTCTGTACCAGTACCAGTACCAGCTACACCAGTCGTGATGTGGTCGTTACCTTCACCAGTTGTAATGTTGTCATCACCGTTACCACCAGTAACAGTGTTGTCGCCATCACCTGCGTCGATAACATCGTTACCGTCATCGCCAGAGATGTCGTCATTGCCGTCACCGCCAGAGATGTCGTCAGCACCATCGCCGCCGATGATCGTATCGTCGTCGTCGTTACCGTTCAGCGTATCAAGGCCGTCACCACCAACGATCAGATCGTCGCCGTTACCGCCGCCGATGCTGTCGTCGCCAGCACGCCCATAAAGCGTATCATTACCGTCACCGCCGAATACGGTATCGTTACCGCCGCGGGCATCGATAAAATCGTCCGCTTCTGTGCCGGGAATAGTCTCGCCCGCACCGGTACCAAAAATCTTGTCTGCCATAGCTTTCCTCCTGAAAAAGCAAACACATTGTCTAATTGTGAGGCACGAACGTAGGTCTTATAGCCCCCTGCACACTCTCTAGCGAGAGAATGCCAATGATGTCAACCGCATAATTGTGCTTACACATCTATATAGTCAAGATAATTTACAAAGTTTCGTCCGTGTCTATACACAGCCGACAGAACACCATTACGGGCCCGTCAATTCAACCGTGCTTTTCATGCCGCCCCAATAAAAGCGCCAAAGGGGCTAAATCTGTGACCCGTTTGCAACACTTTCAATCAGCTGCCAATATCGCGGCAACAGATCTTTTACCGAATATTTGGCAACAATGTGGTCACGGGCCGTTTTTTTGAGTTCCGCATAGTCTTTGCGGTTATCCAGAATATGGTTGAGCTTCTCTGCAATCGCCTCAGGCTCCCTGAATGGCACGATGACGCCATTCTCTCCGTCAGTGATCAGCTCCCTTACCGGGTCTGTATCAGAGCCAACGATCAAAGCGCCAGTGCTCATGGCTTCAAGCATCGACCAGGACAGCACAAAAGGCACTGTCAGATAGACGTGAGCCGACGAGACTTGCATCAATGACCGGAACACGTTGAGCGGCTGAAGCCCCAGGAAGTGGAGGCGGCTCATATCCGGCTGAAACTGTTCAAGCGACCATTCCTTATATGATTTGCCGTCCCGCCGTTCTGCGCCATAGGCCACCCGGTCGTTACCCAGAACCACCGCATGTACATTCGGCCGCATCTTCTGAAGCTTCGCCACTGTCTCGATAAACTGCGGGAAGCCGCGGTAGGGTTCCATACCGCGAGCGACATAGGTGACCACCTCGTCTTCAGCAGTGAAGGTATGCTCTCCAATCGTGATCTTGGCATTTGGATTCGGCGTGAAATAGTCGGTATCCACGCCGTCATGCAGAACGCTGATCTTGTCCTTGAAGATGTCGGGGAACTTGCTGTGCTGGAACTGCGTGGGGCACTGTCCCCAGTCCATGGCCGCCAAGTCCTGCAGGATCGGCGTGTTCTTCATACGTATCCGCAACTGGCCGTTGGCATCATATGGCTCGCCTCGCAGAAAGTCACCGTCAGAGAAACGGCTGTGGTAATACCATTCATAATAAGTCAGCAGTTTCGAATCCGGGAACAGGTCCTTCAGAAACATGTTCGAGCCCCACCCGGAATGCGACAGGATGACATCCGGCTTGTAGCCTTTTGCCTGAAGCGGCATCAGGGACTTGTATGCCGCCTGCCCCATCAGGACCGCCTTTTCAACGGAATGAAGGGCCGGATGAATCTTGGTCGACGCATCGCGGTGCGGCTTGAAGTTCACGCGCTTCGGGCGAAACTTCTGTTCGTTGCTCGCCAGCGTCGCGGCCACCATTTCAATGCCGGGCTTGTCTTTAATATGATCGACAATGCGGCGATACTGGCCGGGAAAGTTATTGTGCATGAAAAGGATACGCATGAGTATGACAAGTCCCCAAAAAATAAGATTTCCCTGCTGTTAGCCAAAAAAGGGGGCGGATGCAAGAAAGCGTTGTCTGTACAGGTCGCACTGGCCTGCCTGTGACTGTATGGCTTGACACAGGCGGAGAAGACTTTAACAGAGTGCGAGACGAGGCCTGCCTCGCATTCAGAATTCTAATCACAGTCAGTCGGGGGCGATCATGGCAAAAACAATCCTGGTACCGGGCGGCGCCGGCTTCATCGGCAGCCATACCTTGCTTGCCCTGAAAGCCGCCGGATATACTCCCCTGGTGCTGGACAATCTTTCAAATGGTCACCAGGACGCAGTCTTGGATGCCGACTTCATAGAAGGCGACATCCGCGATGAAGCCCTTCTTGACCAGCTGTTCGAAAATCATGCCATCGACGCTGTTGTGCATTTTGCGGCCTTCATTGAAGCAGGCGAGAGCGTGCGTGATCCAATGAAGTTTTACGACAACAACGTTGCCGGCAGCCTGAACCTGGTCAGGGCGATGGTGCGCCACGGTGTTCGCAAGATGGTCTTTTCCTCTACTGCAGCGGTGTACGGCGATTCGACCGATGCGCTTCTGACCGAAGACCTGCCGAAGGTCCCCATCAATCCGTACGGCCAGACCAAATGGGCCGTGGAATGCATGCTCAGGGATACAGCCGCTGCCGACGGCCTGCAGGCCATTGCGCTCAGGTATTTCAACGCCGCAGGCGCAGATCCTGAGGGTCGCCTGGGCGAACGGCATGACCCGGAAACCCACCTGATCCCGCTTGTGCTTCAGGCAGCAAGTGGCCAGCGCGATGCCATCAGCATCTTCGGCACCGACTATGACACCCGCGACGGCACCTGCATCCGGGACTATATCCATGTGGCGGATCTGGCAGATGCCCACGTGAAAGCGCTGGAGCATCTTTTTACCCAGGACGATTCGAAAGTCTGGGGTCGACGTGGCTTCTATGATGCCTTCAACCTGGGGAACGGTCAGGGCTTTTCTGTGCGCGAGGTGGTCGATGCCGCGAAACAGGTGACCGGCATCGATTTTACTGTAAAAGAAGAAGAACGTCGTCCAGGCGACCCGGCTGTACTGGTCGCCAACGCGGAAAAGGCACGAACAACTTTGGGATGGTCGCCATCCATTCCAGCGCTTGAGGACATGGTCGCCCACGCCTGGGATTTTATGGGCCAATCCTGACAATAGTTGCCCGACATCCGTAACTTGGGCAGCCAAACTGAAGAACAGAGACAGACATATGAGCTTTCGGTGTAAGAAGATTTTTGTCGGTGGCTATACAAAGAGCGGCACAACCTTCGTGGGCCGCGCCTTCGACATTATCAATGGTGTTTATGCGAAGGGCGAGGAAGACTATTTCCGCCTCATGTTCCACGGCGTGAATGATCTGGTCCGCAAGTTCAACAACAATATTGAGATCGTAAACCGTGAAGTCTATGACGGCTTCGGCAGCATCCCGCCCTTAGACCGTGGCTCACTGAGGCTCCTGCAGCAGAAAATATTCTTTCACATCTTCTTCGCTGGCAAACCGGTTCCCAACGACTGTGTGGCCATCGTTGAAAAATCACCACACAATATCTTCCGCCTGCCGGAACTCACTTTCTCCTTCCCCGCGGCGGTCAGTGTTTGCGTATATCGGCCGGCGGTCCCCGTATTTTCGTCCCTGATGCGGCATATGCGCGACCACCGTGACGAAAAATTCGATGACCCGGAATTCGAGTTACGCCGCGAGATGCTGCAGAATTTCTGCAATCGCTGGCTTCAATATATCAAGATTATCGAAGACAACCGGGCCAAGCTGAAGATGGTGCAATATCAGTCGGTCGCCGACAATACTGCCGGCTTCCTGGACTTTGCCCAGACAGACATCATTGGCGAGAAACTGGGCTTGTCGGCGCCAGTTGAAACCCTGACCAAAGAACATTACCTGTCCACCCTGCCGCCCGAGGTGCGTGAAAAAAGCCTGGTCCAAACCAGCGCCAACAAGATCAAGCTGACAGACGCTGAAAAGACCATGATTGCCGAGCACTGCAAAGACCCGGCGATCACGTTCGATTTCTAGAAGGACCCATTAGGCACCCATGCACGCGCTTGTCACAGCCCCGATCCCCAGCCACCCGCAAAATCACGGCAACCGTGCCCGCGTGTATGCGGTGTGCCGGGAAATCCAGGCGCGGGGCTACCAGCTGCATTATGTCTATACCGGCCTTGAAGGGCTGAGCGAGGAACAGGAACAGGCCATGCGCGAGGCATGGGAGCATGTGTATGTCCTGCCGCGTGAACTGGTGATCAAGAAACGCTCCAAGCGCCGTCATCACCTGATCGATGATTGGCACTCCCCGGCGGTGACCAAGCTGACAAACCGCATTCTGGGCATCTGGGACATCAAGCTGTGCCTGGCCAATTATGTCTGGCAGAGCGCCTGGCTTGATGCAGTGCCTGCCGATATGCCGCGCTATATTGACACCCACGATGTGTTCGGCAATCGCCACAAAGCACTGAAGCGCGACGGACTTGAACCATCATGGTTCTATACGACCCCCAAGGAAGAAGCCAAGGCGCTGGCGCGCGCAAGCCATGTGATTGCTATTCAGGATGAGGAAGCCAAAACCTTCCGCGGCCTGACGGATACGCCCGTCTGCACTCTGGGCTTTTTTGACCCGCCCAATTTCCTTAAGGCCAAAGCGCCAGAGCGAGGCGCCAAGCTGAAGGTCGGCTATATCGCCAGCGACAACCCGATCAATGTGAATGCGCTCAAGGGACTGAGCGACGCCCTCAAGGCCCGGCCGACCCTGATGGAACAGTGCGAATTCAGTCTGGCTGGCCCAATCTGTAACACCGGGCCCGCCGAAGAAGCCTTCTATAATCGCCTGGGCTTTGTCCCCAGCGTCGAAGGCTTTTACGCCGACATGGACATCGTTCTGAACCCCAATGTGGGCGGCACCGGGCTCAAGATCAAATCGGTTGAGGCGCTCAGGTTCGGGCGCCCGCTGGTGGCCACAAGCGACGCCATGATTGGCATCCCGACAGAACACCCGCTGCACGCTTGCCCCACTATCAGCGACCTGTGCGACGGCCTTATGACACTCGTCACAGACCCATGCGAAGTAGCGGTGCTGCAGCAGTCTGGCCAGGAAATCTATAACGCCTACCTTAAGGCCCAGTTTGAAACGCTGGACCTCCTGTTCCCGCGTGTGGGTGCGCCCAAGGCAGCAAACCAATGACCGGCCGCCTGCCCATTTTGGTCTTTGGGTCCCTGCCCCCTTTCCGCAGCGCTGCGGCTGCCCTGGGGCTGAGCACCGCCGAAGCCCTGGCCGCAGATCATGATATCACCTTTGTTATTGATGATTTGGCGCCCGCCCCACCTGCAGACCTGACCTTTTCGGTCATCCGCATTCGGGACCTTCGCGCAAACTGGGGCACATATGAGACGCATCGCCGGCTATACATTCCAGGCGCGGACGGTGACAGCCTGTTCCCGCTGGAGCTGTTGCGCCAGGCACCAGGCATTGTGATGCCGGCAACCCTGTCCCTGTTCCCACTGGCCGAATCGACCTGCCGCGCCACGGGCCTTTGGCCGGACGCCTATTGGCAGTGGCTGAAGGACAGCACTGGCGCGCACGCCAAGGCCCTATATGCCGCAAGAGTGCACCACAGGCGGGAATCACTGGCCCAGGGCACAATCACCCCGGCGCTTGATCTGCTGCTGGCCCCGGCGACTGCGCTTGTGGCCGCGAGCCCGGCAATGGCCCGCATGATGACAGCATCGAGCCTGACGCCGTCAGCCGTCCTGGACATGGCGCCAGCCCCGGAAACGCCATCCACGGCGAAGGGCGACACATCGGTAATTCTATATGTCACGGAAGAAGCCGCCGCAGCCCAGACCTGTCGGGCAAGCCTGTCGGTGTTTCCCGCCTTTGAAAGCGTATCGCACCTCAGTGTCCATCCGGCGGCGCGGCATCTGGCGGCATCAATCGCAGAGGCGGACATCGTCGCCTTTCTGGACGGCCATGATCATGCCAGCAGCCCCGGCCTTGCCGTGGCGGCTTGCATGGGTAAGGCCATCATCACCGCCAGGCAGCCCTGGGCGCAGCACCTGCCCACAGGCAGCCATATCGCCCTGCCCCACGGAAAAGCCCATGACACGCTGGCCACCAGCGTGGCGGCCCTCCTGGCACAGCCAGGGCTGATGAACCATTTTGTGGACCACCGGACCAAAGCCGGAGTGGCCGCCTCACTGGCCCAATGCCTGCAGGACACAGAGGTGCCAAGCGCAGACCTTTCAGCTCCGCGGCAAGAATCGGTGGAGAAAACTGATAACAGCACCACGAGCACACTGGCAGGCAGTACCCGGACAGCCGCCCTGATCGGTGCCGTGCCACCACCGGCAATCCTGCAGGAGCTACTGCCCCAACTGGACATCAACCGCTGCCCACGGTTCTGCACTCCGGCGCTGGCATCCCGGCTTGCTGATCTGACAGGCGAAGCCCCGGCCAGCCTGTTGGCCCGGATCGGGTATGAAGCACCGCTGATTTTTGACGGCAAAAGCACACACGCTGTCCACCGCACTCCTGTCACCTTCGGCAGCCTGAAGCACGGCCTGAAGGCGAAGACAGCCATCAGCTTCGGCTGCAGCCTGGACGAAGGCGTGGACGGCGACAAACTTCTGGACGGCGCAGGCATAGCCCCGAAGCTGGCTTTGCGAATCGACTATGATGAAAAGGACAGGAATGCCCCCACACAGGGCTTCCTGCCAGAGTACGGCCTGTTCTGGAGCCACGACACAGTGCGGCATGCCTTGCAGTGTGTGATCGTGGTCGGCCACAGGCTTGGTACGTTCCGCTTGAAGGCCGGAGTGGCGGATACATGCTTCATGGTTGCCGGGCACGACTGCAGCACTGCTGTCAGCGGCGGCACGGCGGCCACGCTGACGTCGGATCAACTGGGCCTCCTTGAATTCAAACTGATGGCGCTGGATAACAGCGTGGGCACACCCCTGGCATCAGAAGACTTGAGAAAACAGCTTGCGCAAGCTGGCCTGTTACTGGAATGGTCTGCCGTATGACGAAGAAACCTACATCCCCGACGCCCGCTGATCTGCCAGTGAAAGGACCGGAAAGCCGTTTCCCGAAAGCTGCGGTCGACTATATCGACACACTCCTTGATGTGGAGCGGACACGGTTTGAAAAAGAGCTGGCAGCCGCCGTGACACCAAGAGAAGAGCCAGCCTGGCCTACCTTGCCGGAGCGGCTGGAACTTATGGCCGAAGGCGATGACTTTGCTGGCAGCGGTTGGGGCAAACTTGACCATACCAAGAAAGGAATCGGCCGCCGCTGGATGGCGCGTATCGGTACGCTGCTGTTCGCGGCAGATGCGACCAGGGGCGGCATCGTGCGCCTGACCGGCACGGGATACCTGCGCCGCCGCTATGTGGATGACCTGACTGTCTGGCTGGACAATATGCCCGTTGAGGGCGTGGCCGTGCGCAAGGGCATCAATGGCTGGAGCTTTGAAGGGCATGTTCCTGCGCTGGCTGGTCGGCCCTTCCATATCCTGCGGCTGCAAACAAGTGGCA
Source organism: Kordiimonas sp. UBA4487 (assembly GCF_002389025.1). Taxonomy (NCBI): domain Bacteria; kingdom Pseudomonadati; phylum Pseudomonadota; class Alphaproteobacteria; order Kordiimonadales; family Kordiimonadaceae; genus Kordiimonas; species Kordiimonas sp. UBA4487. The sequence continues at coordinate 150,545 of NZ_DGNR01000004.1, forward strand.
TCAGACCTTTCGACAAGGGCCCGGACACCCACGCCAGCCTGGCGCTCAGTGTGGTCGATTACAAAGCCGCTGAAAAAGCCTAACTGGCGGTTTTCTTGTCGCCTTTGATCAGGTCATCTGTGTAGGTCACCAATGACCCGGCCGCATTCACATGAAGACCCAGCCGGTCGATCAACTCATGCCGGAATTTCACAGCGTCAGCCCACAATTGCGGCATGGCCTGATAGGGCGCACGGTAGTCCGGCACAGAGAAAGCCTTTGGTGATTTTTCACCGAGGAACATCGCCAGTGCCTTCAGGACCTCAACCGGCTGTTCCACCAGTTCTTCCAGCGTCACCGACCGGAAATCTTCCACTTCATCCCGCAGGAAATCCTCCAGGAGCGCTTCCTGCGTAAGCACGTCCTGAAGCCAGGCGTTGCTCTGTGCGAAACCAAGGGTCGGCGGATTGAAATTCTTACGTTGAGTGTCGGTCATGTTCCAGACTGAACGGAAACGGGAACCATCAAGCGACCCGGCGATACCCGCCTGGGCCATCTTGTCCCGCCGGGTGAAATAGATCACCCTGGCATCATTGCGGCGGATCCATTCCAGCAGAGTCTTCCAGCTCGCCCGGCTGTTCTCAAACAGGGCCTTCATCACATCGGTATGCAGCACCATGTCAAACACACCATCCTGGCGATAAAGCTTATCCAGCACATCCATATAGCGCGCGATCTGGAAGTCCTTCTGTTCCGCAAGCCAGGCACCCAGCGCCCGGTCCAGGTACTCCCTCGGGTTTCCGAAACCATTCAGGCGTATAATTTCTGCCAGGAATTCGGCATCTGAATAGGGTGCGCCGACGATCAGGATCGGCTGCTTTTTCTCTGCTTTGTCTGCCTCGGGCTGCTGCATAAGCTTGGGACGCTCGAACAGGCTTTTGGGGGCGATGTCATAGGTGCAGGAAAAGATCCGTTTGCGCGGATAGGCGCGCCGGAGCCTGCGTACCAGCGCCAACTCGCCTTCCCGGCACAGAACGAAGATACGTTTGACGGATTTGATAATCGCGGTGTCTACCGTATTCGGCGTGGCTGTCTGACACTGGAAACCATCAATTTGCTTGTCAAATGCCCGCAGGATGTCACCGTCCATCACCACCAGCGCATTTTCGCGCAACCCACGAAACAGCGGTGGCCAGGTCCAGGCCCTGGATTGGCGGACGAAGCGCTCAAGGCGAACTTTCGACTGCGGCTTCATGGCTATCCTCTCGCTGTCTGTGGTTGGCTGGCGTCCAGCTCAATCACCTGGGTCAGATCATCATCATTGCAGCCTCGCAGTATATCAGCGGGCACATCAAAAGGTCGGCGCTCAGCCGGGAATGAAATACTCAGCTTGGTACGGTCGCCGCCGCAGGCGTTATGCCAGCTGGTAAAGGCATCATAATAGGCTGCCCGGCTGCCGCCCACGGCCCGCTTGTGGCTGTTTCCCTGACGCTGCCAGTCAAAACCGGAACCCACGTCAGTGGTCAGCGACCCGTCCCGCAGCAGCCCTATGTACAGGCACTGGCGCAAATGACGCACACCTTTCCAGCCGAATATTTCCTTCAGGCGGCGGATATATTCCGTATCTGCAGCGATGCGCACAGTATCGAAAAAGCCAGCCTGCTTGAGCACCGGCGCCCGGCGGATCATCAGACTGATGGCCGCCATGCGCTCTTCCGCACCGTCGATCAACTGCATGTCACCTGCTTCATCCACGCGCCGCCAGCGGCAGGTACAGGCCATCAGGCCCGGGTCTGCCAGAAGGGCACCCATCTGGATCATCAGCCGGTCGGGGTCTGAATAGTCGTCGCTGTCATGGAAGGCGACAAACTCGCCGGTGGCTTTGGTCAGACACCAGTTTTTCGACCAGTAGGTCCCGTGGTTTGCGGGCGAAGTAAAAACCCGAAGCCGGTCGTCCTCTGCAGCCAGCGCTGCCAGGATGGCAGATGTATCGTCGCTGCTGGCATCATCGATCACCATCAGCTCCAGGTTCCTGTGGCTTTGCGCCAGCACGGACTTGACCGCCCGCTCGATCAGATGGCCTGTGTTGAAGGCTGTCATGATGACGGTAATCTTGCGATCCGCGGCCGCTTTTCCCAGCTTTCGGAAACGCTCAGTCTCATTCGCATAGAGGCGCGCGCCCAGTGCCCGCAAGGGGCCATGGGTACTATCCAGCAAATACCCGACCGGGTCCCTGCCTAACTTGCGCATCCGTCGAATGAAAAGCGTCATAGGTGTCTCCGACCGGCCCTAGAGCCTGAGCACCACGCCGGCAGACAGCGCAAGCTGGTAGAAGATGTTGATGATATCAGACGCAATCTGAACATGCTTGGTGGCGACCCGCGGCAGGACGAAAATCTCATCGCCCGGCACCAGCTGTACCCGCCTGCTGTCCAGGTCACCGTTTTTGACTTTCTGGAAGCTGCCATCCCGGTGCAGCAGAAGCACATTGGTATTGCGCCGCGATTGGGTAAAACCACCCGCCTGCTCGATATATTCTTCAACCGTACGGCCGTCCTGGAACGCCATGGCGCTTGGGAACAAGACATCCCCGTGCACCATCACAAGGCTGCTGGTGCGCGGAATGCGGATCACATCGCCTGGCTCCAGCAGGATATCGTTTACCGACGAAGCCCCGGCAAGTGCCACCTGTCCGTTGGGTTCCACATTGCGCGCGCGCTCAACCCACTTCAGGATAAGCTCAGCCTCGCTTTTGCGGAGCTCGGCTTCCTTGGTGGTGTTGGACCGGGCAGTCAGCACGCTGCTTTCAAGAGCCCGCAACTGGGCCTCCAGCATTTCCTTCTGGCGCATCTTCACGCTTTTGCGCATCAGTTGGATAGCATTGCGCTGTGCGTTCTTGCCGAAGTCGATCTGTTCGATCAGGTCGCCAAGGCGGGCGCCGTACGGCAGGACAAATTCACGCGCGGAATCGGTTTCACCTTCAACGCGCACCGAAATGGTGCCGTTGGACTTGTCAGACATCACATGCAGCACGTCGCCCGGATAGATCGGTACATTTGCCGCTTGTGCGATGGCGATATATTCCACTTCGGACTTCGCCTGACTGTTGCGGCTGATACGCACATGGGTTGCCTGCGGCTGTGGCCGGGCCAGCGCCAGCAATTTGCCGGCAGCAACGGTCTCTGTTGTGAATTCAAACAGGTTACTGTTCTGAACGTCCCCCAGTACGCCTGCCTGTGCCTTGACCGGCGTCACCACAATCGTGTCCCCGTCAGACAGCTGGAACACCGGCATAATCCCGGTCAGGATAAAGTCATAGAGGTTGACGGTGCGGTACACCTGCCCGCCACGCAGCACCTTGATTTCCAGGAAGGACCCACGGTTCGGGTCAACGCCACCCGCCTGATCCAGGAAGAACAGCACGCTGTCGGATGCGTGCCCGGCATAAAGACCTGGCTGCTCAACGAAACCGGTGACGAAAATCTTCACTGGTTCAGCACCGTCCAGGCTGGCATAGACGCCAACATTCTTCTTGAACACGCGCTTGACCGATTCTGTCACCACCGCGTTGAGATCTTCATTCCTGACACCCTGCACGGCGATCGGGCCAACTTCCGGCAAAAAGACATTGCCCTGTGCGTCGACAACCAGCTCACCCGTAAATTCGAAACCGCCCCACATCTTGAGACTGATCTTGTCGCCCACAGCAATCTCATAGGACGGATTGAAGCCGATGAAAGACTGGTTGGCGAACTGGCCGCCAAAGATCCAGTTACCGAAAGCTTCATGGCGGTCGATCACCTCATTGGTGTTTTCCTCCACCGGCGCACCGTTCTGGGTGAGCGGCGGCACGGCCTGCGCCAGTACCGAACTTGACGCGCCCATCAGCACAAGGGCCGCGAGCCCCACTTTCAGGGCTTCGAGAGGCTTTTTCTTCAAAGCATTAAACATCGCGGTGCTCCCGAATGGTTGCGAGTGTCATGGTGACGATCCCGTAGGCCAGGCTCAACAAGACGAAGAGCGTGATCAGATTATAGAGTTTCCGTGGCGCGAGCGCCTCATCAGGCAACGACGGCGTCTGCAGCACTACAAGGTGCTTCATCTTGTGGTAGCTGTCTACCCGCGCCTGCTCAAGCCCTTGCAGGGCAAGCTGATAAAGCTTGCTGGCGAAATCGAACTCAAGCTCCAACTGCTGATATCGGGCGTTCACATCATTGATGGCTTCATTGTCCTGACTGGCAATTTTGGCACGCTCTTCTTCGAGCTGTTGGGCGACGCTGTCGATCCGGTTTTGGACGGATACAAGCTGTGGCGCCGTGCTGTTCAGATAGCTTGAAAGAACCTTGTGTTCAGTCTGCAGTTCCACCAGGCGGGCCTCAAGGCTGTTGACCGTGGCCTGCAGGGCCGCTCCGGTTGCCGCCGGGTCAAGAAGCTCGTTTTCATTCTGGAAAGCCAGCATCTCGTCACGCGCGAGGTTTACCCGGTCGCGTGCGCGCTCCAGTTCCTGGCTGACAAACTGGATTTCCTCACTTGCGATCTTCTGGCTGACACCATTGATGAAGCGCTCGGATTCGGTCAGGATCGCACTCACCATCTTCTGGGAATATTCAGGCGTGAAAGCTTCGCCGGATACCGTCAGAATGCCCGATTCAGGGTCAATCGAGACCCCCACCTTACCCCGGTAGTAATCGAGGAATTCTTCTTCGGTCGGCTCACTTCCAAGGCGCGCGATCATATCCCACTGGCTGTTCGTAAAGTGGGTCTTCAGCGCGATTTCCTTGTTCAGGTACCTAGCCATGTCCGAGGAATGGATATAGCTTTTAAGCAGCAAGGCGTCCCGTGCTTCACTACCGCCACCGGCCAGGATCGACAGCTGGGTCAAGGCGCCGCTGCCATTCTTTGTGGACTTCACATAAAGCTGGGCTTCGGTGATATAACGGTCAGACGCGAACAATCCATAATAGACAGCAGCCAGAAGCGTGATCGCCAGCACCCACTTGTAGCTGCCGAAATTGACCGTAGCAGCCCGCACATCAGTATAGGTTGCGGACAGCATCCCTTCCTGCCTTATCGCCAGGTCTTTACGCTGGTCAAGACGCTGCGCTACTGCGCCTCTGAGTTTTTCCAAAATCTGTTTCATGCTTCCCCGAGCAACCACGAGCCCTAAAGGCTCTGGTATCTAAAAATGGCGCGATCCACACTTTCGTAAAATTCCGCCCGACCATATGCAAGCAAAATTGCGGCATTACAATGCTTTCTGATCGTGCCCATATTGTGAGAAACCAATATGATATTGGCGTTTTCGCGCTTCTCTGAAATGGCCTTTTCGCACTTTTTCCGGAACCCTTCATCCCCCACTGACATGATCTCGTCAATCAGATAGGTGTCGAAGTCGAAAGCCATCGAAACGGCGAAAGAATATTTTGACCGCATGCCGCTTGAATAGCTGTTCACCGGCAATTCGTACATATCACCCAGTTCGCAGAATTCCTTTACGAACTCTTCAATTTCATGGGTGCCGCGCACACCGTGGATCCGGCAGATAAAGCGAACATTTTCCCGCCCCGTCATATTGCCCTGGAACCCGCTGGACAGCGCCAGCGGCCAGGAAATGAACCGGTCGGACTTGATGCGGCCCGCCGACGGGAAGTCAATGCCGCCGATCAGGCGCATCAGGGTTGATTTCCCCGCGCCGTTCACGCCCAGCATGGCCACGTCGCGATCATCCGGAATATCGATATTCAGATTCTTCAGCGCATATTTCGGGCCGAAACGCGTGGGATAATATTTGGACACATTTTCCAGCTGGATCATTGCGCCAGTATCCTCTGCCACGAAAGCCGATAGCTGGACATAGCCAGCGCCATGGCCCCGATGGTCCACAGGAACAGGTAGAAACCGTCGGCAACCGGGCTGACATAAACAGGGAACCAGGCTTCGCGGATCAGTTCCATCGCATGCACCAGTGGGTTCCAGGCCAATATTGTCCGGTAGGGTTCCGGGACCATCGTCATCGGGAAAAACACCGCGGATATGAACAGGAGCGGCATCTGGATCATGGAGATCACCTTTTCGATCTCGCGAGCGAACTGGGACGCCACGCAGGCCAGAATGCCCACCGATGACGCGAACAGCCACAAAACCGCGCACCAGGCCAGAAGCAACAGCGGATCGCGCGGTGTCGCGTCAAACCCGAACCAATAGAGCGCAAGCCCCATGAGCAGACCCACAACCAGAAACAGACAGCCCTGCAGAAAGCTGTGGGCCATGAAGACATCGAACAGCCTGACCTGCCGGAAACCCATCAGTCCCCGGGCGCCGGAAACGGCCCCCATATTCTGCCGCATGGTCAGTTGCCACAGGATTTTAAAAGGCAGGAAGGCCGCGAACACGAAAATCGGGGGCGCCACATAGCCAAACTCGCCACGCCCCCTGAGGCCGAACAGCACGATGAACATCACGATCATCAGGAGCGGCTCAAGCACCAGCCAGACATTACCAAATGTGTAGGAGCTGAACTTCGCGTTCATCTCCCGCACAAAAATGGCAAAGATAACATCCTTCTGGATGGAAAATGCGGAACGGGCCCTCATGCGCCGGCTCTATCTCCTGTCGAGCGCCTGATGGTGGCAACTGCCGCCTAGGCGTCCTCGTGTTTGTAGATCCCCGCGTAACGCCCTTCGCTGTCTACTGCAACAAGGAACTTCACCTCGTCGCCGCGCATCATGCTTTCCGCTTCGTCCACGATCACATCCTTGCGGATCACCGAGAACTCCTTGCTCATGCACTGGTGCGCGGACACTTCGCGAACCCGGCGGGTAACCCTGAGGGCCACGCCAAGCTGACCCTTGGTGACAACCCCGATCGGCTTGCGGTCTTCGTCAACCACAACAGCCACACCGGCCGCACCGCCGGCCATTTCGGCCGCCAGTTCCAGAAGCACCATGTTGGGCGTTACCACAGGCACGCTGGTTGTCAGCATCAGGTCAGACACTTTCATCAGCAGGCGACGGCCAAGCGACCCACCCGGATGATAGCGCGCGAAATCGCGGGCATGGAAGTTACGAAGCGTCATCAGCGAAATGGCGAGCGCGTCGCCCATCGCCATAGTTACAACGATCGACGTGGTGGGCACCAGATTGTTGGGGCACACTTCTTCCGCGATCGGGATTTCCAGAACCACATCGGACGCACGCCCGAGAGTTGAGGATTTCGCGCCTGTGATGGCGATGATCTTGTTGCCGAATGACTTCAGGGATGGCAGCAGTTGCACGATCTCCTGTGTTTCACCGGAATAGGAAATCAGCAGAAGCGTATCACCCGGCGTCACCATGCCAAGGTCGCCGTGCGATGCCTCGGCCGGGTGCAGGAAGAAAGACGGCGTGCCGGTGGATGCCAGCGTTGCCGAAATCTTGCGTGCCACGTGGCCCGATTTGCCCATACCTATGACGATCAGGTGCCCACGGGTCTGAAGCGCGATACGGATCGCTTCAGCATAGGCATCATGGTCATAGGTTTGGGAAAGTCGTTCCAGCGCCTGCCCCTGTTTGAGGAAGCTACCGCCAATGTTTTCCAGAGTATCAGTAAGGTCGGCCTTCACGCTGTTCGGAAGGTCTAGGATATTCTCGCGAGCTGTTTGCTCGTCCGCCGTGCTTTTCATAAAATATCCCCAAAGCTACGTCGTTGTTATTATGTGAACTACTGTACCAAGCCCCTGAACTAAAGACCTAAATGTGGCAATTTTGGTGCAAACAAGTTCGCATTCATAAAAAATCGCGGCAAGCTAGCACATGCGCTAACGCTTCTCAACAAACCCGTAACATTTGAAGCATGCCCCCGCAGGCCTTTGCATGTCGCCCTTCATATACTCAAAACTGCCGGCCGGTTCGGCCCAGGTTTTCAGCATCATACATGAATTTACGCCAACAAACGGATTATCCTTCGTTAAAGTATCTTCATGATTAGTCTGCCTTTTTCCGTTCGTCAAATTTGTTAACAAATTATTATCTGATTTCCAGAGCCGTCAGAACAGAAAAACACAGGCATCCGATAGCGGGCCAAACATGAACCCTTGGTTAATAGACGCCGCACCTGCCGCCCAACCGCACCTCTAAAGCGAATTATTTCGCCTAAAAAGCATTTGAATGCCATAAGGGCATTTGCTAGGTCACAATTCTGTTTCCCATCAGAAACCCAGAATTGGCCATAAACTGAGCGCAGGGATCAGGGCGCACGAGCAGGCGGAACACACCATGAAAAATGGCATACCGGCCACTGATACCGACCACCCGGCATCCATGGCAGACATGGCGCTAGAAGGCCGGTCCATCCTGTTCCTGCAGGGCCTGGCCACTCCGTTTTTCGAAACACTTGCATGCAAGCTCGCGCGCGCTGGCGCGTCTGTTCACCGGGCGCATTTCTGCGGCGGGGACTGGGCTTTCCGCGGCGGGACGGTGGCAGGTGTCAGCCACCATGCTTACGGTGACACACTGGACAGCCTGCCGGATTGGTATGAAGCCCTGATCACCGAACACGGCATCGACACCATTATTCTTTTGGGTGATTGCAGGCCTATACATGCCCCCGCCCGGCAGATCGCAGCAGATCGCGGGCTTACGCTGTACGCATTTGACGAGGGCTATATCCGCCCGGGCTTCGTGACTATGGAAGCGGGCGGCACCAACGGCTACTCGCACATGCCAAAAGATGCAGACGTGATATCGAAGCTGGCGGCGGATGGCCCCAGGCAGGAGGCCAGCACCCCGATCAAGACCAACATGGGCCGCCGCGCGCGTATGGATATCCTGGCCCATGGCGCCAACATCATTTACCGCAGTCGCTTCCCGCATTTTCAAAGCCACCGACCCGCCTCCATCTGGCAGGAAGCGGGCGGCTGGATCAAACGCGGGGCGCGGTCGGTCATGCACGGCAGCGCCAACAAGGCCACCATCGCCCATATTGAGGCCGCACAGGTGCCCTATTTCCTGGTGCCCCTGCAGCTGAACAGCGATTACCAGATCCGCATTCATTCCCGCTTTGACGGCATGCCTGCCTTCATTGACGAGATCATGCAGTCCTTCGCTGCCAACGCACCTGGTGAGTGCCATCTGTTTTTCAAGAACCATCCGCTGGATAACGGTATCATCGACTACCGCAGCATCATTGCGAAGAAGGCGGCAGCGCTCGGCATCACGGGCCGGGTCTCCTTTGCGGCGGGTGGGGACCTGGACCGTATCATCACGAATGCTCGCGGCGTAGTGCTGGTGAACAGCACAGTGGGCTTTGCCACACTTCGGCTCACACGCCCGCTGAAGGCTCTCGGCACTGCTGTCTATGACATCGAAGGCCTCACAGACGCACAACCGCTGGATGCCTTCTGGCAAAATCCCCAACCGCCCCAACAAAGGCTTGCGGAGGAATTCCTGACCGTTGTAGAGACATATACGCAAGTCAGGGGGGATTTTTTCTCGGAAGCCGGCATTGAACGCGCAAGCCATGAAGCTGCCCGCGTGATCGCCGGGGCCCTGCCCCGCCTGCCAACTGCCTGACAGGCCTTGGGCCTTCAGGCATACTCAAACAACGGATAACCGGCGCCTTTGGATATGTTCCTGATACCCGCAGTCCTCGTGCTTCTGCCCTTCCTTCTGGAAGCGATGGTAACCATTGGATTCACGCGGCCAACCGTCCGGCGCCACTGGCTGTTTTATGTGCTGACACCTGTGGTTTCCGTGCTGGTCTATCTCAGCTGGGCGGCGCTTCTGGGCCATCCTTATATCGCCCTCGGCTTCTGGTTCCTGGTCTATGGCGGCTTTACCATTGTCTCGAATGTGAAAAACAAAGTGCTGGGGGAACCCCTCAATGCCCCGGACCTGGAGACCGTGCGCCACCTGTTCATCTATCCGGAATTCTATGTCGCCTATGTGGGTGGCGGGCGGCTGATGCTGGTGGTTGCCACCTTCCTGATCGGCCTGGCCGCAGGGCTTGTGTTTGAAACATCCTTCGCCAGCCAGCAAAGCCTGCTGCCCGCGCCTGTGGCGTGGGTGTTGGGGCTCATGGTGTGGATCTTGTTCCTGTGGTTCCTGGCCCATGCCACAGCAAGCTTCCTGACGCAAGACAGCGCCCGCAAGCTGGGCATGCAATTTGATACCAACACGGACACAGCTCGCTTCGGCCTGTTCCCGCTGATGCCGCTTTATGCCGTTCTGTTGATGGACAAGGCCGAGAACCCAGCCCTGCAGCAGCAGCGCCCTGCCCTGAAGGCGCCCGAGGTGAAGCCCGACCTGATCGCGATCCAGGCGGAAAGCTATTTTGATATCGACCGGCTCTACCGCAAGCTTGATGGCCACCATAACCATGTCTGGCAGCCGCTTGCGACGCTGCGGGACAAGGGCGTGGCAGCTGGCACGCTGGAGGTCCCGGCCTGGGGTGCCTCAACCATGCAAAGCGAATTTGCATTCCTGTCTGGTACCCGGAATGAAGACCTGGGCATTGACTGCATCAACCCCTACCAGCGCGCGGCCCACTCGGGCCTGGAAACGCTGGCCACCCGGCTGAAGGCTCAGGGCTACCGCACGCTGTGCATCCACCCGGCCAAGAAAGAATTCTTCCGCCGCAACACGGTGATCCCCAAACTGGGTTTCGATGACTTCATCGGCCTTGAGGCCTTTGAGGACGCCGAGCGTTTCGGCCTCTATGTCAGCGACAAGGCGCTTGGCGACGTGATCGAGCAGACGATTGCGGACCATAAAGCCAAATCCGACCAGCCGCTGTTTGTGTTTGTCATCTCGATCGAAAGCCACGGGCCATGGCAGCCCGGACGGCTGGAGGGCTGGATCGATGAGGCAGAAGCGCAAGCAGCGGACCCAACAAAGGATCGTTCCTTCGCGCTCTACCGCCAGCATATGGACCATCTGCTCGAATTGTTTGACCGGCTTGGGCCTGCGGCAAAAGACACGCTCGACCGCCCGCGCGCCATGGCCTTCTACGGCGACCACCTGCCCGCTTTCCACGAGCTGTTCAGCGCAAACGGCATAGACGGCAAGGCGGTTGATTATCTGCTCTGGTCAAGCGAGGCCCCACTCAAAGGCGAAGACGGCAAGCGGGTGGAAAACCTGGGCGATGACATGCTCAAAGCCGCAGGCTTCAGGGAAGCCCCTTCATCAGGCGAATGATCGCCGCCCGCGCGCGCTGCGCTTCGGGCATATTCACCAGCGGCCAGCAATGGAACATGCCGGGCTCCTGATGGTAGCTCATGGCCTGGCCGGCTTCCGTCAGCCGGTCGGCAAATCGTTTGCAGTCGGGCATCAATATGTCCCGCGTGCCGATAAAGATATGACAGGGCGGTAGGCCCTCTATGGGGCCAAGCCCGGGGCTCACACGCGGGTCTGAAATGGGCACTTTGTTCGCATACATGCGCCCCGCTTCCTGCAGCCCACCAATCGACAGCCAGGGGTCATCCGCGTCCAGAAGCTCAATCTCAGCGCGGTCCAACGCCACATCCAGCCAGGGTGAAATCAGGAACAGGTTTTCGGGCACACGGGCACCATCGGCCACCAGTTTTTGCACCAACGCAAGGCCAAGCCCGCCACCGGCGCTGTCGCCCATCAGATGAACAGGCTGGTCGCCCGCGCGAGCTTCGAACACCTTCCAGGCGGCCTCGGCATAGCCAAGGGCTGCCTCCATGTCATGCTCGGGCGCCAGCGGGTAGATGGGCACCATGATGGTCGCGTTTGCCCGATGGGCGAAGTCGGCGATGAAAGACCAATGCGGCGGAATGATCTCGAACACATAGGCGCCGCCATGCAGGTAGAAGACATGATGATCGGGTTTCTTGCCCTTCGGGCTTACCACATAGGTGGGAAAGCCGCCGATCTCCATCTCTTCGACATCAAGCTTCTGGTGGATTTTGGGGCCGGGGCGATAGTCAACGCTGGCGCGCCGCTTCTTGATGGTCTCACGGATGGTCGGGCCGTCCTTCAGGTCCCCCTTCCGGTCCAATAGCTTCAAAATCAACACGAACAAACGCGACTTCAAACTGGCCATGTATCCTCCCCACAGGCTGTGTCCACGACACTATGGCGCGAAAAGGGTGAAAGCAAGGTTAAGACTACGGTTGTCGCTGAAGGATTCGGTTCATTATCCGGCTTGCTGGCGAGGGCAGTATCTTTTCATCCTGCCTCAGATAATCGAACTGCCCACTTGGGCAATGACCTACTTTTGATGCTCTTTCAAACCAAGTGGAGACCAGACGGTATAACTCGGTTCTAATTTCATCACTGGAATATGCTGCCCCGGTTTCATAATCATAGTCTTCATTTTCATAGGCATATCGCGCTTCAACGTCAGCGACCTCTTGGATGAGTGCTTTCAATTCTTGACCAGAGCAGTCAACACCCTGATCCCAGATGAACCTTGCCCACGCTAGGTGGTTCGGCTCAAAAACCGGCCAATCGGAATAAGCTGGATCTTCCGCAGTATTGAGTATCTTTTGCAGAAGCATAGCGGCTTCCATTTCGTTTTGAGGCTGCCGAATGAAGGGATGAGTCTTGCGTTTTGAAAAGAAGTGCTTAGTGCCGCCAACCGCAACAATAAGTAACAGGATGCCGACCAAAAATGCTATTAACCCAACAGGAATTGCGAGAACATAGAGCCAAATCCCCCATCCCCAGAGGGCAGTGAGATACATGGCTATTGCCACCGCCACGTAAAAACCAATCTTGCCAATCAAGCGCACGATTAATCCTCTGCTGTGGTTGTCTGCATTTCAACCGCGATGTCTGCCGTCGTGTCAGAAGTCAACGGATCAGCCCCGAAGCTGTTGCGGCCTTCGGTGCCGGCAAGCGCGGCGAAACAGCCGAAATACAGAAGCGAAAGCGCGCTGGCCCAGAAATCCGGGTCCAGCCACTGGCCCAGAAACGGCACCAGCATAAGCACCGCCGGCAGGAAGGATGGCAGCAGCCACAGGCCCGAGAGGTTCATGTCATGCAGGCGGCGCACCTGCAGGCCCAGCGACGCAAAGATGAACAGATAGTGATAGGCATAAAGCAGTAGCACACCAAGCCGCGAGGGCTGGTTATACACCACCGCCACCAGCGCCAGATAGCCCCACAGGGCCACCATGAGAAATCCGATGAATTCATGGCGCGGGGCCCGGCCGGTGAAATCGAAGACATGGCTGAGCGTATAGCCAATGGTGCGACGCGGTGCCTTCGGTTGTAGTTGTGGCTGTGGATGTGGCTGTGGCTGCGGGGCTGGCTCTGGCCGGTCTTCGACCTCAGGTACCATAGCAGACGCCGGAACCGCCGCTTCGGTCATGCCTTCGGGCGCCGGGGCGGCATCATCTTCTGGCTCGCCTGCGGGCCCGTCTGGCTCCAGCGGTGACGGCCCGTATTCGTTCCTGCCATCGGTTGACGCCACGCACATCAGCCCCAGAAACAGCAGCCAGACAAAGGCCTGTATCAGCCCACCGATGATCCCGGCGGCAACGAAGGCCATCATCCACATGCCGGAGATCGAGGTATCCTGCAGGCGGCGGAAGGACACAGCCAGCAGCGGCAGCGCATAAACGGCGACCACCACCATGGCGATTTTGACCGCCCAGGGCGGCCCCACCTTCATAAGCGGCAACAGCACCAGATACGCCAGAAGCACGGCGGTCAGCTGGCTCCACCAATATTCCGATCGGCTGGACCGTCCGGTGAAATCCAGCGCCCGCCTGAACACTGCCTTGTTGGCCTGCAGAATATTCACGTCATCTCCCCATAAAAAAGGCCGGGAACATCCCAGCCTTTTCCTCCGACTTTTTCAAGCTGTCTTAAGAAAAGACTTCGCCTACGTCCGTGCCTAATGGGTCACTGCCGAAACGGTTGTCGCCTTCGTCGCCCTTCTTGGTGAACCAGAAGACCATGAAGAAGATGCCCACAATGGGTACCAGGAAAACCAGATACCACCAGCCCGACATATTGATGTCATGCAGCCGGCGCACAGAAATGGCAATTGTCGGCAGGAACAGGATCAACAGGACGATCCAGCCCATGATACCGCTTTCCACATTCCCCATAGCCACGTCGATGAAGCTGGCCGCCATAAAGGCCAGAATATAGAACAGGAAAAACCACCAGTATTCCGACCGCGAAGCACGCCCGGAAAAAGTCGCGTATTTCTTGAATGCCGTTGCGACAGCACTACCAAAACCCATAAGTTTTCTCCCCCAAGTTGAGATTGGAATTCGACGGTAGCGACCGTGTATGACTTACGTCAATAACAAAAAGGCCGGGACATGCCCGGCCTTCTCTCTGATTATCTATGAAACGGTGGTTAGCGCTGGCCGTTACCGTTGGCATTGAGGTAGCCGTTTTCTTCGAGGTACGCGATGATCACATCGGCGCACTCTTCGGCGCTCATCTTGTCTGTGTTGACATGGATGTCGGCGCGCTCAGGGGCTTCATAAGGGCTATCGTAGCCCGTGAAGTTCTTGATCTCGCCCGCCTTGGCTTTCTTGTAGAGGCCCTTGGGGTCACGCTCGGCGCATACCTCAATCGGCGTATCCACATAGACTTCAATGAATTCACCCTCGTCCATCAGGTCATGCACCATGCGGCGCTCTGCCCGGAACGGGGAGATGAAGCTGGTCATCACCACAAGGCCTGCGTCGACCATCAGCTTGGCCACCTCGCCCACACGGCGAATGTTCTCCACCCGGTCGGCATCGGTGAAGCCCAGATCCTGATTGAGGCCGTGGCGTACGTTGTCGCCGTCCAGCGTGTATGTATGGCGGCCACGCGCGAACAGGCGTTTCTCAACGATATTCGCAATGGTGGACTTGCCGGAACCCGACAGGCCGGTGAACCACAGCACCGCGGGGCGCTGGTGTTTCATGTCGGCGCGCGCGATCTTATCCACGTCCAAAGCCTGCCAGTGGATGTTCGACGCACGGCGAAGCGCGAAATCGATCATGCCCACACCGACAGTCGAATTGGTGATGCGGTCGATGATAATGAAGGCACCGGTTTCACGGTTATTCGAGTATGGGTCGAACGCGATACGGCTATCGAGCGCAATGTTACAGATGCCGATCTCATTCAGCTCAAGCTGCTTGGCGGCCGTATGCTCCATGGTGTTCACATTCACCTTGTGCTTCAGGTCCGTCACCAGGCCGGGGACTGTCTTGTTCGCCGTCTTGAACAGGTACGGGCGACCGGGCAGCATGTGCTCTTCCGCCATCCAGATGATCTTGGCTTCGAACTGGTCGGCCACTTCACAGGGGTGGTCCTTGCCTGCAATCACATCGCCGCGACTGATGTCAATCTCGTCATTAAGCGTCAGCGTAACCGCTTCGCCCGCAACGGCTTCGTCAAGGTCCCCGTCATAAGTTACGATGGACTTGACCGTGCTTTCAACCGCGCTTGGCAGAACCTTGATCGGATCGCCCGGGCGGATGGTGCCGCTAGCGATGGTGCCCGAGAAACCGCGAAAGTCCAGGTTCGGGCGGTTAACCCACTGAACCGGCAGGCGGAAGTCCGCTGCCTGGCGGGCATCACCCACTTGAACGGTTTCCAGATAATGCAACAGCGACGGGCCGTCATACCAGGGGGTGTTCTCGGATTTTGCGAGAATATTGTCGCCCTTGAGAGCGCTCAGCGGGATCGAGACGATCTCGCTAAAACCGAAGTCCTTGGCGAACTCGCGGTACTCGACTTCAATGTCATTGAGGACCTTCTGGCTATAGTCCACCAGATCCATCTTGTTGACCGCCAGCACGATGCGCTTGATGCCCAGAAGCGAGCAGATGAAGCTGTGACGGCGGGTTTGTGTCAGAACACCTTTGCGCGCATCGATCAGCAGGATCGCGACATCGGCAGTGGACGCACCAGTGGCCATGTTGCGGGTATATTGCTCGTGCCCCGGCGTGTCGGCCACAATGAACTTGCGCTTGTCGGTTGAGAAAAAGCGGTAGGCCACATCAATGGTGATGCCTTGCTCGCGCTCAGCCGCCAGGCCGTCAACGAGCAGGGCAAAGTCAATCTCCTGCCCTTGCGTGCCCATCTTCTTGCTGTCGGCCTCAAGCGCGTTCAACTGGTCTTCAAAGATCAGCTTGCTATCGTACAGCAGGCGCCCGATCAGCGTCGATTTACCGTCGTCCACGCTGCCGCAAGTGATGAAGCGCAGCATGGATTTTTCTTCCTGGGCCTTCAGGTAGGCCGAGATATCTTCAGCAATGAGGTCAGACTGGTGCGACATTAGAAATATCCCTCTTGCTTTTTCTTCTCCATGGAGGCTGCGCTATCGTGGTCGATCACACGGCCCTGACGCTCTGAACTTGTGGTCAGCAGCATTTCCTGGATCACTTCTTCAAGCGTGTCGGCCGTCGATTCCACGGCGCCGGTCAGCGGGTAGCAGCCCAGTGTGCGGAAGCGCACTGATTTCATCATTGGCTCTTCGCCGTCCTTGAGCGGGAAACGCTCGTCGTCCACCATAAACAGCTGGCCGTCGCGTTCCACGACCGGGCGTTTCTTCGACAGATACAGCCCCGGGATCGGGATACCCTCCAGGTGGATATATTGCCAGATATCAAGCTCGGTCCAGTTGCTGAGCGGGAACACGCGGATGCTCTCGCCCTTGTTCTTGCGGGCGTTATAGATGCTCCACAGCTCAGGGCGTTGGTTCTTCGGGTCCCACCGGTGCTGGGCAGAGCGGAAGGAGAATACGCGTTCCTTCGCACGGGACTTTTCCTCATCCCGGCGCGCGCCACCAAAGGCTGCGTCGAAGCCGTATTTATCCAGCGCCGCCTTCAGCGCCTGGGTTTTCATAACGTCGGTATGAACCTGGCTGCCGTGGGTGAAGGGGCCGATGCCCTCTTTGACGCCGTCTTCATTGATATGAACGATCAGGTCGAGGCCCAGGTCTTTGGTCAGATTATCGCGAAATTCGATCATCTCGCGGAACTTCCAGGTGGTATCCACATGCATGACCGGAAACGGTGGCTTGGAAGGATGGAACGCCTTCATCGCCAGATGCAGCATGACTGCACTGTCCTTGCCGACAGAGTAAAGCATCACCGGGTTTTCCGCCTCGGCGGCGACTTCGCGCATGATGTGGATGCTCTCGGCTTCCAGTCGTTTCAGATGGGTAAGTGTTTTTGTCATCAAAAATCCACCAACAGATTGCTTTGAGCCCTTAAACTTCAAGGCTTTTAAAGATGGTGCGGGTGTAGCGCAAGCACAAGCACCAAAGAAAACGAATTTTTCTTTTTTAAGGGGCTAGCGGGCCTATTTTGGAAATATTTTCCAAAATATAACCAGAAAACTTTTCCGAAGGCCTTGCCTGACCCCGCCAATGTGCGTCGATTATCTAAGAAGCGCTTCCGCGATATACATGGCCTTGCGCGCCAGCTTCGAAACCGATGCCACCGGGCCACCCGAAATCACGCTGCTGCCGCGCTCCATCGCCGCGATATCCGCCACCAACGCTTCCGGACCATAGCTTTTACCGCCCGGCCACTGGACATAGCGCGCATAAACACACAGAAGGGCGTATACAAGCCCGTCAAGCGGCAGGTCACGCCCCCGACGTTCACCGAGACGGGCGCCCAACTGATCGGTTGTCAGCCCCCATCCGGCATAGAAGGGCATGCCGTAGGTCGTTACCTTGATGCCGCGAAGGATCGCCTCAAAACCGGTCAGGCTTGTCATGGTATGCACGCAGTCAACGGCCTCCAGGCAATCAATGATGTCCGCATCCACCACCACTTCACTGGTACAGCGGTCAAGCACATCCTTCGGCACAGCGCCTTCACGGTTGCCCGACACCACATCCGGGTGCGGCTTATAGATGATATAGGCGTCGCTGTTCGACTGATGCACAGCTTCCAGCAGCTCTGCGTTGGTCTTTATTTCGGGCGATCCAAGCTTGATCGAGGCATCTGCTTCCACCTGCCCGGGCACCAGGATCACCGGCTTGCCGCCCGCCTTGGCGCGAAAATCAAGGGAGCCCGACGTGCCCACATTATATTTGGACACCCGCGCGCCCAACACCGCTTTCCGAAGCGCCTTGCCCCGCGCCAGGTCATGCCGGTCAAATTCATGTTTCTTCAGGAAAGTCTCAAGGTCACTTGGGCCACGGCCATCATAATAAATGCCCGACCGGTCCAGCACCAGCGATGACGGGCGGCGGAGGTCACTGCCCAGCCCCACAGACCTGAGGAACCCGTCTTCCATGCGCCACACCGGGATATGCCCCGGCACAGCTTCGGCTTCCTTGTCGTGCTTACGGCCCCACAGGACGACAATATCGCCGTCCTGATAGTCATATCCGTCCAGCGCCTGCGGCTTGACAAAGACAGTATTTTTTTCGCCAAGACCAACGAATTCCGGAATAAAGCCGCGCTTCCACAAGGAAAAGCCCACCGCCAGCGCGCGCTTGCCTCGTGGCCGTGTCATCTGGCGTTCGGCCGTCAGGATATCCAGAATGCGTTCAAGCTCGCACGATTCACCCGTATAGGGGTCCACATAGCGGCTATAGACGATGAAAGCGGCAGCGAACAGTTCCTCAAGGCTGCGGTTGGCGATACGCGCCTCACACAGTTGTCGGTCGTGCGTCAGCCCCCAGCCCGCGTAAAACGGCAGGCCGAAGCAGGTGACCTTCTTGCCCGCGATCAGGCCCTCAAGTCCCATCTGGCTGGTTACCACATACACGTGGTCCACCCGCTCCATCAGGGCCTGGGGAGCCACATCGTCGGCAATGAACATCACGCGTTCATGCGTGCGCTCCAGGTCGAAATGGCCCTTCTTGGTGCCTGCCAGCACGTCTGGGTGCACCTTCACCAACACCAGCGACGTGGGATTTTCCTCAAGCGCGGTCTGCATCATTTCCATGAACATGCCGTCATTGGCCATGCCGTACTGGATGGATTGGTCAGCGAACGTCTGGTCTACAACCAGAACCTTGGGCCCCTTGAAAGCATTCAGCTTTTCCCGGAGGTCAGGCGAGATATCAAAGGGTGCATGGTTATATTTCGACAGCCGCCAGCGCCGGATACGTGCCATGGCGTCACGCGACCGCGCCAGCAGATCATCGGTAATCCAGTCATCCCGGTTCAACAGGCCTTCAAGGTCGCTTGGGGTGTGCGCGTCATAATAGATGCCGCTTTTGTCCACCACCAGCGACAGGCGTCGCCCATCCGATGACGGGTGGCTGAGATAGCCCAGGAATCCGTCTTCAAGACGCCAATATTCGAGATTACGGCGCTTGGCATAGGCCCTTGCCTTCTCGGTATTTTCCTTCTGGCCCCAGCCCACGACCACATCACCGTCGCGCGCGCCCGACAGGCCCTTTCTGACCTCGCGCCCCAACAGCGCAGCCATCAACGCGTCACCGGCGATGCCGCTGGACGACGTAAGGGCACGTGGCGCCTGAACCTTGTCTGTGGTGTCCTCGGTCATCCGCCAATCCCCATCATGGCGCGCACAGCGGCCAGGTCTTTTTCCGTGTCCACACCCGCAGGCGGTGCATCGGCCACTTCGGCCACCACGATTTTCATGCCGTGATAAAGGGCCCGCAGCTGCTCCAGCGCTTCAAGCTCTTCAAGCGGCGCGGGCGGCAAAAGTGTCAGCTGCCTGAGAGTCCCTGCCCGGTAGGCATAAATGCCGATATGGCGCTGGTAGGCGAAGCGCTGTAGATCAGGCCGCTCGGCACCGCGTTCATGGGGAATGGCACTGCGGGAAAAATAACAGGCACTGCCTGCCTTGTCTGTCACCACCTTCACCACATTGGGGTTCACAAGGTCATCCATACTGGCAATGGCGTGACTGGCGGTCGCCAGCGCCGCGTCAGGGCTGCCTGCCAGGAGGTCCGCTACGGCGCGAACCAGCGCGGGGGGCATCATCGGCTCATCGCCCTGGACATTCACGATGATCTCATCGTCATGGCAGCCCAGGATATCCACCACTTCTGCGATCCGGTCCGTGCCTGACGCATGATCCAGCGCCGTCATCACAGCCTGCGCGCCAAAACCGCGCGCCACATCAAACACCCGCGCGTCATCGGTGGCCACCACCACGTCATCTGCGCCGCACGTGCCACAGCGCTCCCACACATGCTGAATCATCGGCTTGCCGCAAATGTCAGCAAGCGGCTTGCCTGGCAGGCGGCTTGAGGCATAGCGCGCAGGGATCACTATCTTGAAGGTCATGCCCTAGTCCTCCTCGGGCATGACATAATAATCAGCGAAACGAATACCGTTCAGCGCTGCCAGATAGTCGCACAGCTCGCGCACGGCACCATAGCCGCCACGGCGGTCGGTCACATGGTGCGCGGCCTCAAGCACTTCCGGGACTGCGTTTGGCGGGGCCACGGCAAAGCGCACAGACCGCATCACCTTCAGGTCGATCAGGTCATCGCCCATGAAGGCAACCTGACTGAAATTGCATCCGACCTCGTCGCAGATATCCTTTAGGGCAGCCACCTTGTCCTTGCATTTGAAGCGGCGATGAAAAATGCCCAGGTCATCGAGACGTCGTTCAAGCGGCGCACTGCCTCGCCCTGAAATCACGGCCACATCGAAGCCCGAGCGCATCAGAAGCTTGATGCCAAGGCCGTCTTGCACATTGAAGGCTTTCAGTTCCTCGCCCTCGGCGGAATAGAAGATGGTGCCGTCTGTCAGCACGCCGTCCACATCCAAAACCAAAAGCCGGATATCCATTGCCGTCTACTCCGTTACCAGTGCAGGAAAGCTTTTCGCCAAATCATCAACGGCCTTCATCTGCGCCAGATAGGGCTCCAGTTTATCGAGCGGCAGAGCGCAGGGTCCATCGCATAGCGCTTCGTCCGGGTTCGGGTGCGCTTCGATAAACAGGCCCGCGATCCCGAGGGCCATGCCCGCCCGCGCCAGCGCTGCTGCCTGGGCACGCCGGCCGCCTGCGCTGTCTGTACGGCCACCAGGGCGCTGCAGCGCGTGGGTGGCATCAAACACCACAGGCGCATAATCCTTCATCACATCCATGCCCAGCATATCCACGATCAGGTTATTATAGCCAAAGCAGCTGCCCCGTTCACACAGCATGACCTTGTCGTTGCCGCTTTCCTTGAATTTCTTGATGATGTGACGCATTTCCTCGGGCGCCAGAAACTGCGGCTTTTTCACATTGATCACCGCCCCGGTTTCGGCCATGGCAGTTACCAGATCGGTCTGGCGCGCGAGAAAAGCCGGCAGCTGGATCACGTCCGCCACGTCGGCGGCCGGCGCGGCCTGGTGAGGCTCATGCACATCAGTGATCACCGGTACGTCAAATTTGGATTTGATATCCGCCAGAAGCTGCAAGCCGTCGTCAAGGCCCGGCCCCCGGAAAGAATGCACACTGGAGCGGTTCGCCTTGTCGAAGGAGGCCTTGAAAACATAAGGAATGCCAAGCTTTTTCGTGACTTTCACAAAGGCTTCTGCCACTTCAAATGCCAGATCCCTGCTTTCAAGAACATTCATGCCGCCAAACAGAACGAATGGCGCGTCATTGGCGACCGTTATATCCCGCCCGAGTGAGATAGATCGAGCCATAGCTTCCCCCGATAATTGTCTTATAGTGCCATGGCTAGCGCGGGCGGCACGAAAGCGCAAGACTGCAGTGACACCCGCGACCGAAAAGACCTTTTATTTGAGCAGTGACAGGATCGCCTGCGGCCGCTGGTTGGCAATAGGAAGCGTCTGGACACCCAGTGCCTGCTTCACCTGCAGCGCCTGAAGGTTGGCTGTCTCCTTCTCCAGGCTGGGCTCTACCAGGTTGCCGACACCGGCATCGATGGTATCGGAAAGTTTGGTGATGAAGCTTTGCTGGGCGCTGATGCTTTCGCCGCCGCCCTCAAATACCGCCTGAGCCTTCGACACGTTGGCGCGAGAGGCCACAATGGCTTCTAGGGCATCCGCGGCGGCAGTTACTGTTTCCAGCCCCTGATCTGGCTTCAGCGTCACTTTTTCCCCACCAAGCGCCAAATCTTGTGGCGGAATCTCTACTGCCCGACGGCCGTTGGCGCTCGTGAGCGCTGTAATCGCCTGGCCACCCCGCTTGACCGCATTGACGCCTTCAAAGTCAGCGTCGCGGATTACGTCATTGATCAGGTCGCGTTCTGTGGCGAAGGCTTCATTGAGAGCGGCACGCGCACTTTTATCAAGATCAGGATCAAGCCCGCGCTCAGCCTTTTCCTGGAGCTGCGACAGCAGATCAGCCACCTTGCCTGCTGCAATCGACGCCACTTCAAGGGCCGACGCCGCATGCCCGAGAGACGCGCGAACACTTTCAAGCCCGGTCGCATCGCCCTTCAGATGGTCCGCAACCGAAACAGCGCCATCATCAGCCCGGCGATCATCAGACTGTTTGGATTTGGCCTGCTCTTCGGCCAGATCACGGCCAGGTTGTTTCTTGTTCTGCAGAACTGCGAAAGCACCTGCATTTGGATCCACGGTGAAAACCATGTAACGCACCCTTCTGGTTTAACTATGCCGGCATCCCCATGCCAGCGTCTTCAATCTCAAAGCCCGGTTGCATTATATCATGACCGGGCCGTCTTTGGTCACTGGAAAAGTGTCAGCACGGCACTCGGCGAATTATTGGCGATGGACAGGGCCTGCAAGCCAAGCTGCTGTTTTACTTGCAGTGCCTGCAAGGTGGCTGACTCTTTCGCAAGGTCTGCATCCACCAGATTCCCGATTCCCACTTCAATGGTGTCAGAGAGTTTGCCGACAAATTCGCGCTGTATCTCCAGCCTTGTGGAGCCCGCCCCAAAGGCAGACAGAGCAGACGTAACGTTGGACGCCGATGCGGAAATTGTTGTCACCGCCGTTGACGCCAGCGCCGCGCTTGAGATTTCCTGCGTCGCCGAAAGCGTCACATTGGCCCCGCCCAGCGTCAGGTCCTGGGCCCCAATGGTAATGGTGTTTGTACCGCTGTCGTTGGTGATGGCCACAATATCTGTGCCGCTGCCATCCACGGCGTTGGCGCCATTGAATTCAGCGTTTTCCACGATGCTGGTGATCTGATCCCGAAGTTCGACAAACTCGTCATTGAGCGCATCGCGGCTGGCGCTGTCTATGCCGGTATCCTTGGCGGACACCGCCTTTTCCTTCAGTTCTGTCAGCAAGTCAGAGACAGCTTCACCGGCCGCAATTGCAACATCAAGTGTGGAAATGGCCCGGTCCAGCGACCCCTTGACGGCGTTCAGGCCGGCAATATCCCCACGCAGGTTTTGCGCGATGGCATATGTCGCAGCACTATCCTTGGCGCTTTCCACCTTAAGGCCGGTGTTGATGCGCCGCTGAGTCGTTTCCAGTTGACTGTTCGTTTGATTAAGACTTTGAAGCGCGAGAAAGGCACCCGCGTTCGTATTTACGGAAAAAGCCATTTTGCCTTCTCCACCATGTTTTCAGACACAGTCGGCGTCGTTTTGACGTCTTAAACCGTTCCGGCACGGCACGCCCTTCAAGCGATGCGCCTGTGATTTCTTCTGAAATTTATCCGGTCACCCACGCGTATGATAGCACATGCCTGCGTTTGCGCCAAGTATATGGCCCAATACAGGGAATGTGGCCACTGGTTCAGTCAGCGCGATTCCTTAAAGGGTCAGGGCGGCGACTAATGTGCTTGATGGACAGATCAAGCTCAACCTGGATCGGCTTTTCAGCCACAGCAGCAATCATCAGATTATGCTCCGGGTTGAAATCGAAATAGATGAAGGCTTCAGCTAGCCCTTTTGGTGTTGGCGTCGCAAGCTTTGGCGGGCGCGCTGTCAGGTCGATTTTCAAGTTTCTGAGGTAGGGCATCAGCTTGCCATCTTCCATTTTAACGAAGGCCTCGCGGATCGACCAAAGCGTGAAAAACATCAACCGCCCAATTTCATCCGACATGGCAGACAAGAGCATCCAGTCTTCTTCCGGGAAGCGGCGCTCTGCCACGCGGCGCCAGTCTACGCTTGGGTCCAGTTGCTGGATATCAATGCCCACTGGGCAGGTTTCGGACACCATAACCGCAGCGATGCCTTCCTCGGCTGCCCCGGTGTGTGATACTGAAAAATAAGGTGGTTCGTCTTCGGCAAAGCCATCAATGGAAATGCGTCCTGCCCCCTCCTGCATAAGAGGTACGGCACCTGGCAGCAATCCCATATAAGACCCAAGGGCCGTGCGCAGCATGCGGCGGGCTGTCACAAATGCCGGGCGCGCGCCTTCATGCATACCCGCAAGGCGCTCATGTTCGTTCGCAGACAGGATATCCTGCCCTGCAAGGGACGGGTCTGCCTCCCGCACCATCAGCCTGACGGTCTCAAAACTATTTTCAGTCTGTCCTGCCATAAGCGGCGGCGCCATTCCCCGGTTGCACCCAGCGCCATCTAAGCGCAAAGCCTGGTCCACTGCAATTCCAAAACTGAACAAAACAAAAGCCCCCCGGCCATGGCCGAGGGGCTGAACTCTACGACCACCTGATCCGTTATAGATCGAAGTGGTCTGTTGTTAGGTCTGCGAGCGTGACACCCACGATAAAGAGAGAATAGGACCCGCCAAGCGAGATCAACACGCCTGCCTCGCCGTTCAACGTGCTTTCGTCAGCCTCGCCCTTAAGTTCGGCAAGAGTTTCAAAGTCACCATCGCCATCACCGACCCTGGTATCAGATGCAGCCAGAATGCCGGTAAGATCAATGACGTCAGACGTCAGATCAAAGTCCTTGATCACATCCAATGCGTTGGTCTGGTCGGTAAAGACGAACCGGTCAGCGCCGCCGCTCCCGAAGAGCGTATCATCCCCGGCACCACCTTCAATGGTATCGTCACCATCGCCGCCACGGATGCTGTCGGCACCCGCGCCACCGGAAATAGTGTCATCGCCAGCACCGCCATAGAGCGTATCGGCAGATGCCCCGCCCTGAACGGTGTCAGCACCGTCGCCGCCGAACATCACATCGCTGCCGTTACCGCCAACGATAATATCGTCGCCTGTGCCGGAGAAGATAACGTCATCGCCGTCGCCACCGTCGATTGTGTCGTCAGCGTTGCTGCTGCCTTTACCGCCATAGATGGTGTCATCGCCGCCCAGGCCCTGAATGTCGTCACAGCCCGTACCGCCACCAAGTGCGTCCTTGCCGCCTGCGCCGTAAATCTTATCGTTGCCGTCACCGGCCCAGATATCATTGCGTTGGTCGGTACTGTTGTTGCTCACTTCGCCAACATCCACGACGCTGTCGTCATCGCCGCCACGGTCGTCCCACGCTCCGCCTACCAGCGTATCGTTTCCAGTACCACCGAACAGAATGTCGCGACCGTCACCGGATGAGGTATCGGCACCACCGAACGGATCGGCATCTGCACCACCCCCGATTATCAGGTCGTCATTGGAGCCACCACCGATGATGTCGTTGCCGTCGTCACCGCGAACACTATCGTCGCCGTCACCGCCAGCAAAGACAGAGTCATTGCCAGCACCGCCAGAGATCACATCATCGCCGTCACCGCCAGTGATGTAATCACCGCCGCCACCTGCCGAGATGGTGTCGTTACCGCCGTTACCCTTGATGTTATCGAACAAGTTGCCACCAGCCATGACGTCATCGCCAGCGCCACCTTCCAGCAGACCGCCATCGCTATCCGCGGAGAAATCCACATCGGAGATCACACGCAGGTTCACGTCAAGCTCAATGGTGTCATCTGCGTTCGACGCACTGGCCAGCACAAGGGTCACAGTCTCGTCAAGGTTAGCTGCTTCATTGGCCAGTGAACTGTCGGCCCTGAAGGATACCGTATCGACGATACTATCGCCGCCCACAGCGTCCGTGAAGGTCAGGCGACCATAATCGGTTTCGACCTGTGTGCCAGGATTCACCACTGTGCCGTCTACTGAAATGATATCCCAGTCATTGTCGCTATAGTCTGACAGCGGGTTCGCTGCATTCGGATCCCAGCGCAGAACATGGTCTGCGAAGGTATCTGTGTTGGAATCACCTGCCTCTGCAAACAGATCCAGATCAGCCAACAGATCCTGACACGCACTGGCGCTAAGTGTCGCGTTGTCGAACTGCAGTGTTTCAACGCCGCTGATGGTATCGACGCCGTCCACGCTGACGACATAGTCGCCCGCCGCAGTGGTGATGTCGCTTGCCTCATCGATCGCACCATCGAAGGTAACAACGTCTGTGCCGCCGCCGCCATTGATGCTGTCGTTGCCGGCACCGCCATCGAGCTTGTCGTTACCTTTACCGCCTTGCAGCCTATCGTTACCTTCGCCGCCATCAAGCGTATCTGCATTGGTATCGAATACTGAATCACCGATCAGCAGGTCATCCCCGCAACCGCCGTACAGCTTGTCTTTGCCGTTACCACCTTCGAGCGTGTCATCGTGGTTGCCGCCAAACAGCTGGTCGTCACCATCGCCGCCCAGAATGCTGTCGTCACCACAGTTGCCATAAATCTTATCGTTGCCGCCAAGACCCTCGAAGGTTTCATCGTCTTCATCACCAGTCAGCGTATTCGCACTGGCGTTGCCGGTGAAGTCAGTGTCGGCCAATAGCGTCAGATCGAGATTGACCGTGATGTTCTCGTTGGTTGCCACGTTGGTCAGGCGCACCGTCACGGTTTGTGTCTGGTCTTCTGCTTCGTTGGCATCGCTCATGTCAGTGCTGCCTGTGAAAGTCAGGGTGTCTGCCACGCCGCTACCGCTGTCGGAAACAGAGAGTGTACCGTAGCTGAGGTTCACGTTCGAACCGTCCGATACGCTGGAACTGTTCACACGGGTAATTCTCCAATCACCGTCAGCATAGGCTGCGGTCAGTGGATCACCCACACCGACCTGGGAGGCATCCCACAACAGCACAAATTGGGCAATACCGGTATCGGCTGAGCTGTCGCCAGAGGCCGCTGACAATTCGAAGTCAAGGCCGATATTCTCATCGGCTGAAGACGACAGCGTGACATTGTTGAACCGAATGGATTCAACGCCGCTCACGGTATCGGTGCCGTCTGCCGTTGTGATGACCAACTGGTTACCACCATTCACACCAATGTCAGCGGCATCGTCGATGTCGCCATTGATGATGACAGTATCGGTGTCGGCACCACCGATGATGCTATCGTTGCCAAGGCCGCCGGTGATCTTGTCGTTGCCAGCACCACCGTCAATCACATCGTCGTCGTTACCGCCCGAAATCGTATCTGCGCCGGCATCGCCCAGGATATCGTCGGCACCGTTGCCACCGGACAGTTCATCATCGTTGGCGCCACCCTCAATGTTGTCAGCCCCGTCGCCGCCGTCGATCACATCGTCGCCGTCGTCGCCCAGAATGCTGTCATCGCCGTCGCCGCCGTCGATCTCGTCTTCGCCGCGCCCGCCACTGATTGTGTCATTACCG
This sequence comes from Kordiimonas sp. UBA4487, assembly GCF_002389025.1. Taxonomy (NCBI): domain Bacteria; kingdom Pseudomonadati; phylum Pseudomonadota; class Alphaproteobacteria; order Kordiimonadales; family Kordiimonadaceae; genus Kordiimonas; species Kordiimonas sp. UBA4487. The sequence goes on from NZ_DGNR01000004.1 coordinate 177,896, forward strand.
CCGTTTGCGGTGACCGTGTCGTCACCGTTGTTGCCAATAATACTGTCGGCACTGTCACTGCCTGTGAATGTTTCACCGTCATCGCCGCCCACCAGCGTATCGCCGCCGGGGTCAGCCACAAAGCCATCATCCGCCAACAGGGTCAGGTCCAGTGTCAGGGTAACGGTGTTGGCCGTATCCACATTGGTCATGACCACGGTAATCGCAGCATCGTTGATATCATCTGACGCATTGGACTCGTCGACATTACCCGTAAACACCAGCGTCTCACGAACACCGTCGCCGTCGGTATCAACTGCAGTCAGCGTACCAGTTGCGATGTCAACAGAATCGCCATTGGCCGAAATAGCCGTGCCGTCAACTTCTGTGATGTTCCAGTCGTTGTCGCTATAGGATTTCGCCAGCGGATTGGAAGCATCCGGGTCCCATGCGATCACATCGCCTGCCAGCGTCAGGTCAACATCCACACCGGATGTGGTTGATGCCGTTACCGTCGTGCCAATGTCGCTTGCAGTCTCCGTCAGGGTGGCGTTGTCGAAAATGACCGTCTCGACACCCGTAATGATGTCGTTGCCCTCAACCCTGATCAGGAAATCACCTTTGGAGGTGTTTACGATGTCCGTGGTGGAATCAATAGAGCCGGAGATGCGAACCACATCATTGCCGGCACCACCCACCATGGTGTCGTTGCCAAGGCCGCCGGTGATATCGTCATCGCCTGCACCGCCGTCGATTTCGTCATCGTCGTTGCCGCCATCAATAACATCATTTCCGTCGTCGCCGTCGATTTGGTCGTCACCGGCATCACCGTTCAGGATGTCAGCGTCACTACCACCAAAGATTTTATCAATGCCGTCACCGCCATTGATGGTATCGACGCCGCTGTTACCGGAGAGATTATCATTCCCGGAACCGCCTGTGATTCTGTCGTCGCCGTCACCGCCGGTAATCTGGTCGTTGTCGTTGCAGCCGAAGATGATGTCGTTGCCGGCATCGCCATCAATATGGTCGGCACCGTCGTTACCATGAAGGGTATCAACGCCCGCGCCGCCCGCGATAGTATCACCGGCGTCACCGCCCAGAATGCTGTCGTTGTCGTCGCAGCCATATAACTGGTCGGCACCAGCACCGCCTTGGATGATGTCCGCACCGCCCGCGCCCACGATAATGTCGGCGTCATCACAGCCATAGAGCTTGTCCGCGCCTGCACCGCCATCAATCTTGTCTGCGCCAGCGTTACCGTGAACCGTGTCGTCACCCGCGCCACCAAAGACCGTATCGGCACCGGCACCGCCAAGGATGCTGTCATTATCGTCACAGCCGTAGATTTCGTCGTCGTCAGCGCCGCCGTCGATCACGTCTGCGCCTGCCGCGCCGATGATGATATCGTCGCCGTCGCCACCGTCGATGATATCGTCGCCGCCATCGCCGTCGATCTTGTCGATGCCCGCGCCACCTTCAATGGTATCGTTACCCGTATCACCGATAAGTGTGTCGTCGCCTGCGAGACCCGTAATCGAGTCATCTTCAGCTGCGTTACCAACTAAGCTATCGTTGCCAGCGGTACCTGGAAAATTTGCCATCGTGTAGCCCCATAAACTGACCAAATCATATAATTACCCGCAAGCTACCAGCCCGCGAATCATTCGTCAAACCTAACGAAAGGTTCATTTTTAAATTTTTTCCACAGAAACGGGGACTTACTCGCCCCCATCTCCCTTGCATTCACTATGCCCCCAAAAGATCGGGCTGTCATCATCAAGATGACGCCGCGCAAGCATCAGCCCCCCTATTTGGGCATCAGCCTAAGCGGCCAACATTAAGGGCAAATGAACAAACACCTCCCAAGCGCCCCCTAGAAAATGAAATCCGTGTCTGCGAGGTCAGCGACCGTCAGGCCCCTCAACAGCACACTGTCGCCGCCACCCAGGTCGATCAATACACCACCTTCGGTGTCCGTCGCAGCTGCCTGCACGCTGGCCAGATCGGTAAAGTCTGTCGTAGTGGCAGACAGGTCGAGCGTGTCATCACCCATGGTGAAGCCGTCAACCTGGTCTGCGCCATCGCCAGCCGCAAAGACCAGCATATCCAATCCGTCACCCGGCCGAAGCGTGTCATCGCCCGCGCCGCCTGTGAGTGTGTCGTTGCCGCCGCCGCCATAAAGCGTGTCACTGCCAGCGTCGCCCGCGACCACATCATCACCGGCGCCACCATAAAGCTCATCAGCGCCATCGCCACCTTCAATGAGATCATCTTCCGAGCCGCCAAAGATGATATCGTTACCGCCATCGCCATAAAGACTGTCGGCCCCGGTTTTACCGGCATAGATAACGTCATTGCCGCCACCGCCATGGATTTCATCATTGTTATCACCACCACCAAGGGCATCCCGGCCACCGCCGCCATAGATCAGGTCATTGCCGCCCCCCGACCAAAGCTGGTTCGCCGCAGTCTCGGTGCTGTTTTTGGATGCGCCCCCGATCAGTGTATCGTCACCGCTGCCGCCGAAGACTATGTCTGCCCCGGTACCCCCGACCAGTTTGTCGTTCCCAGCTCCGCCACCGATGATGTCTTTGCCTTCGCCGCCGTTCATCACGTCATCGCCGGTGTCGCCGGCGCCGGCCCAAAGCTGGTCATTGCCCCCACCACCCAGAAGCGTGTCAGCCCCATCGGCACCGCGCAGGGTATCATCATGGTCGCCCGCCTTCAGAAGGTCATTTCCCAGTCCTCCATCAAGCCGGTCATTGCCGTCACCGCCCTCAACCGTATCGTCGCCGTTGCCACCACTCAGCACGTCATCGCCTGTTTCGCCCAAAAGCCTTTCGGCATTGTCCGAACCGGAGAGCGTATCATCGGCTTCTGTTCCTGCGATTAACCGATCGATATAGGCATATTCACCGTTTTGGTCAGGCACCAGAATGCGGGCGGATATCTCAATGCCATTGGAGCCTCGGAGGTTCTGCCAGGCAACAGCTATGCTTCCATCAGCCAGGATGGCCGAATTCGGATACCGTTGATCACTTTCACCCGCCACATTGACCCGGAACTCGCCGTCAACGGGGTCACCGGATGCACTGAACTGCCGGGCAGCGATCGCCGCGCCGTCGCCGTCCACTTCTTGGTCGAAACTTCGCCAGACAACAACAAACCCGCCATCCTCCAGGCCAACAACCGAAGTACGAGCCTGGGAATTCTCGGTATTTTGCGCGACCGCGATTTCGTCAGAAACAGCATCGCCACTGGCGTCGAAAACGCGGGCTTTCACATCATGGTCTGCATACCCAAAGTTCCCTACGCCATCAGCAACACGGCTTTCCCAGACAACGACAAATCCGCCATCGGCCAGAGGAGCCACCGTTGGCACAACCTGCAATGTCTCAGTAATGTCATTTACCCGGCTCTCTCCTGTGACGGGATTGCCCTGCTGGTCAATCAGCCGCAAGGCAATGCCCCATTCATCTCTATTCACCGCAGGATCCAGTGATTGCCACACTACAGCGATAGAACCATCTTCGAGCTTGGTGGCGGCCGGAACTGCCTGACTGTTATCGGTGTGCTGGTTCACCAGGAAAATTTCAGATGTCGCCCCACCGTTTTCATCGAATGTGCGCCCAGCAATACCCCGGCCTGATCCATCAGCAAGGTCATCCGCCCACAGGACCATGAAGCCCCCATCATCCAGCGCCACCAGTACGGGCTGAACCTGTTGACCTTGCAGGTCGTCATGAACCACAAACTCCTCACCAAGACGCTCGCCTTCCAGGGAAAACCGCTGGGCATAGATATCGCCTTCTGTTTCATCGGAAGGCGATTTCCACACCACGACGAGCGAGCCATCTTGCAATTGCAAAACCTTGGCCTCGCGCTGCAATCCTTCCTTGATGGTATTGACCGCAATATCATCCCCAACCGGCTGGCCGTCTGCACCAAAGATACGAAGGGCAATCCCGCCGTTGTCATCATCAATATCCGGGTCATAGGATATCCAGACAACGGCCATACCACCATCTGCGAGAGCTGTTACCTTGGCACCGAAATGACTGCCGCTGGTCCCGCTATTTACCGTAAAATCGCCCAGCGGAAAGCCATCTGCTTCTGCGTCAGCTTCAGTGAATGCGAAGCCATCGTGCCTGGCCAGAAGTTGCTTTGTATATACCATATGTTCCTCATTACCCGGAAGCCGGGTTACATCTGTCGTAACTGTTTAAAAAATGAAATCCGTGTCTGCGAGGTCAGCGACCGTCAGGCCCGTCAACAGCAGACTGTCGCCGCCACCCAGGTCGATCAACACGCCTCCTTCGGTGTCCGTCGCAGCTGCCTGCACGCTGGCCACGACCTACGTCCGACCGCCACTGGTCGCCATCCGTGTTGGTGTTCACTACAATTTCGGAACCCACAATGAAGGTCGTGGCGCTTTTGCCCCCAAGCTGGCTGTCATTATTCCCCCATCGCCCAAAACGGGCCCTACTCGAATAAAACACCGAAGTTTCTAACGCGGCACAGGATTGCACGTCAACATAAACGTAGGAATGACACATTGTGATTTAAACACAAAAAAAGACGCCGCGAGATGCGGCGCCGAGGTTGCTCTAGAGGGAATGAGGATTGGCTTTCGCCTCTGGGCTTCACCTGGCCCTTAGAAAATCACGTCCATATAGTAGAGATCATAGGAGGTTACGCCCTCAAGGAAGATGCTGTCGCTGGCCGTGGTTTCGATCAGCAGGCCATATTCGCCGTCCACCCAGGTCTCGAAGCTATAGTAGTCGAGATCGTCAAAATTCTGGATATCCCAGACGCCGGAAAGCACAAGCGTGTCGTCCCAGATATTGAAATCCGTGATCGTGTCGTCGCCCTGGCCGTCCTTGAAGTAGAAATAGTCTTCACCGCTGCCGCCCGTGAGCACATCATTGCCCGCGCCGCCGAAGATATCGTCGTCGCCGTCGTCGCCCCAGATGGTATCCCAGCCGCTGCCGCCATAGATTTCGTCATGGCCGCTGTTGCCGGCGATCACATCGTCGCCTGAACCGCCAAAGATCACGTCGCTGCCCGCCCCGCCGAACAGGTCGTCATAGCCGCTAGATCCATAGATCCAGTCTTCGCCGTCACCGCCATAGACCAGGTCATCACCGCCGCTGGCGTATATGTCATCGTCGCCAGACCCACCATCAATGGTGTCATAGCCCCAGCCGCCGAAAATAATATCCCGGCCACCGGCGCCGAAGATGTCATCGTCACCGTCGCCACCGCCGATGATGTCGTTGGCGTTGCCGCCCACAGCCACGTCGTTGCCGCTACCGGCCCAGATGACATTGTCGGGATACGCATAGGGGTAGTAGGTGGCATACACATCAGCCGAGACTTCTTCGCCATAGTCATACCAGCCATTGTCATTGACTGCGCCGTCATCCCAGCCGCCACCGATCAGCGTGTCGTCGCCGGACCCGCCAATCAGCGTGTCGGCGCCTTCTGCTGTCGGGCCATCATAATCCACGGGCGCGAAGAAATTCTTGTCGCCGTACCAGTCGATATGCAGTGTCTGGCCGTCGGAAAACCCACCACCCACGATAAAGTCGTTGCCGGCGCCGCCGATCAGATAATCATCGCCTGAGCCGCCGACCATGAAATCATCGCCGCTGCCGCCCCGGAAGAAACTGTCGATGCCGGAGCCGTCAAATACAAAGTCGCCGTTAATTTCATTCACAAAGGTCATATGCTGTCCCCACTGGTTGCTGTCGTGGTGTTTGTTTCTTTGTGACTCCCTTATGGCTGATCGGCCCTGAACCGAAAATGAATGGCCCCTTCAGGAAAGGCGCAAAAAGGGGTGCCAGCCCAAAAAGCAAAAGGCACAGATGGGGGCCCACCTGTGCCTGTGTAGTCTCATCCGCCTGTCGTGATCCCGGCTTTTTCCTATAGACGCTTCGTCTTGGGAAAAGGTTCGCCGCCACCCCGCAAAAGCGTCAGCGGCGCTTGGGCTTCCGTTCTTCCGGCGTGCCGATGAAGCGCTCCACGTCCAGGATCCGCTCCAGCTCATCCACCATGCCGTCAAGCTGCGCGCGCTCTTCGATGCCGCGGCACCCGGTGTACCAGACCAGCTTTTTCGTGAGGTCCGCTGATTTCAGCTCCACCGTTACGGTTGGATGGTCGGTCGCCCAGGGCCGGCAGGTGTCGCGGGTGTAGGCATCATCAAAATCGCTGAAACCACGCATCTCGAACATGCTCAGCACCTCAAGGAAGCGGCCTGCGCTGTAGGTATCGTTGTGCTGGCCCTGCAGCTTGGTGAAGCGCCCACCGTGATAGGTAACACGGCCATCGCCCTGCAGCGTGATGTCATAAACCGGGCAGGCCCCGAAACAGGCTGTGCGGCTGAGGGTAACATAATCGGACGGGCTGATGTCCCGCACTGGCGTGCCGCCACCGCTACTGTCACCCGCGCAGCCTGCCATGGCAAAGGTTGTCGCCAGTACCGCCAGTAACTTTTTCATACGCCACCCCTTCCAGTTTGTTCGTCTCATCTTCGCCTTTTCAGGATTGGATGCAAGGCATGAATGAAGGCTGAACGGAATCTTGGGGGTGTTAACTGTTTCGTGATAGTTTGCCCCCCACAGTTGGAAAATCTTAATTCATACCACCGCAACCAACCTGGGCTGGCCATGCAGGACGACGCAGACAACACCCCGCCGATTGAGGACGCACCCCACGCCTCGGCCATCACCATGCCGGAGGTGAATGGCCCGCGTGTACTGGTGGTGGAAGACAACCCTGTGATGGGCCAGATTATCGCCAAGCTCCTGTCCGCCTTTCCGGTTCAGCATGACCGCGTCACGGACGGCTTGGAGGCCATCGATGCGGCACATGAGACAGACTATGCCCTGATCCTGATGGATATCCTGATGCCGAAAATGGGCGGTGTGCAGGCGACAAAGGAAATCCGGAAACTCAGCTCTCACTACGGGGGCATTCCCATTATCGCAGTGACCGCGCGCGTCTCGGAACGGGACATGGACCAGTATCTGGCTGAAGGCATGAGCGGGGTGGTGAAAAAGCCGATCAACCGGCTGAACCTGGCACAAGTGATGCTGGATCATCTGGGTATTGCCGAAAAGCAGACAGCCAATGAACCGGACAGCTACGAAGCAGCCGCTTTTGAAAATGACGGGCTGGATATTCTGAACTGGGAAACCCTGAATGAATACCGCGCTATTCTGAAAGACAAGTTCAAGCATTTCCTGAAGGACTATCTGGTGGCAGGCCCAGACCTTCTGGCAGCCATCGGACAGGCCATTGAGGCTGATGATGCCACCGCCTTGCAGTTCCACGCCCATAAATTCAAATCCACCAGCCAGGTGTTTGGCGCGGAAGTCGTGTCCGATATCGCAGCACAGCTGGAAATCATGGGCAAGAATGGCGACATCCGGGAAGCCATACCAGCATTCCATGACCTGCACATCGCCTTTGAGCGCGCCCAGCATGCACTGAAGAAGAAGCTGGTGCTATTGCAGAATATGTAGCCCCGCATTTTCAGGCTGTAAAAATACAATCGCTAAAATTTTCCCATTAACCTTTTAGATAGAATTGTCCGGCATACAGAGGCCAGGCAAAGATACGGCAGCATGGCTGCCACACCCTTCAGGCAATGTATTGAGTACGAAATGAGCGATCTTGCAGGAGCAATGTCAAAATGCCTGATGCCGCGCTGATGTCTGAAGAAGGCCACCTTTCCCGCCAGGGCCCAAATGCCCCCCTTCACGCGCTTGTGGTGGATGACATGCCCGTCATGGCAAAAATCCTGGGCCGTGCGCTGGATGAGATGGGCATCACATACGACCATGTCTGCAACGGCGAAGAAGCGCTGGAAGCCTTTGAGGCCGGCCGTTTTGACATGGTCTTCATGGATATCATGATGCCGAAGATGGGCGGCGTGGAAGCAGCCAGGCGGCTACGCGCGCTTGAACAGAGGGCGGGCAAGGCCCCCTTGCCGATCATCGCGGTAACCACGAAAATGTCCGGGCCGGAAAACGCCGTCTATATGGACGCAGGCATGACCGACTGCATCAAAAAGCCGGTCGACCGTGTGAGCCTGGAAGTGATGGTGAAACGCCACCTGACCGGCGAAGACGCAGACATTGAGATCAGCGACGAATATGAAGATGTCTCTGACGAAATGGAATTCGTCAACTGGGACACCTTCCGGGAATATGGCGAATTACTGAAGGGTGGGATGATCGGCCTGATCGAGGACTATCTGATCGCAGCCCCAAGCCTGATGGAAGAGCTGAGCAATGCCATTGAGGCGAAGGACTGCGCGCGCGTCCATATGTACGCCAGCCACTTCAAATCTGCGTCCGTGACCTTCGGCGCGGAAAAAGTGGCGCATCTGGCGGCCAAAATCGAAATTCGGTCCAGCAAGGAACGCACCGAAGGACTGAACCAGCTTTATTTCGATTTGCATATCGCCTATGAGCACACCCGTCAGGCGCTTTCGAAAAAGCTGATTATCTTGAAGAACTTCTGATCGCCCGCCCGCCACCGGTGGCTGACTGAATGTCTCGCCCGCACAAGGTTAACGCGCATTAAGCATGCTTGATAAGGCTTTGTTCACACCTTTTGCGGTATATTTACAACCATAAAAAACATATCACCACAGCCTGCCGGGTGGGGATTAACCCGAAGTAGAGTGATTGGCGTCCTCTGGTCCTGACGGCCACCCCACCCCGTTCTTTCTCCCTTACTGATAGCACCAAATGTTCCATGTTTGTTCTTTTTGATTGCATGTTACAGCTCATGATTGCTAGAGTGCATGCACCATATATTTGGGATGGGGGACAAAATGCGGGTCTGCGCACTTCTATTATTTTTCATGCAATGGGTCTTCGCTGGCTTTGCTCCGGCGGAGACGACGGACAATGGTATCCCTGAAGATTATGTTCAGGACGCTTACATGCTTGGCCCCTCCATCTACCGCGGGTTGCGGTTTCAAATTCGGGAAATGGATGCAGCAGCGCTTATTGACATACTGAGCAAGAATGATCGCCGGATAATTGCTTCCCGGCCTGAGCATTTGAGTGACCCTGGCAAACTCACCATTGAGAAGCGAATGCCCGATGGCAGCTTCCAACATGTGTCCACCATCCTGCCGCCGATCATCGAAAAACCACGCCTTCTGCCCCATCAGGTCTACAACAGGCCGGGGCTTGAGCAGGCGATCAAAGAACTGATCGACTTTGGCATCGAAGCACCGACAGAGCCTGACGTTGCCGCTTCTTTGGCGGATATTTTCCTTGCAGGACCGGAAGAAGGCGTCGAAATCGCGAAGGCCTTGCGCGCAGGACGGATCAAACACCCCTACGGCAATACGTATGCGATGGAATGGATGGTGGATATCGGCCGCTTCTCAAAGGACTATTCAGATATCGGAACGACGATTGCCTGGCTTCTTGACCCATCGTTCCGAAACCTCCGTGTTAAGGAACAGGCCCCCCTTCCCCCTCGCAATGGGGAGCTTGGGTTTGCCAATACATTTCTTGCTCTGCTGCAGAGCCAAAAGGATGTCAAAAGGCGGGACCTGCTCTATTGCCGGCTTAAGCAGAACCGGAATCATCCTGTCCCGGAAAGGCGCGAAGAACTGATGTTCATAACACTTTCGCGCATGGCTGAGTGGGGCGATACCTACCCGAAAAAAGACTTTGCGGCCATCAGTGACCAGATGGGTTTCTTCCGCAGGCTGACAGTCAGTATCAGCTACCGGAATGATGAAACGCCGGTTATGGCCGCGGACTTGTCCATAGGGGAAATAGACATCAACCAATGCCCCTTCCTGAACACCTACAGCTTCCGCTAATATGCTTGATGCGCCTACTCTCCTGGGCCGAAAAGAACATTGTCCCGTTGACCGCGTACATCGCGTAAATGTCTATATTCTTCGGTATATAAAATCGGCTGCTTGGAAAACAGGGTTCTGTGCAGACTAAGCAGATCCACCCAAATTGCTTCATAGTCATCGTCGGGGATCGGGCACTTGAGCGCATGCATGGCCTCAAGCAGACGGACCTGTTCGGGCCAGATTTCCTCAAGCTCCGCAAAACCATTGTAGAAACCGACCCACAATTGGATATGCAAATCGATCAGTCGGTACCATTCCGGCAATTCGATTGTATTCTGCAGCGCGTTGGAAAAAGTCTTTTGGGTATCATACCAAAGTGACGCCAGATCGAGGGCTTTCAAAACGCCAGCTGCGGTTTCCTTGCCAGCACTTTCCAAAAACCTGATTGCAGCATCCGGTGCATCCGCACCAGTTGCAACGGTACCGACAATTTCACCCAAGGTCTTGTTACCGCGCAGGATATCATAAAGCGTTCTCGCGGTATCCGCCCCCGGCGTGTTGTGTGTCCCGATCTCGAGATTTTCCAAGGTTCGGGCATCCCTTGCCCGCCCCATCAAAACTCGCGTCTCGTAAGCTTTGGCATACAGCGGAAAAATCGCACGCAACGCCTCATGAATTTTCACAAGCCGCCAGAAAACAGCCTCCCATTTTCGTTGTAACTCTGTGCAGGCCAATTGCCGCGCCTTCGTCTTCTGCTCCATGGTCAGGCGGTCTTGGCCGAAACACTGCATCAGCTCTTTTGCTTGCTTCTCATCAGGCTTATCGGACAACAGGCTGGTGGCAATGGCCGCCGAACAGGTCGCCAACACAGGCTTTGATGGCCGCTTCTTCAGGCCGACCAGTTCAAGCTGCTCAAGCGTCACGTCTTTCGCCTGTTTCAAAATTGGCCAAGACTTGCTGGTTTTGAAAATCAAGCCGTGACCAGCGACTGTCTGCCATCCGGCGAGCGGCAGATCATTCTGCAACAGCCGCAAAAAGGGTTTGGGCGGAAGGGTGGTCAGTTTGGCGGTGACAGGATCAACAAACTGCGCCGCCTGGAAGCCCAGCCGCACCATGAACCGGCCATCGGCGGTAACTGTAACGTCAGCAATACCAAGCCCCAGTTGCCGCACAAACGCGGCCCGACGAAGCGACCGCTTCAGCGCCTCGAATTCCAAGTCCGGCAAGCTATGGTCCTCGCGCTTCCACGGGTCAGCCACCCCGGTATTCGCCGGCACATAAAGATAGGCCGTCTGCTTCCAGGCTTTGGCTTTTTGGTAGGCTGGCGGAACCGCCGCAGCGAGGGCCTTGAACCCCGCTCCGGCCGGTGACAGGGCAGCCCCCCGGACCAAGCCTTTTGCCGTCAAGAACTGGTCAATAACCTTCCCCAGGCTGACATGATACTGACCGTTTATAGTGCCTGAAAAAAGCCCCGCTTTTCGGAGCGCCAACTGTACCAGCGCCACATCGGGCCTGGCATTCCGGCCACCCGGCCCCACGCTTGAGGATATCGCAAATCCCTGCACAGGCTATTTCCACTTCTCGCGGCTGACGCCTTTCAGCTTCTCAACCGTCCGGAGACCACCAAGGCCGAGCATCGACAGCAATACCGTGACCAGTGTTTCACTGCCCGAAAGAGAGGGCGGTGCGGGCATATCGGGGAAGAAGGCAAGCCTGAGCCAAGCCAGAATATCCGCCGCCATGAAATGCCAGGCGAGTGCGAAGCCACACATCCAGCCAATGAAAGGCCGCCAGCCTGCCACGAAAATGCTGGGGTGCTGGGCTTCTGCCTTATTGATCTGCATCTGGCCAAGGCCGGATTTCAGGATCGCCATCTCAAGCTCATGGGTAAAGCGCTGCTTCTCGTTCTTGTCCGGCACCAGCTTGTCCAAAGGGCCTTTGACAATATCCAGCAGCGTATCGATCACGGGCAATCCCATGCGATCCTCCATCACTTAAGTTTTCAAGGGTTAACGCGGTGCGTCAGGTCCAGCTGGCGGGCTCGGGGTTCGGGCCATAGCGGCGATAGTCATCCAGATATTTCTGTGCTGTCGCCGCGCCCAACTCGGTATTCCAATATTGTTTGGCATAGGCGGCCAGGCCCTCATCATTGGTGACAGCCGGCAGGCTTTCCGGCACGCGCCAATAGATCATACGCGCGACGGCACAGGCATATTTGTCGTCATTTTCAAGCGCTTCCAACCTGTCCAGCCCTTCGGGCAGATAGGCATCCACAAGCGCCTGCTTGTCAGGGCGGTAGGCCAGATAGTTGGTATAAAGGTCATCAAGCGTGTTGGGCTCGATCTGGAAATAGGAAAGCGCGGGGCCACCCACCTGCGCACGATAGCGGAACCCCATGCTTTCATGGCAGGCCGTCATCATCAGGATTTTCCCGGCCGCTGCGCCGTCCATGGCCATGTCTTTAAGCACCGGCTTGATGACATCCTTCAGGAAGTCGTCCGCATTGGTTTCCGGTTCGGCCATGGCTCACCTCCGCTAATTCTTAAGCTGTAAAAATATACTATCAGTTGCATATTTTCCAGCCGCTTATTCGGCGGCCTGCAGCATACCGGCATCAATGCCGACTATCCCGTTCACCGCCCGCACACCATGCGCGTCCCGGAACAGGGTTTCCACATTGCCCCTGCCCGCGCCCAGGCGCCGGTGGGACACATGGATGTGACTTTGCCTGACGCCCGACCGCCCCTGCCTGTGAACCAGACGGAACTGGTCGAACGGCAGGTCGCTTTGCGCCGCCAGGGTAAAGGCAGCATCAAAACTGTCCATGCATTCAACGATAAAGTCAGCCGCTTCGCCAAACAGATGCTGGCTGTCGCGCGCGCCGCCCATCAGCCGGTTCAGCGTTTCACTGCGGAAGCCTGATACAATCCGGACCCGCCGTCCAAGCCGCGCCTGCATGGGCTCCAGCACGCGGGCACACAACGCCTTCAGGTTCGCCACCTGTGCCACATCGCGCGGCACGTTGGGCAGGCCCAAACTTGAAGCCGCGTGACTGCGGGTGAAATACGGCAGGCGAAACGTGTCGGACAGAGGCATGCGCGGGTGAATACCGACAGTCATCAGAACCACCCCAGCTTGTCTGTCACCAGAAACACCAGAAGGCCGCCAAGCTGCGTGAGGGCCAGCAGCAGAAGCTTCACCACAAGGCCCCAGCGGCGGCCGCATTCGGCCTCGTGACGCTCAATGCGGTCCAGCGCCAGCGTGGCTTTCAGAAGCGCCGCGTTGGCGGTTTCGCTGCCGTCCTGCATCAGGGGGCGGGTGGCACCGGTATGATATTCTTTCTTGAAAGGCTGTGCCGTCATCAAAGTGCTCCCACAAATGTGGCAAGCAGAAGCCCGCCCATGAGGGACACCAGAACGGCCATGAAGCGCTTTTTCTCAAGCGCGTGCCAGCGCCAGAAATCGAAGGACTTCAACGGCGGCAGGGCAAAAGTGCCGTCCCATTCGGTGGAGGCGCGCTCCGCCCCCATGCCCCAAAACAGGCCCACGAGGAAGATGGTCCACTGAAGCGACACCAGCGCCGCCCAGATATCGACAAGACCCACGCCGCTACCCGCGGCAATCAGGCCCAAAGGCAGCACCACAAGCTGTTGCAGCACAAGCGCAAGCGCCCCGCGCTTCAGTGCCGGGCGGGTATAAAAAAAGCGGCCGATGGATGAGACCATGGCCGCGCCAAATTTCCTGCCCGTTCTCGATAGGACGCGCAAAAGCGCCCCCGCCCATATCCGGGCGCGTTTCAATAGTGTCATGATACTTCCTAAGTGTTTACTCGGCGCCGATCAGCGCCCTGATTTCCACACCAGCTGCCTGCCGGTGTGCGGCCCGGATCGCCTTTTCAACTTCCTGACGTGCAACCTGATCCCAAATCGCCAGAACCTCTGCCACGGCTTCACTTGCGGCCGGGTCAATCGGACCGCGATGAATCCAAGTCTCTTCATCATCCGAATATTGATACAGCTGCCCATCATGGCGGATCAGTTCGCCAGCGGAACCGGGGGTGGCCGGAATACTTGAGGCATCGGAGAAAGTCGGCGCCGTAAGATCTGCCAACTCGATAACAACAGAACTGGACGCCAGAGGGTCCTGCAGGGCCTGCCCCCCTGCGTCACATACCTGGGCTGTCAGGAAAAACCGGTACTGATTGTGCGCCTTGTCTGTCGGGCTTTCCGCAACCTTGACCCGCACCAGGGTGCCACTGGCAGCCTGATAGACCCGGTAGGCCGGATCAAGCCCGGCGATCTCAATGATATTCATGTCTGCATCCTTACGGTATCTGATAATTCGGGTCGTAGGTGCCGCCCCCGCCACCGGCGCCACCGGTGTAGCCATAGGTGGTGCCGCTGCCGCTGGGCACGGTGACATAGCCCAGGTAAATGGCATTCTCGGGTATTGATGTGCGGTTGGATTTGGTGATGTAGGTGATTTCTGCATCAATGCTGTTCAAATAGGGGTCCACCAAATAAACGTGCCAGCTTGTCCCACCTGACTTGTAGATATATGCGGTGCTATAGCTAACGGAGTGGGCATCATCCTGATGGATGCTGAAACTCAGCACCTTGATGCGGGGACTGCCGCTGTTCCATTCACCCCGCAAAGGCTGAGATGGATCGATGGTGATCACACCCGCCTGCACCTGTGTCGGCAGATCGCCGCCGCCTGTAAGTTCGCCCGGAATTGCCAGGCTGTCGATCCCACTCATCGCAACTGGTTCAGGGAAAATACCCGCAGAAACGAACTTCCTGCGCTGCCGGTTCACCCAGCCTATGATGTAAAAATCGTTATCGAACGGAATGTTCCGCCAACCAAAATTCGCGCTATAGAATTCAAGCTGACTGGCACTTGGAAGGGGACGCCGAACCACACCTATGTGGGTATTGGTGGCCTGATCATGGACAAAGCGTCTCCCCCCCGACGCATCCAGCACCAGCATATGGTATCCATTCGTGGCATTCCCTGCGTAACAGGTGCTTTCACCTAGCCCAGTCGTGCCTCCGAATTCGAATTTGACGCCATTGCCCTTATAGAAAACTGCTTTCTGGGTCCGATCGGGATACAGCCCCGTGGCGCCATCGACGCCGAAGAAACGGATACGGGTATTATTGTAGCTGCCGTTGCTGTGTTCATTGATAGCCAGCGCGACAGACATGCGCCCGGATACGCTGTTCCAGACGGCCGTTGTACCCAGCCCCGCGTCATCTACAAGCTGGCTGGTGCTGGTCAGCATGTTGCCGACCGCCTCCCAGATCACGCCATTGAAGCCGTAAAGAATATTGTCGTTGGTGTCGTACCACAGGTCACCCACCTTGCCCGAAGATGGTGCCGAATTCTGGTAGATCACCGTGTTGGAACTCGCAGCTTCTTCCCAAGCGCCAGAGGCCAGAACATAGAGTTTCACCTCACTGGTATCGAACCAGAAAGACCCTTCCGGCAGGTCTGCCGTTGATGGCGCCGTGCTGGCGCGCAGCACCTCAACACCCGACGTCACCGACGCCAGCTTGGTCCAATAGGTGGTGTTGGTGGGCGGGACACCTGAAATTTCATAGTCCCACTTCATCCAATAGCTGAAGCCCATATATTCCACCACATCGCCCTTTTCATAGCCGACGCCGGCTTGATAGTCGCCGCGATGTCGGTTGCGCGTTGCGTTGTCATCAATGCCCGAAAGCTTGGAAATCGTTGGGTTGATATAGATTGTATCAACAAGCTCATCTGACTGTTGCCCGCGCTGGGTCCAGTAAACCAGCCGCACGTCATAGCTTTTGTCATCTGCAAGACCGGAGATACGGTAGCTGGTAACGTCCCGCGCCAGATACGCCTGATTGGTATATTCGCCGTCGTCACTGTGATCCAGCAAATCGCCGCCGTCGTGATTATGTTCGGCAGGCACGGCCCCGATGTGTTCGCGCCAGCTGATCTCTATCCGGTCAATTCCCACCGTTGCATCGGGGGCTTGCCATGACATCTCCAGCCCGGTGATCACGCTGCCGTCCGATTTGGTGTCATGGGTTTCAACATGCGCAAGACCCGATATTGCCGGTGGGTCCAGCCACAGGTTGGCAATGTCCATGCTGTTGTCGAGTGGTTCGTCCGTGCGTGCGTCCGGGTTATAGACGCTGTCCTCATATTTCAGAAGGTCGACCGAGACCTCAAGCGTTGGCGATATCTGGACTTTCTCGACAATGAAGAAGCTTTCTGTCTCATTTTCGGGATCAACAACAAACCCCTTCTCAGGATAGTCGATGCTGATCACATCGCCGGGCTCCAGCAGCATGGCGTGGGGCGCCAGCCGCATACCCTGGATCTGATAGGCCACCCGGCTTTTACGCACCAGATATTCGGCATAGGCCTGGGCGCGGTAGAAATCCGTGATGGTTTTCACAGGCTTGTTTGTATGCAGGTCCTGGCCGCCGTCTTCTATCAGGAAGTTGGCGTGTGTCTGGCTGCCCTTCTCGGGCCAGGAAACGGTATCACCCTCGAAATTCTTGTTTTCATTCTGGAACTCGACCGTGATCCGGTTCAAGCGGCCATCCCGGTTGCCGCGATGGCTGGTCCAGTCACCGATGATGCTGTTTTTGTCAAAACTGGCGACCGCTGTGGTGGTCTGGTCTTCCAGCACCAGCCGGTGGCGCCCGTTGGACCAGCTAAGCGCCCAGCCGAACCCTTCCAGAAGCAGCTTCAGGTTTTCCACCACGCCATTCTTGGGGTCCAGAACCGCAGCCCCATGCCAGCGCGGCTGGGTGGTCCCCACCTGACGGGGGCGGAATGTGGGATAATATTGGCCATTGCCAATCTGGATGAACTCGCCCAGCTCTCGGTCCCACCAGCCATAGATGGTGCCGCCGGTCTCATTCTTGAGCCGCGGCGGAATGGCCATCGTCTGGTCGCACTGGTCGGCCGCTGTCATGAAGCTTTCAAAGTCGATCTCGCTCGGCGCTGCCGCGAAACCATAGGAAGCCTGCAAGTAATCCAGCACCAGAAGCGCCCGGTTCTCGCTATAGGTCCAGGTTGACTTGTCAGCCAGCTGCTGGGTCCCGCTGCCGCCGGGCTGGTCATTGTCCTGCCTGGGGTCATAAACCCGCAGGCCCTTGATTTCGGCTTTTACTTCAGGCTCCGCCGTGAACTGCGGCTTGCTGGAGGAGTTATAGAAGCGCGACCATGTGTAGGCCACGCCAGCGCCCCTGTGACTGGATGTCCAGCGGCTGGAAGCGGCGGAAAGCGCCGTCATCGCGGCCTGGCTGTCGCTGCCATAGTTGCTCAGCGCCCGAAAATAGGGACGCTTCTTGAAGCGCGCTGCGGTCGCGGCGTCGCCGTCCAGCCAGAATTTCTCAATGCCGGAAATCTCTCCCTGCCCCCACACGTCAACCCGGTGCAGGAAGTCATAGTTATCGCGCGTTTCCTCATATTTGCTGCCCGACAGGGAGATGAAACTGTGGTCATAGGCGTATGACCCTTCGGGCGCGTTACTTTGGGATACGGTCTTGAACACCTTCACAGGCGTGATGCGCCTGCGACCATAGATGATCGGCAGGCCGGCAGCCGCCGATGCCTTTGACACTTGGATGCGTTGGCTGGGACCGGAACTGAGCCCCAAAAGCCCGCCAATGAACGAAAACAATCCCATTATGCCTTGCCTCCCCAACCCAGGTTGGTGCGCTCTTCGTGGGCGAATTCGAAGAATTTGTCGCCCGCGTAATTCTGTGTCTGATTGTCGTTGCTGGTGACCCGCCCCGCTGTCAGGTCTGGCTTCGACCAGGGGCTTGTGATCTTGACAGTCACAGCAGAGGACCTGTCGCTTTCGTGCTGGCTCCAGCTGTGGAAGGTGCCTTTATAGAGGCTGATCACCTCCGTTTCGTCCAGGGCGCCATCGGCGGCTGGGAAGGCCAGATAGATGGTACAGTCCCGTCCGGTCCAGTTACCCGCGCCCAGCACAGCGGGGATATATCCGTCTACGCCCGTCAGGGTGACATTGTAGCTTTGCAGCTTGATGCCGCGTTCGCGCACAATGGGCGACAGGGTCAGGATATCGCCCTGGCTCCTATATGTCTGGCCGCTGAAGCTGAGGTCCCTGTCGAAATCGGTCAGAAACAGGGTACCCGCCACATCCACCAGCCAGGCGAAACGAAAGGCTTCCGAAGACAGTTTTGTCTGGATGCTGTTTGGGGCATCAATCATCACGCAACCCTTTCGATCAGGTCAATTTCAAGGCGGATCAGGCCGGACCGGCCCAATGTGACAAGCTGCACCGCGTTCTTGAGCGAACAACGCATCACCGGCGCACTGGCGGCAACAGTGCCAGCAACCAAAGCTTCCGGCGCGACCGTGACAGCCGGATCAACAGCCGTGATCCGGTATAGCTTGTCGTTATCGTCCGATGGATTGGCGGCATCGATGTTGGCAAAGTTGCCCACCTTCAATCCGGGTGTTCCGGCCATATCATTCGGCAACCGCACCCGGAAAATATTGTTCTGGCCTTGCTGTTCCTCCAGGAACGCGATGATGGGGGCTGCCTGGTCGCGCCGCATGGGCGGATAGACAAGCGTGATCTCAAAATAGTGCCCGCCATACTTGCGGCTGATGATCTTGCCGCTGATGGCCATGCTTGATTGCGTACGGTAATTTGACCGGATGCGGTACGACACCGGCGCCGGGGAAGTCGGCAGATAAAGGCTGGGCATAGATGCGTCCTTGAAGGGAGGAACAGGCGTTAGTCGAACGGTGCGGCCAGCGCGTGGTCGGCGAAGATGTCGCGGATCATGCTTTCAAGCGCACCGCGGTTCTTCTCAACGCTGTCGGCGGGTGCGTTGCCGTTGATGGTCAGGTTGACGCTGGGGCTGTTGGTGACGGTATTTTCGCGGCTATTCACTGTGGTCTGTGGGCTTTTCAGGTAGCTGGAAAGGTCCCGGTTCAGGCGCTTGTCCACCACCCGTTCGCCCTTCTCCAGAAGGTAGGTGCCGGTGCTGGGCACTTTGTCGAGGCCGTCATGCGCCTGGCCCTTGATGGCGGAAATCTGCTTGGCACCCGTGGCTGCCACAAGGGCGGCCTGCGCAATGTTCAGCGGCCATGGCGGCCCGTTTGGCGGGCCGGAAAAGGCAGAGGAAATCCCCTTCGCCGTGTCGATCACCACTGCGGCAATCGCCATCGCCTTGTGAACAGCCGCCAGTTTCTTCGACCCCGCGACTGCGTTGGCAAGCTTGGAAGCCCAAACTTTCTTGTCACTTTCAACCCGCTTCTGGCCTTCTTCCTGCTCGGTCTGTGTGCGCTTTTTCTCGCCCTCATCCAGGTCACCGCCGCCCAGGGCGCCGGCGGTGGCACCGCCTGAAGCCCCGGCAGCCAACCCACCAACGCCCGGGCTGGCAGATGGGTCCTCCCCGCCACCAAAAAGACTGGTGAGGCCGCCCCCCAAACTTTCAAACAGGCTGGTCAGCAAGTCAGGCAGCAGGGTTTCGAACGGGTTGGTACCGGTGTCTGACGTGGGCAGCGAGGTGCCGCTGTCCGTGCCACCAGCGAGCGACACGACGGCGCCCCCTCCTGACCCCACAAGGGTCGCCAGCGATTGCCCAAGGGTTACCAGCGACTGGCCGGCCTGCCCGATGGGCTGGGCCAGCGCAGTCAACTGATCGGCCAGTGTCGGCGCGGCTGCGGTTTGATTTTCTGTCATGGGTGGTCATACCTTTCTGCAAGCGCGAGCAGGCGCTCCCGCGTCATGGGGGCTGCGCGGCTGTCGCGGGCTGCGCCCGTGTCGGGATTGATGCCGTGGGCCCGCTGCCAGCCCCGAAGCCGCAGCTTCAGTTCAGGCAAGGTCTGGCGGCATGTCTGGCGTGGTGACTGGCCCAGCATGGCGCCAAGCTCAATCAGCCCAGGCCAGTCAATGCCGGCTTCTATGCCGTCCTGCCCGCTGCCGGCTTTCCCATGGTTTGCGCGTCTCCTGGCTGGTCCCTGTCAGGCTGCAGCGTGGCCTCCAGGCAGCTCGAAATAGCGGTCGCGCCATCTGCCAGCCCCGCCTGCACAAGCTTTTCCGCGGCCTTGCGGCAGGCCGCGTCGTCGCCAAAATCGCCGCCTGTCATGGCCAGATACAGCGCAGCCATATCCTTCAGGCGAAACTCCGGCAATCGGGTTGAAAGAAAAGGCACCAGACCCATGCCGAAATGGTCTTCCAGGTCCATCATGGTGCCGATATCAAGGCGCAGGCGCACGGTTCGTGCACCCACGCGGAGGCTGGCTTCGCCACAGATTTTCTTCGCCATTGATATGCCCTAGGTGAAGGCCACCGGACCGGCGCTTTCAAGCGAGATATTGTAGGTCACGGCGTCTTCGCGCGCGCCTGTCATGGAAAGCGTGGTGATGGCAAAGGGGCCACTGTAGGTGCCGAAGCCGGGCACCACGATCTGGCAATCCGGATGCGTGCCCGCCAGCACATGGCCGTGCGCCACAGCAAAGGCTGCATCATTCAGGAACACGCCGTTACCAGACGTGCTGATGGACCTCAGTCCAGCGCCGTCCAGCAGCTGTTTGAAGCCTGCGCTGTCCTTGCTGGTGATATCGACGGTTTCACCATTGATGCTGAACTCATTCGACTGGAAACCACCGATCAGCTGATAGTCGCTGCCGTCATGGATTTTCAGCAGCAGTTCTTTACCTTGTTGCGCGGCCATGCACGCTCTCCTTTGCAAGTTGGTTGGGATTTAATTTTGGGAAATCGAATGCTTTTGGTGCCGGTTTTCGGCACCCGTGTCGGCCCCCGCCCTAAACGAAAGTGATGAGCAGGCCGGTGAATTTTGTGCTATAATCGCTAGTCTGGTGTCAGGAGAATGCCGATGAACGGGACTGCCCGAAGGTTATCTCTGAGTTATGGTGTATTGGCCCTAGTGCTGGTCACCACGCCCCTGCCCGCAAGCGCATCCACACCGCCAGATCCAGCCGTCTCCCAATCCATGATCCATGTGGCATCACGCTGCATCAACACCATGAAAGCCTACAGGCAGGCCATCGCCTTCATTGATAAACGTCTCGCGCGCAGCCCAGCGCAGGTGACCTTTGAGCTTTCAGACGGTGACAGCATCACCCTGCTGAACCGCACCTACACATTGATGCAGTTTGAAAAACGGGTTCTGGTTGAAGGCATGCAGGCCCGCCACCACGCCTGCACCCTCGCCCTTTTGGGTTGATTTTACACAACCAGTGTTGCCAGCATTATGATTCCGCCATAGAGTGCCCTGATTAGGGAGAGGGGGAATTCCATGAACGATACATTTTCAAAAGCTTGCCTGGGCCTGATTACGCTGTCGCTGATGGCGCTGGCTTATGTACAGGTTTCCAACCATCTGGCAGCATCAAATGGCACGCAACCAAGCACCACAAAGCAGGTGGCGATGAGCCCTTCAGCCTGCATCTCGAAGCTGTCCGAACTTAAAAGCACAGAAGCAGCGCTTCAGCAGCAGTTGAAGAACATCCCGGCCATGGTCCAGGAAAAGGACGCGGACGGCAATGTCGTGTCACAAAAACCAAATCGCCTTTACGTACAACTGATGAATCAGGCTATCGATATCCGGATGCAGCAGGCTTCCCTGATGGATGAATGTGGATAACGCCAGAGCTTGAGCGCTTGAGCGCCTGAGCGCTTGTTGCTATGGTCCGCGCCGAACCAGATAAGGATAGGTCCATGTTGCGTTGTGTCAGTGCGTTTGTTGTTGCCTCTTTGATCTCAATTGGCCCCGCATGGGCAGCCACTGATGACGCCGACAAGGCGCGCATCCAGCTTCTGGAAGACCAGGTTATTGTGCTGAAGGAAGAAGTGCGCCGCCTGCGCCTGATGACATCAGAAATGCAGACCCGCCTCAACCAGGTGAATATCGTGTTGCACGACCTGCAGAAACCTGAGGTAGTGGAAACTCAGGAAGAGCCGGATGAATGCGCCACACGCATTGCGGACCTGACGAAAAAGAAAGACATGCTGATGTCCATGGGGCTCAAGGAAAGCCACCCGGACATCGTCAATATCTCCAACGTTCTCAGGAAACTTTCCGCAACCTGCGCCACCGAAAGCCGCTAGCTCACGCGGCCTCGAACAGCCGGGCACTATAGTTCAACCGCCCGCGATAAAGGCTTCCTGCTTCGCTGAACTGGGTGATAACGCTGGCGCTCCCAAGCTTGATATCCACCAGTTCATGCCCCGGCACATCGGGTGAGGCGCCAGACAGCAGCGCGTCCACCTGCGCCATCAATTCCTTGGCTTCCATCTGGCTGGGCTCCGCCGACCAGACAATCACATCAAAACTGACGGTGACCCCGTCGCGGCCCTTGACGCCCGTGTCCCGAAGCTGGGTTTCGCCAAACGCCACATAGGGCGGTCGGGCACCGAAGAGCGGTTCGTCATACACGCCGGTCACGCGGGCCTTCAGGCCCGTATCCGCCGCCAACAGGGCGAACACCGCCTGCTGAAGCTGGTGGGCAGCAAATGCTGTCATGATACTTCCCTATGTTTAATTGATTTCCTGGGCGGCGATATCGATCTGGCGGTCCTTCACGCCAACAGCCTTCAGGCTCGACACCCGGTAGCGCCGGCCCTGCCATTCGACAAACCGTGCCGCCAGGTAGGGCTTGCTGTAGGCAAGCGTGAAGCGGGCCCGGTGCGAGAGCGCCTGCCCGCCTGCCCGTTCGCCTACGCTTACTTCCTCGTCGGCTTCGGCCCACACGTCAGCGATGATCGGGCTGGTCTGGATCACACGGCCGCCCGCGCCCTGGGTTCTGTCTTCACCCATCAGGGTTATGCGGTGGCGCCGGGCGCCAAGGGGTTGGCTCTCACTCATATCTGCAACTTTCTGTAGGGCTTCAGCACGGCGCCGGCGCCGCTGGCGTCCATGGCTTTTGTGCCGGTATCGCCGCGGTTTTCAAACAAATGCGCCACCAGCATCAGAAGCGCCTGCCGGATGTCGGCGGGCACATCGTTCCAACTGTCGCCAAACCCGGTCGTCAGCTCGATGCTGATACCGTCCAGCGTGCGGCCCGGTGTGGGCCAGCTACCGCTGGTGCGGTAAAGCGCGGGCTCAAGTCCCGGTTTCAGGTTATAATTCTCTGCGTCCCAAACGGTGGCAGCACCGTCCACGTCGTAGGTCTGGATCGCGCCAATGCCGCTGACCGGCCGGACCGGCAAAGGCAAATATTCCGCCATGCGCACAAAGGCTGCCATGCTGCCTGACGCCACACCCTGCCACCAGGGCATCTGCCCCATGGACCCGGGCCAGGCATCCAGGTAAAGCGCCAGCGACCGGTTGATCAGGCACAGGCCCAGATGATTTTCCACCATTTCACGCGCGGCGCGCAGAAGGCCGCCAAGGCCCACGTCATCCGCACTGCCATCAAGCCGCAGGTGGTTCTTGATTTCATCCAGCAACAGCGGTTCGCTGGCTGGTGCTGATAGCGTCTCGATGCGCATATTATTGCTCCATGATCCGAAGGCTGAGGCTGCGTTCACCGGTGCGTCCGGCGTCGGTTTCAATATGGCAGGTCAGGCGGTAGCGGTTGCCCGCCATCCCGCCGGACACATAAATGCCCTGCACGGTGCCCACTGATGTCTGGCTACCCAGGCTGGGGGCGTCGGCGTCTGAGGGCGCGACGGTCCAGCTGGTTGCCGTGATGGTTTCACCACTGGCCAGCCAGGCGGCCCAGTCGAAGCTGTAGTCGACCGTGCTGTCCGGGTCTTTGGCATAGAAGGTCATGCAGAAATTCCTGAAGGTTGGAGGTGGTTGCGACTAGGCAGCGCGAGAGAGCGTGAACCAGCCGCTTGCGGGCGGTGTGACACGGAAGCTTGAGCGCACGGCCTCAACAGACGGCGCACTCCCGGCCAGGTCCATCACGCCCAGAAGCGGGCTTTCGGGCGCGAGCGTGCCCAGCGCGCCGTAACAGATGGCCAGATATTTGGCTGGCGGCAGGGTGACCGGATCTCCCCAGCTGATGGCGTCGCTTGTGAAAGCAGCAACCCCCGTGGCGGCCTGAATGGCACCCCCGGTGACAGACCGGCGATGGTAGTCACCGCCTGCAATCTCAAATCCGCTGACGTCCGCGAGCGTGGCATGCGCCGAAAGGTCGGGCACATATGTCGCATTCAAAAGAAGCGCGGTCAGTTTAGCTTCATCCAGCAGCTTGCGGCTGCCATCCAGAAGCGCGACCAGGGATTGGTCATAAAGCTGAAGCGGACCTGTGATCATGGCTGCACCTCATCACTTGAAGCCGAACCGGTGACCGTCGGCATGGCAGCGCCCGAAGACACCGTGACAGGCGTCCGCATACGCACGGCAAGCGTTTGCCGTGTGGCAGACAAGCCTGTGACTGTGCGACCGATCATCTCGGCCTGCTGCCCTGTGGCAGACAGGGCCGCGGCTTCGGCATCAGCTGAAAAGGGTTGCAGCCGGTCACCGGCCATCGGCGCGCCACCGGTGGGGGAGGAGGCAAGAAACATCGGCAGATCCTTGTGCGTGTGGGGTGATTGGAAAGGGCGTGGGCTGCGACCGGCAAAGCCGCACCCCACATGTGTTTCGTTTAGGCCTCAGCGGCGTCAGCGGGTGCCTGCTCTGCATCTTGCGCGGGGGCGCCTTCTGCGGAAACGATAGCGCTCAGGACATTGAAAATATCCACATAGGCCGGCATTTCAGCACCCTGCATCTGGGTGCGGGACAGGAACTGAAGCGTTGCTGCGGCTTGTTTGGCATTCAGGGTTGGGACGGGTTGTGTCATGGAAAATATCCTCTTCTATAGACGGAAAAAGGAGCGCATGCCGGGCTGGCCCTACGCTCCTCAAGGGTGAAAACGGCAGGTGATTTCAGGCTCCTAAACGGCGGTGCCTGTAGCATCCACCCACTGGCTGCCGTCTGACCAGATGGGTTTGCCAAGAGTTGTGTCAAACATAGAGGCACCAGTGCCTGAAGCCGTAGCGTCAGGACGGTTTGCTGTGGTGTCGGCCAGCAGGCGAACCACACCGCCACAGTGGACATCGCCGTCCAGGCGAGATGTACCGCCAGCGACAAACAGGCTGTAGTTATTCGTGCCTTCCGTGGGCGCATTCTGGATATAAAGCGTACTGGCATTGCTGACTGTGTCGCCGGGACCGACCGTAAGGCCAGGCTCAGACAGGTAGAGCGTGGCAACTGTCGAAATGGTCTCGCTGTTGCCCTGGGTTGTGATGCTTGCCCCAACACCATTGCCCGCCACCATTGTCGACAGCCAGGACGTGTCGCCAGCGGCACCTACAACATCAATAGAACACACCAGCCCTGCCGCAACGGTATCGCCACCGTCGCTATTAAGCGTCCCGGCAAAGCGGTTCTTATAGTATCCATTGGGCGCAACCCCGAAGGTTAGGCTGTCGGCCTCGATACGGCCGGAGGTGGTTATGTTCCCTGATGCGACGACATAGGCAGCACTATTAATACCCTGGCTCTGGAAGTTCCAGGCCTGTGCAGCATCGTCCCACACCAGGCGGTCCGTGCTGCCCGTGCGCAGGTGAATATTACCTGGCAAGGTTGCGTGATCTTCCCCGAACAGGCGGATGTTGGCGCCCTCTGTGACGGCGCTGCCGCCTGACACCACCATTTCGCCGGCAGATACGCCCTTGACCAGACTACCAAGGCCTGAGAGCGCGAGGTTATTAAAATCCCATTTATTGCTGCCGCTATCATACTTCAGCAGGGTCGTTGTATCGGTGCGGATATAAAGATTACCCGCCTCGGACGCGTGGCTGGCGCCGTAGAGCACCAGATTGGCTCCAACGTCGGTCGATGTACTGCCACTGAAGCTTAGGCTGCCCGTATCGGAGGCGCGGCGGATTGCGGTACCCCCCAGGGAAACGAGACTACCGTCACCGGAAATCTTCCACTGCTGGGAGCCGGTTATCGTGGTAGCGTCAGGGCCCGTCCAGAAGCTGATTTCGGTCGGCGCATTCATCAGCGAGGTCGCGCCCCCCAGCCGCAGCTGGTTTTCTGTGCCGTCACTGACAACCGACCAGACACCGACGGGCTCTTCCGCATTCAGATAATGGGGCACACCAACCCTGCCAACCTTGATGACGGCGTCGGTCACGCCCGCACCGGTGCTGTCGGCACCAATGCGCATCGACACATCATTGCCGGGGCCTACGCGCACGATCTTATTGCCTTCAAAATTCCATTCGGCGTTGCTGTTGTCATAGAGAAGGGTGTTTGTGGCATCGACCTTGAAAACGATGTCACTGGCCTGGCTTGCGTGATCAGGGCCGTAAAGATAGAGGTTGGCACCCGAATTAAACGTGCTACCGCCCGCGATATTCACGTTGCTGGAGCTGACATTGCTGTGCAGGCTGGCAAGCCCCGTCAGCTCATTGCCGTGAAAATGGAAACGTCCGTTTTCCTCAATTCGCAACCGGGTGACAATGCCGGTGGCCTCATCGGGCGCCGTGGCAAGGATCAGCTCGCCACTGCCCTTGCCTGTCGTGTCCGTGCCACTTTGCCCTGTCACAGACGCCACGCGCTTGCCGTCCCACCAGCTTTCAAGCGACATGATATTCTGGTTTTCGCCCGTTCTGTTCGCGTGGAATCGCTGGACAGACCCTGTATTCGAATTGTCACCCAGATCAAGATTGTCGCTGCCGATAATGACATCGCCGGCAAAGGTCGTGTCATTGAGGAATTCAATCCTGCCGGTTCCGGCTGCCATGACATTCTCAAATGTCACCTTATTGGTAGTGCCGTCTGCCTTCATCGAGGCATATAGCGCACCGCCGGGCCCGCTATGGAATGTCAACTCCGGTGCAGAACTCGCCCCCCGGATCGCAATGTCACCGGGGGTGATCGGGGCTGCAAGGCCTGCGCCGACAGTGACATTTCCTGAAAATGTGGCAGAAAGATCGTCACCAAATACCGCGACATCTGTTCCCACCGCGTCAATACCTGCTCCTGCGGAAATTTTCTGGATTCTCAGTGCTGTTTTGCCAGCGCCGGTACCATAGCGGATAATGGGTTGAATGTTGGTGCCACCCGAATACATCGAAATATACGGCGTAAAATTCGATGCTTCCAACTTGAGGGCCGCATTTACACCGTCTGGCGTCAACTGATGAAGCTGGCCAGCAAAATTGGTCGGCGCATTAATGGACAGCTGCTCTGAGGCATACAGCCTGAGCTCTCCGGAATAGGCATAAATTTGCCCGCCCTCAACGCCCAGCTCGTCATAGAAGCATGCCTGGCCATTATTGCCATCAGACGTGCTTTCCAGCTTCAAATTCTTTCCATCCAAGGACACATCGCCTGCGAAGGTCACGGCGCCAGCTGAAATCCGGAGCTGCTGCACACCCGCAACGGTGGCCATGATATGCTCAGATCCGGCATCGCTATTTCCGGCAAAACCCGTTGCCCCACCCGTGCCGTCCGAATCAATCCGGAATACTGGGTCTGTGGCACTGCCTTTCAGAAAAGCAGCGTATCGGTCTCCAGTGACCGCGCCGAAAAAAGTCGCGTTCTGGCTATCATCAAGCATCAGAGCAGGTGTGTTCCCGCCCGAAGCCAGATAGAGCGAGCCCTCAGCCCTGATCGCAAAGTCATCAGCCGTACCGGCTGAGACGGCCGCACCCGCACCACCGCCGATGTAGGCAAACGCGGTAGCCCCGTCCACCTTCTTGAACGTACCGAAGTTCCCGGCTGCACCACTGTTGGCGCTAATGTTAAACCAGTTCCCGGTCGCGGCATGAAGGGTAAGGCGCCTATCCATATGGACCTCAACCGTAAAGGTCGCTGATGCACCGGACAAGGACATTCTCCGGACATCACCGGTCAGCCACTCAAAAGTGTCGGTTACATGGTCAAAATCGAACCTGCCCTGCCGAGAGGCGACCCCAGTGGTATTGCTGTCACTGAACGCAATTCCGCCCCGCCCCGTGTCAGGGGCCTGAATAGTAATACCATTATTGCCACCAGTAAAATCACCGATTGACAGGTTCTCATAATTGGCACTTACAACACTGTTGCCGCCATTGATATTCAGATTGCCTTTGAAGGTAGCCGACTTGTCAGCGTTCAGGGTCAAGGCGATCTCGAGCGGATCCGCCGCGGTCTGTGTTGGGTGGACATAGAAATTCAAACCGGTAACATTGCTGTCAGTCCCCATCCGGACCGGTGCGATCGCGGCACCGGTTGACGCATCTGAACCGGTCGATGCCCAGGTCAGGGCCGCGTATGCTTCTCCTTCAGCTGCAATCGAGTTGATTGCATCAATCTTGATACCCGTACCGACATCCGCCTGGCTGGCGGCAGCATAAGCCCCGGAAGAGGCGGCCACCGAAACCGTTCCTGCAAAGCGGGCTGTCTCGCCAACATTGGAAAGGGTCAGGACGGCTTTGTCGCCACCATCAATGAACCGCAGCTCATCATCGGTCGCATTCTTGACATAGCTGACCTTGAATCCGTTGCCGCCGGCACCGGCCGCTTTGGCAAAGAAACCAAGCGTAGCCTGGCCACCATTGTCAGTCGCCTGCTTGCCGATAGTCAATGTCGGATTATTAGTGACCGTCTCACCAAAAGCACCGTTGCCAGTAAACGTGCCCGTGCCTGTCACGGACACAGCCCCCAATGCGTTCAGCGATCCACCAATTGTTACCACGCCAGAATTGCTGGCCGTCCGGATATCGATGTTCCCGGCATTCGCCTGACCATTCCCGGTCCCATAGAGATAGATGCGCGCATCGCTGCCCGCCACAGAACCGAATGTCAGATTGATATCCTGCTCCTGGAGGACACCGAGATACTGATTGGCCGCACCCTCGATGGCAAGGCTACCCGCGAGCGAGGCAGAAGAACCCAATGTGGTCAGCCCCTGAACTGTCAGGTTGCCGGCCAAGGTCGCGGCATTGCTGCCATCTTCAAAGGAGGCAACAACAGTTCCGCCGCTTCGCACCAGCTCGAAATCGCCATTGGTTTCATTGCTCTGGAGCAACCACCGCTCGACGCCGGTGTCCTCCTTGAATATGAGCTGCGGAGATTGGGATGCCCCTGTACTATGAAGTACCAATCGGCCTTGAGTGTCTCGTACAGTCACTCCCCCTGCAAACTGAACCGCCTTGTCCGCCCCGATGGTGAGGACGTCAGTGCCAGTATGATGCAAGCGAATGCTGCCACCAACCTCCCGCTGGTTGATGATGAAGTCTGTGGTGCTATTCTCAACCAGGATGGACGTACCATTGCCCGCAGCGTTGCCGGTACTGCTGTTTGACAGATGCAGGTAGGCATTCACGTCCTGATGAATATGCAAGCCGGTATAAGCTGGCCCGGAACCAACCCCGACAGCGCCTTCAAACAAGGCTTCACCCTCAATCGTCAGCCTTTGTGCCAGCGCATCCGCGCGCAGGAATTCCGTGCCCGCATTGTCATACAGCTTCAGCAGGCCGTGATTGTCGGTGGTTCCCACATCGAAAACTGTGTTGCCCAGGCTGTTTTCATAGCGGGTATACCCTGTCAGCTTCACGCCGCCATCTTTCAGAAGCACACCATCGGCAGTCACGCCAGCATCTGGTGTTACCTCACGGATGATGTCAGCGTCATGGGTGGGCGACAGCAGGAAGTCCGCCGTGGCCGCACAGTAGACGCGCACGTTGCCCGACAGGTCAATCGGTGTGGCACCGGCCTGCACATAGGTGCCGTCCACGAGGGTTTCGGCCACCTCTGTACGCGCAAGCGTAGCCGCGTCCACCAGCGTACCAGTGCCGATTTCATAATTATCGCCATCCTCAATCACATAGATGACGCCCTCACCCGCGCCGAATGCGTCGGAGAAGCTGATATGCCCCGGCAGCGCGCCATCAAGCGCAATGTCACCGGTGCCGGTGGTGGATGTGAGTTCGCGAACCCGGTTTGCCAGCATGAGAAAATCCCTGATCGAAGATGGAGGAGAATTGAAAAAGGGCGGCGCCGAAGCCCCGCCCCAACATCCGTTTGATTACGCCTGCGCTTTAGGCCACGCCGAACTTCAACAGCTTGAGCGCATGGTCATTCACCAGCGCGCCGCCCACCCGGCGGGTGGCATAAAAATGTACATAAGGCTTGTTGGTATAAGGGTCGCGCAGCACCCGGGTGCCGGTGCGTTCCACCAGCGTATAGGCGCGCTCGAAATTACCGAAAGCAATGGAGGCGCTATCGGTGCCGATGTCCGGCATGTCTTCAACTTCAAGCACCGGATAGCCCAAAAGCGTGTCCGGCTGGCCTTCCGCGAGGCCCGCCCGCCAGATGAAATTGCCGTCCGCATCCTTGAACTTGCGCACGGTCGCGAGCGTCTTGGAGTTCATCACAAAATGCGCACCCTGGCGGTAGCGAGCAGACAGGGCATGCACCAGGTCAATCAGGATATCCGCCGGATCGGAGGCCGGGAAGGCCGCATCCATACCGGTCGGAATATACTGGAGTTCGCCAAAGGCACGGGTATCGTCATCATTGGTCGACTGCGTGTAGGTCAGGAAGCCCTGGGGCATATTGTTAGCCGCACCAGTGCCGTTGACGATGGCTGCGCCTTCTTGCGCCGCGAATTCTTCGGCAACTTCTTCGCTCAGCCAGGCTTCAGCATCGAACTGCATGTCATCAAGCGCGCGCTGGGTGGCCGCAGCATTGGCATACAGCTCGCCCGGCGTGATCACCACCTGCTGCAGGGACGGCGCTGCCGTTTCACCGCGCGCCGCTTCTTCGCCAACCCAACCGGACGCTGCACCGCCGGTGTTCACGAGGCGCTTATAATCAGCCGTCTCAATGGTTTTCACCTTCACGACCGAGCGCAGCGGCGACAGGATGCGCAGCTGTTTCTCGATTTCACTGTCGATCACCATCGGCACGGCATAGCCGCCGTCACCGCCGGTTGTCAGCGCCTTGGCTTCCAGTGCCTTCAGGGCGTCCGTGTCACCCTTCTGGATGAAACGGTCGAAGAAGGCCGCCTTGTGCTCCGTCGCGTCCTCGCCGCCAAAATCACTGGCCGCACCGGGGCGGGCGAGTTTGGTTTCCAGCATGTCCAGCCGGTCTTTCATGGCCATCAGGCCGCTTTCCGCCGTGTCGGTATAATCGTCAATGGCAGCTTTCAGATCTGTCATTTCCATGACATCTGTCCTTTCGTCTATTTGGTCGTCATATGATTGTTGTGCGTGAAATGCCGGTTGCCGCACCGGCGGGCGGGTGGCCGTGCCTGCCTCACGCAGACGAAAGTGGCCAAGAAAAAGGGCCGCAAGCATCCCGCTCGCAGCCCTTTGGATTTTCAAACATGCGGGCCGTTGCCCGATCCTGGAGGCATCAGCACTGGTTAGAGTAGCTGACCTCCTTCACCAGAAGCTTGTGGTTAGCGTATATGTGGTCGCCCGCGAGCGTCTTGCCGTCATTCAACTTGCGGCCGCCCTTCATCAGGTCGAATTTCCGGGCCTGCAAGCCAAATTCACCAGCAACCATCGCCTTGAGCGAACAAACCGACATGGTTTCCACCTGGCCCACGTCAAAGCGTTTGGCCCCTGCGCCCCAAACCACCTCAACCTTGTCGCCGGCAAACGCCGCGCCAGAGGCCACGGCGCTCAAAACCACGCCTGCCACCAAAAGCTTTTTCATATCCCCCATCCTTTCCTGATTTTCAAAAGTTCGGAGCTCAGACTAGCGGCACAAAAACTGATTGTAAACCAACAACCCTCGCGATATGTTCACTTTTTGTTCATGACGCTGTCAGCAACCTCATGGCTACAATCAACCTTGCAACTCAGGGGTAAGCACATGTTGAAATATCTCGCCGGCCTGGTGTCCGGGCTTCTGCTCGTTCCACTTGGTCTGTATCTGTTTCTGTCACCAAAGGCCTTCTGGAAGTCCTATGGCTATATGACTGACGATATCGGCCTCTATTCGGACGGGACCAGTGTCGGCAGCAGCTATAACTACGCCCTGGGGGAAAACCTCAGCAATGATTCCGGCCTGTTCGAAACCGATACGCTGCAGCTCGTGGAAATCGCCCCGGTCCAAACCTTCGCCGCAGGCGACATTGAGCGGGTCTGCCTCATGCCCTCCTGGTACGGGGACGACGTCTTCGCGCAATATAATGTCCAGGGGTTTCTCACAGCCGAGACCAAGGCCCGGGTTGCTGAAAAACTGGCCCCTGATGCAGGCAAGCAGTTTTCCTTCCGCCTAAAGGGGACAGAGCTCTCAAGCTTCATCCTGTCGGCCGACCTTCTGAAAGACTTTGGCGACGGGAAACGACCAGATACTGTGGAAAGTGATTTCGAGTTCGAGGTACCTGAAGGTGCCACCTTCACGGGGCTCTATTACGCCCACATCCTCTCCGGCGGGAAGGACCTTGAGATGTGCGAGCCAACCGACAGCGCGGACATGATCCCCCACTATCAGGACTTTATGGACACTATCACCCGTGCCAGCACTGAAAAGCAGGCAGCTCAAAATGGCGAGGCCGGCGCAGATTAAGCGCCAGCCGGGACTGATCAGTGGACCAAACCGGGTCAGCGAAACAGAAAGCTCACTTTCACTTGGTCAAAGCCGATGGTCTTGCCCCGGATGCTGATTTCCTGGGTCCCTGCTGCTGCCATGAAGCTGTTTGCTATACCGTTGCCGTTTGACTGCCAGGTGCCTTTCTGGCGCCCTGTTGGCGACATATAATAAAATTCGAGAAACAACGGCCCCTTGAGTGGGTTACGGGCAAGGCTGTTTGCGAAACGGGAGACCAGAAGCTTGAAGCTGGTTGGTTTGGCCAGTGTAAAGGCCGGCACACGCTCCCAAGGGCTCCACAGCCCCGTCACCCTTAGCTGGACAGAGGGCAGCATTCGCTTCTGCTCCAACTGTGCCTTGCGGGCCTTCAGGGTGTCCACCAATGCTGCGATCTCAGGCCCAGTGGTCAGGTCGTCTGCAGCAAAACCTTTCACCGCAATCGAACGGGCGCGTGGGGGCGCATAACCCTGCTCGATCAGGAAGGCTTCAAACGCCTGCGGGTTCCGCGCGATATCACCATTTGAATTGACCATGATTGTTCACCTTTTGTCTTAACGATCCTGACATGATAGGTTGCATTCCAAGACCACACAGGGTCATGCAGGAACAAGAGATCAGCTTTCCGGAGAAGCCTTTCATGGATGAAAACGCAGAAGATAAACCCAAGTCTTACCGCCTGAAGCCCTATTACAGTGGCATGCTGTTAGGCGCCCTTCTAGTCATCCTCTATTATGAAGTGATTGCCTAGAAGCCGGGGCCTGTCTTTATCAGGCCTACTGGATCAGCCCAGCCTGACATCATAACTGGTTGATCCTCGATGAGCCTTGATCTCAACATTCAGTCGCTTCAACAGGCCGCCACGCGGACCGCCCAGAATGCGCTCAAGCCAGCTGGCATCGCCGTCACGCACGCGCAGTCGCGCGTTGAAGCGGCCACGGCGGCCATCACCGTACAGCAACGCGTCTCGCGCGACCGGGCCATTTTCTGTCCAAAAGTGGTAATAAACAAGGGCATCAAAGCTGACATCCCGGTCTTTCGGCGTAATGGAAACAGCCACCCATTCATGCGCAATACTATAGAAGCGCTCCTGCCGTACCGTCTGGCCTTCGTAAACATCAATGCGCGATGCTTTTGCCTCAAGCGCCTGACGCCTACACTCCAGCTCGCCAACCACATCGGCGATCGCGGGGGTATTGGCAGGCTGTGGGAGTGTCACAAACCCTTTGGTGGTAATCGCGTGGGCGCGGGCGGGCACATAACCCTGCTCGATCAGGAAGGCTTCAAACGCCTGCGGGTCCCGCACGATATCACCATTTGAATTGAACATTATTGTTCACCTTTTGTTCATATGTTACTTACATGATAGGTTGCAAATTTCAGGCATGAATCGAGATGGGGACCACATTATGAACCGGACAAAAGCCCTTGTGCTGATCACACTCGCGTTTCTCACCGGGGGCATCGTCAGCTATCTGTTCTTTCCCCACTGGACCTATTCAGACACCCCCTACGAACCGCCAGAAGCGGTTGAAACAGCGCATACGCGGGAGATGACGTCCCATTCTGGCGGTCCCAGAATCTGGCTCGACACCCCGGCACGGGACGGCTTTCTTTCTTCGGTCACGACACCCGAGCCAAGCCTGAGCGTCGTTGCCTTCAACCCCACGCTCACCATCAGGCCTTCAGACCTCGCTGATAAATGCATCTATTATGCAGGCGGTGCCGACCTGAGGCTGTCCCTGTTCCCAGACCGCCAGACGGCGGAGAGCATCGAAGCCCTCGCCCGCCTCAGCAGCAGGGAAGCAGGCACCAGCAAGCCCTACATGCTCTTGAGCAGCCCCGGGGCGATCCACGCCGTATGGGGCAGCAACCAGGACTGGATCGCGGAATACGACACCATGGTGGCCCAATCTGACGAGCCAGATAATATAAGCGGCTGGAACCGCATCGATCTGATGGAAGAGCCTCAGCATATCGTCGACACCTTCCGCCATATCATTGCCTGGTCAGGCGGAAAAAAGGTCCGCTTCTGCCGCAAGGATGATGAGGCCCGCGTCACCGAGCTTCTGGCCGTCGCTTCGCGCTATATGGATGCAGAGCAAGCCAGGACATTGTTCGAGCCCACGGCCAAGCCGCCTGCCGACTAAGGCGCGGAAGCGGCCCCTACCGCCGTTTGATGCGCACTTTCACCCGCCGGGGCTGGTTGGATTTGTTGGTTACAGTCACATGGAACAAGACCATTGGCGGTATAAGCCCTGTGCTGATGTCAAAGTCCTTCCTCCCGGCACCGGCCACCCGGAAAGCAACGGGGGCGCCGCCCGCATATGTCAGCCGCACATCAAGCGGCGTGTCACTGTTGCCGGCGGCAAAAACTTCAATACTGAACCTGCCATCTGAAACCCGGGAAAAGGGCGTGAAGGAAAATGCTTTTCGCCTGCCCGCCGGTATCATTTGTGTGTCGTCTTCCTTGCGCTCCAGGGCTGCCTGCCGGGCCTTTACCTCGCCAACAATATTGGCGATTGCTGTGTGATCGGGCGTGCCGTCAAGCGGCGCCAACCCTCTGGCGGTGATGGCCTTGGCGCGGCTGCGGGAGATGCCGTGGCTTCTCAGCATGCGCTCAAAGTCGCGTGGGGTTTCCGGCAGGCCGGCGCTTTGGGATTTAACGCCCGTGACCCGTGCCAGCTCATTGGCCGGGAAGGTGACAAGCGAAATCTCCATCAGCTCTGCGCGCGTGATGGTGCGGGTGCCGGAGGCCGCGTCGCGTGATGCCTCGCGGGTCACGAACCCGATCGACAGGCCGTCCAGCGCGCCCATTTTAAGTAGCTCATAAGCCTCACGCCCGCGCCCTTCCATCGACAGGCGGCCCTTCACATAAAGGCCCCTCGCGTCTTCGCGCACCACATCGAACCGGCCGATGGGTTCCTTGGCGTTATGCTGCCACAGAAGCGCCGGCATGCGGCCCTTCAGGCTTTCCCCGAACGCCCCGCGGGCGACCACATCACCGTCGCGGTCCAGGTTGCCAAAGATGGCGCCGTAACCTTCGAAGGTGCCGTTCTCGCCCGTCTCATCGGTGGCTTTGACCTCCAGGGGCACGGCGGCCATTTCCCGCGTCATGGTTTGGCTTGCTGCCATGGATCGCTCCTTCTTGCGCGCCGGGCCCTGCCAACTGCTGGACAGGGCCTGCGCGTGCTGCTACGAATTTTTACCTGGGAGGCACATAAGCGCCCCCTTTGCGAGGATTTGAAAATGTCTGATCACCCAACCAGTGCGCCGCAGGCGGCAGACTCAACAAAGGTCGCCAAATACCGGGCGTGGCTATCTGTGGTTTCCCTTTTGGTCGCTGCCCTTTTCGGCACGCTGGCCATGGGTTCCTTCGCTGCCGGTGAAGGCCTGGCGGGCGACGCCGCGCCGGATGACTTTGCCCGCATCATCATCACCTTCAATATATTGGGTATCGTGCTTTTCGGCTTTACCGCCGCCACGCTATACCTGGCTTGGCGCTTCCGCCCGGGTGGGGATTAAAGCGGCGATTAGTCGATCTTGCGGTAGTCCACAACGTATGGGATGCCGAATAGGCCGTCACCAACTTTAAGTTCAAGCTGATCCCCTCGCGTGAGTTCTGACAGCGCCATGCAGTCCGCCTGTAACTCAAGCGCATCTTCACCAACTGGCCAGCCACCGACCAAAATAAACTCGAAATTCAACCGCCTGACATGGCGCTGGCCAACGTCTGACACCTGAACCTCCACTGAGTATGTCGGATCAAAGTCCAGCAATTTGTTGGCCCAGCACAGAGCCAGGAAGACATAACCTGACAGCATCAAGGTCATGACCGCGTCGCTGAAAAGATGCCGCGCAGTTGGCTGATAGCGCCTTTTAACCAACGCTTTCGGCTCCCATTGGGCAAAAATCCAGAAAAGGATCGTCAACCCCCAAGCACCGATGAAAATCGGAAGCTTCCATATGGCGCCGCCAAACATGGCTGCTCCGGGAACACCCGTTAACAAAAGTATGAGCAAGCCGCCGATAAACAGGAATTTGTAAATTTTCGCCCCCCACAATGCCCTACCTGGATTAGGTAAGCGCAACAGTAAGATGGTTCAACCTTTGTTGTTCCCAAAGCCCAGGATCTTGCGTTTTTCGGGGTCGGTGAGGAAGGCGGCGTTTGCGATGCGGCTGAAGCGCGCGGCGCGTTTTTCAGCCAAAGCCGGCACTTCATCAAAATCAGGCACCAGCTTGAGGCCGCTCCCGCCGTCCTTGGCATATTTGGGTACCAGCCAGTTTGTCAGTTCCTGCGCAATATCGCCCGCCAGCGGCATCACTGTGTCTTCCCACAAGCTGGCGCGGGCTTCTGAATAGTTCGAATAGGTCTGCGCGTCCGGGACACCCAGCATCTGGGGCGGGACACCAAAGGCCATGGCGATCTCCCGCGCGGTCATATTCTTGGCGGCTGTCCAGTCCATATCCTTGGGGCTTAGCCCCATGTCCTGCCACTTGAGGCCACCTTCAAGAAGCAGCGGACGGCCCGCGTTGGCGGGGCCGGTGTGGCGGGCTTCCACCTGTTCCTTCAGGCTTTTGAACTGGGCGTCCGTCAGCGGCGCATCAGCACCTTCCTGATACAGCACACCCGACGGCGTACCACCATTCTGGATCAGCGCCAGGTTCCAGCGCGTGCCTTCATTATAGCTGTCCACCGCCAGCGCGGCGGCTTCAAGGGGCGCAAGGCCATACCAATCACTGAGCGGGTTGAAGCTTTTCCAGTGCAGCACACTATCCGCGGCGAAGCGCTGTTTCTTGCCACCGACGTTTTGCTCGAACCCGCGCGGCAAGCCGTCCTCGCCCGCCAGCACGCTCATGCTGTCGGGGCGCATCAGCCACAGTTCCTTCGGCGCGCCGCCTTCGGGCCCGACACTGAGCGCATAGGCATTGCCCGCGATCAGATAATAGCCCGTCAGGTTATAGAAGAAATTCTCACCGCTCACCCGCGGGTTGGGACGCGAAAGCAGCGTCAAAAGCTCATGCTCGTCCAGCCGCACGTCGCCGCGATAAAGCCGCATTGGCACGCTGGCGATGGCGCGGGCGAGGAGATTAATAGCCCGGTAGGCGATGACATTGTCGCGGTAGCCTTCCGCCGCCAGCGCGTCATAGCGCCGGGGTGTGGCCACCGCCTGACCGGGGGTAATGCGCGACAGGATCGGCCTTAAGGTAGACTTCTCTTCGTTTTGCGTTGCCGCGTGCTGTCGCGCACTGAAAATTCGGTTCCAAAATGCCATGGGTCATAGCGTCCTTATGTTGGGGTGGGCCTGTGCCCGAAGCATGAGATCAGAAAGCGCCCACACGAGCGCGTCGACCCGGTCCGGGCTGCTGCCGCCTTGCCGCATGCCGGTAAATTCACACATCTGGTCCTCCAGAAGCGCAAGCGCGCCCACATGGTGCACCAGGCCACGTTCATAAAGCGCCGCGACGGGTTCCGCCCGCACGGCTTTTGAGCGCGTGGCATGCACCGTACGCACCGGCACACTGGCGTCCACCTGACGGATCAGGCTTTCCACCATGGCGCCGCCCTGATTTATTTCGGCAACGATACGATCCGCCTGCAGGCTGTGATAAAGCCCCACGGCTTTGGACGCCCAGGCATGGGGAGAAAGCCCCTGCGTGGTGCCGTCCATGAGCACATAAGCATGCCCGCGCACGTCCTTGCCCACGGCCACAAGGCCGCATTCATCGGCCTTCTCGCCTGCGGTTGCTGGCGGGTCCACCGCCACCACAATGCGCTCCAGCTGGGGTGCGGCGCTGACGCGGGTGTCGTCCAACATGCTGCGGCACCATAAGGCGCCCGGCACGTCCTCCAGTATTTCAGCCATCAGCTCCTGCCGCCCCAGGCGCGTGCCTTCATATTTGGCGATGATCTCATCGCGGAAGCTGGGGGCCAGATTGTCCAGATTGTCGAAGGTCGAGCCCTTGGTGACCGCCACATTCGCCGCCGCCACCAGCTTCTTGAGTAAGGCCGTCGGCTTCGGCGTGGTGGTGATCATGGTGCGTGGCTGCCGCCCGAGCCTGAGACCGAACATCAGCATGTCCCACGTGTCTTCACCGCGCCGCCAGGCACACAGCTCATCCGCCCAGGCGGCATCATGCTGGGGCCCGCGCAGGCGCTCGGGCTCTTCGGCACCATAAAGCGTTGCCACCGCGCCCGATGGCCATTCAAGCATGCGGGTTGAGGACGTAAATTTGGGCCGCGCCCAGGGTGGGCAAACGGCCAAAATGCCGCTGTCGCCTTCCACCATCACGGCGCGGGCGTCAGACAGCGTGGGGGCAATCAGCGCAATACGCTTGGCCTGCCCGCCTTCCACCAGCGCGCGCACCCATTCGGCGCCTGCGCGGGTTTTGCCAAAGCCGCGCCCCGCCAGCACCAGCCAGTGGGCCCAGTTGCCCACAGGCGGCAGTTGGCTTTCGCGTGCCCAGAAGCGCCAGTCATACAGAAGCGCGGCGGCTTCAATGTCTGTCAGGCTTTCAAGAAGCTTTATCCGCTCCGCCGCCTTCAAGCGCAGAAGCGAATTTTTCGAATAATGTTTCACGGGCGCCCTTCACCTGGTCTTCAAGGGTCCCTTCCCCCGCTGTCCGCTCCCCGTGGCGCTTGAGAAGGAACATCAGCATTTGGTCGGAATATTCGGTGACATGGCCCACCAGCTCGCCGCCGCGGTAGACCGGCTTTTTGGTGCCCTCAAGCGCCCGCCGCGCGGCTTCGCGCTCCAGGGCTGTCAGGCTTGTCCTGAGGGCCGTCTGCCATTCTTCGGCAAAAACAGGGTCCTTGTCGCGCCACTTATAGACCGTGCGCGGCTGCACGCCGGCTGACTTTGCCGCGTCCTTCACGGCAGCACCCGTGGCCAGCGCGCCCAGGAAGTCAGCCTGGCGTGCTTTACGCGCCTTTGTCGCCTGGGTTGGGAAGGTCATGGCATATCCGGGATAAAAGAAAACCGCTGAAAGCACAGGTGCCTCAGCGGTCTGTGTTGAAGCCCCCTGCCCGGGGCCGCAAGTCTCGATTTGATGAAATAAATATACAAAAACCCCGATTAGGGTGCAAGCTATTTTTTACGATTATCGTAATTTTTGAAACACCCCCGATCTCAGATGGAAAAGGCAGGCGAAACCGCCTGCCTTTGATGGCTTGGTCGGCTGGGTCGCCCCAGAAGACCCGACCGTTAGAAGAACTGAACCGGGCCGTCTGCCTGCTGGCGGTATTTCAGTACCGACACCGGTAGCTCCACATTGGGGGCGGCAGCGGCGAAGCGGATGAGTGCGTCGAAGAAAGACACCGTCACGTCGCTGGCCACATATTTACCGCCATAGCTTGGGTTGTTCCAGGGCTTCAGGCCTTTGGTATATTGCGCCACAAGGCCTTCGATCTGGGCCTGTGTCAGGCCTTTGGTAGACACGATCTTGCCCAGCGCACTGAAGGCTGTCGCCAGCTTGGCGGGCATGTCCTGCAGGATCAGGAAAGATTCCCGAACCTGTGAGGCCGCCGCCTCGCTGGCACTGATGTCAGCCGCCATATCCTTGATCTGGAAGAAGCCGACCTTCAGGAACTTGGTCACCTGCTGCTCGCCCGTGAGGGTGGTTTCCCAGTCACTGCCGAACAGCTGCCCCATATAGGCCCGCAGGTAGGTGTGGTTGGCCAGAAGAGCTTGTGCCGCGCAATTCACGGCCGTGGCATAGTCACTGATCATGGCGGTGCAGAAGGCATCGGCGCTGGCTTCATCGAACGACAGCAGCACGGTGAATTCCTCGCCCGGACCGTTTTCCTTGCCGTAATCGACCATGGCCTGCGCCCGGTCCATTGGCACCAGCTTGATGCCCACAAGGCGCGCCAGATATTTCTGCATGTCGGCGGCTGAGATTTCGCCCTTGTCCGGATCACCGCCGTCCTTGGAGGTCAGCGTGAACTTCATACCGTCTGTGTTTTCATTCGCCGCGCGGTCCAGAGCATAGGTGGACGCCGCGCTGATATCGAACGTGCGGCTGCCCCACCAGCTTTTCTTCACCCGTTTGATGTCTGCCGTGGCCACCAGCTGAATGCCGGACGGCAGGCGTACCACGCTGACGCCCGACTGGGCGGTGATCGAACTGGCGAAATCCATGCCCAGGAAGCCAACCGCCGCCGTGCCGGTGCGGGTGGTTTGCCAGATGCCCTTGAGGGACCCTTCAAGGAAAGTCACGCCCGCAGGCAGGCTGGCAACCGTGGGGTCAAGCCAGCCGCGCACGGTGCGGTGCGGCTTGGCCAGCAGCGCGTTATACTGTGTCTGCGCGCCCGCGAGCGTATCAGTGCCGTCAGCGGCCGTCGGGCTGAACTGGAATTTGCCAAGCCCGGTAATCAGCGACTTATTCTCTGTCTGACGGGCAATCGAGACCGCCAGCAGTTCAGACGAGTCGTCCGAGATATAATCTGTCACCTTCTTCAACTGGCCGCGAATGTCTTCAATCACACCCAGCACCTTGGCGGCAAAATTATTGATGTCCTTCAGGTGCAGCAGCTTGGCGATTTCCTTCTGCACAGCCGCGTCCAGGCTGTTGAGTTTTTCGGTCACGTCAGACACCAGCTGTTGCTGCGCCCCGGTGACCGCGTCATCCACCTTCGAAAGCTGATCATTGATACCGGTGCCGACACGCTCCACCAGCTCTGCCTTGATCTCTTCTGCGAGGTCCGTCAGGCCCGTGTTCTGGGCAAGGGCCGAGTTCTTGAACAGGCCCAGCACATCATCGGCCTTGTCCCCAATGAAGGTACCCAGGTCATCGCCAATATCGGTGACCGTCCAACCTGCTGGCTTGCCCAACAGTTTGCCCAGAAGCGTGTTGAAATCCGTGTCCGCCGCCAGTTTGGCGAGGACTGTTTTTTCAATATACTGGCCGGGCAACAGGGTGTTGAGCTTGTCCTCAAGGGCGAGACCCTTGTTGATAACGCCCTCGACCTCATCAAGCCCCTTGCCCACGTCGCCCAGCGCTGTGCGGATCTCGGTCAGCACGCCTTGGCCGAGGGCGGCGATGCCCACCGACAGGCCAAAGGTGAAGCCCGCGGTCTTGACATTACTCTCATTCGAATTCAGGTCCACGATCAGCGATGCGCCCTCGCGGCTGACCCCCATGGTGACATGCTTGCCGTTCACCAGACTGGCGCTGATACCGAACTTGATACTGCCCACCTTGAAGGGGATGGTGGCGGCGATATTGCCGCCCGCGGACATATCCGTGCCGCGCTTCAGCGTGATGTTTTCCAGCGCCACATAACCATCTGAAACGCCAATGGCGCTGCGCGTGGCCTCAAAATCCGTTACGTCGAAGCCAACCTGCGTCAGCCCCGCGGTCATGGCCAGCAGCATGGGCACGGCGGCGTCATTGGCGACGTCCACCTTGAAGCCGAAGTCCACCGATTCCATGTAGGAAAACTTGGCCGATGCCCCAAGCGAGAGGACAGAGAAGCTGGCCTGCGCCTCCGCCCCCACGCCGATGCGGCCTTCTGCCGTCAGGTGGAAGCTGGTACCGGGGATACTGTCGGGCGCTGCCGTGTCGGTGGGGTCCACCACAAAGGCCATGCTGCCTGAGGCGCTGAGGTCCAGCGCGAAAGTGGCCAGCTTGATGGTGCCGGGCAGCTGTTTGGAAAAATCGCCCACGTTCCAGTCGATGGTGCGCTCTGCCGCGCTGCCTTCCGCCACCACGCGCACGGGCTTGAAGAGGCCAGTGATATTCTGGATTTCCGCCAGCGGCTTGGCCAGTTCCTGCTCGGCCTTGTCGGTCAGCTCGCTGCCAATGGTGGCCTCCAGCTTGGCCTTCAGGGCCGCCGCGTCGCCCGAAATGGCGGTCACGCCGGTTGAGGCAGCCTTGACCACCTCGAACAGCGGCTCGGCCACCGTGCCCACCACAGGCGCCAGTTTGCCGGCAATCAGCCAGGGGTTGCCGTAAGCTTTCTTCCAGACTTGGGTTGGCGCGGCAGCTGCGGCACCGGTTGCTTGTTCATCAGGCGGGGTCATTGTTCAGCTCCTGGTCAAATATCATGAATAGGCCACCCATACGGGGCAGCCGCCCAACGCATTGGTCAGCGGATTGGTGAACGCATTACATGTATTGTCTGGCAGGTGCCGGCACCCGGCAAAACGGAACTGACTGAGACATTGAGACCCCTGAAAGGCGCCTCGCCATACTCACCCTACAA
Source organism: Kordiimonas sp. UBA4487 (assembly GCF_002389025.1). Classification (NCBI taxonomy): domain Bacteria; kingdom Pseudomonadati; phylum Pseudomonadota; class Alphaproteobacteria; order Kordiimonadales; family Kordiimonadaceae; genus Kordiimonas; species Kordiimonas sp. UBA4487. The sequence continues at coordinate 220,448 of NZ_DGNR01000004.1, forward strand.
ACCCGCCCCCACGGCCAGTTGCCCCATGCCACATCAGCGAAGTCACACGCGCGGATGGCAACCGAAACAGGGTTGTTATTATGCCATTTTAGGTATCATAAAACGCCGCAAAAGTCGAGCAGGATCGGCAACACCGCCTGCCGCCACCGGTTGTATTTTCGTTATTGCAAAATGAACTCGCATCACTAAGGTTTGTGTACTGGAAACGGGATTGGGGGAGTTACCGGTGAAAAAATCATTCAGCTTTTTCAAGGCGTCGATGCGCCTGTGGCGGCGGCATATCATGGGTGTGCTGGTGGCCGTACTCGGCCTGGCCTGCGCCTTTGCTGTGACCACCACAGTCGCGCTTTATATCCATGACGGCATGCGGTCTGACGCCTGGCTAGCGAACGCGGACCGGCTGTACCGCGCCAACGAACGCTGGCTGATGAACGGCAAAGAAGGCGTGTTCGGATTGATGGGCAGCACCGGGCTGGAGGTCGGCCCGCTGATAGAGGAGAACACACCGGGCGTTCAGGCCACCACCCGGCTGTTCCCGATCCAGGCGGAAGTCACCAACAGCCTGGGCGACAGCTTCAAAACCGACATTATGATGGCCGAAGCCAACATGGCGGACCTTTTGGCCTTCCCCGTCCAAGTGGGGGATATCGCCCAGGCGCTCAGCGACCCATCAGGCCTTGTGCTGACGGCCGAGCAGGCAGAGAAGCTGTTCGGCGGCGACGCCATGGGCCAGACGCTTACGGTAACCTACAAGGACCAGAGCTTCGACCATAAGGTGGGCGCGGTGCTGAAGCCCCTGCCGCCCAACACACAGTTTGCCCTGAATGTGCTGATCCCCTGGAACGATGAATGCATGGATGTCAAGGACGGCCTGGGCACGGGGGCCGAAGCCTATACCTATATGCTTATGGAGCCAGGCGCGGATGAGGAGACCCTGAAGGCCCATGTGGCAGAGCAGATCGCGCCCATGCGGCCACCCCACGGCGACATGACCTTCAAGATGACCGTCAGCCCGGTGATCGGGTCACAATATTATTCCAAAGCCTATAACGACATGAAGCCCACCACCTCCACCCGCATGAGCCGGATCGTGCTGATCATGGCGGCGGTGCTGCTGATCACCGCCTGCTTCAACTTCGTGCATCTGTTCACCTCGCTCAATCTGGGGCGCGGGCGCGAGGTGGCCATCCGCCGCATCGCGGGGGCCACACGGGCGCACCTGATGGGTGTATTCCTGATGGAAGCGGGCGTGATGGCGCTGGCCGCCTATGGCCTTGGCCTGCTGATCGCGGCGGACATCGCCACGTCTGCCGACATGCTGCTGAACGGCGGGGTGAAGATATTTGCCGCCGGGCGCGGGCCGTTACTGCTGGTTGGCAGCACCGCCGCCCTACTGGTGGCGCTTCTGACCGCGGCCGCCATGATCATCCAGATCAGCCGGATGAAGCCGCAGGCGCTTCTGCACCACAGCCAGCGGGCTGTCACCGGCGGGCGCGGTTGGCTGAAAAGCGTGCTGGTGGGCCTGCAGGCGCTGGCGCTGGTGGGCAGCCTGATTGCGGCGGCGCAGATTTACCACCAGTTCAACCATTATCTGACGCTGGAGCGCGGCCTCCGGGTCAATGGCGTGATGATGATCCCGCCCCCGTTTGACGAGAGCCAGTCCGCGCGCTTCAAAGGCGATTTCCGCAAGGAGCTGGAGGCCCTAAAGGGCGTGGGCGAAGTGCATGAAATCCACCACCCGCCGTTCTCCAGCGGATTGATGCTGTTCAACCTGAAGGGGCCGGGCATGGACGCGCCCATCCAGACTGCGGTGAATGATGTGGGCCCGCACTATTTTGAAACCTTCGACATCACGCCGCTGGCGATCGTGGATGAAGAGTTCACAGGACTGAAGCATGTCATTGCCCTGCCGGAAAGCAGCCTGAAAGCTTTCGGGTTCGAGAGCCCCGAGGCGGCGATCAACCAGACCCTGACCAGCGTCTATAAGAACCGCGAGGGAGTGCCGGACAAGACAACCGAATACCGCATCATGGCCGTGATCCCGGACGTAAAAGACAGCGGCTACCGCCACCGCCAGCCGGTGGTTTACGGCCTGACAGACCTGTTTGAGACCTGGTACACGAGATATGTGGTGCTGGCGGACACGGACGATCCGGCGCTGAAGGAAGCCGTACGCAGCCTGTGGCTAAGCCACTTCCCGGACTTTGAAAAAGACGCCGAAATCCGCTGGTTCTCAGACGCCATCGCCGACCGCTACCGCAAAACCGAAAGCATGGCCAAGGCAGTGTTCGCCATGGCAAGCTTCTGCCTTTTGTTGTGTCTTGCCGGGCTCTACGGCATGGCCAGCCACTATACCGCCACCAAGGCGCGGGAGATTGCGCTAAGGCGCGTATTGGGCGCAGGCAAGCGGGAGGTCAGCCAGCTTTTCCTCAGGAAGATGCTGCTGCCGGTAACCATTGGCGGGGTCATTTCGCTGGTGCCCACCTGGTGGCTGATGATGCGCTATCTGGAAAACCATGCCGAGCAGGCCGTGCTACCACTCGGGGTTTACCCGCTGACACTGGTGACGATCATACTTGTCGCCGCGCTGATGCTGATGGGCCACGTGCGCCGCGTGCTGCGCCTGAGGCCCGCCAGCGTGCTGTATCATGAATGAGGGCTATGGCAGCTCCTCAAATACGACGCCGCAGCGATGGCATTTTTTGTCGGCGATCGCTTGGAAATACCAGGGCAAATGACGACCAAACAGTTTCCTGTAGCCAAAAGATGCGCCACAATTTGGGCAGCCACGATTTCGGCTTATCCACCACACTGCAGGGATGTTGAGAAGCAACACCAAACTGGAAAGCAGTGGCTGGCCTGTCACTGCATATAAAACGAAAGCTCCAATCCCACAGGACCAGAAAATCCCGTTCACCATTCTATTGTAAGCTTTTGCAGGATTGGTTGCCATTACACACCGTGTCCCTTGATGCTGCCCGCGCCCTACTCGCCGCTGCTGGCCGCCTGTTCCTGATTGTGGTTGGTGCGCAGGTCCAGCCAGGGGCTGAAAATCTGGTCAAACACCTGGGTGGTTTGTTTGTCGCGGGCGATGGCGTTGACGCGGGCCACGACTTCATGGCCGAACGGTGTGTCCGAACAGCCGAAATGGCCTTCCATCACCTTCGCTTCGCCCTTGATCGGGAACGACAGATAGCCGTCACCCTGCCCCAGTTTCGCGAACTGATAGGCCGCTTCAAACGGAAACCCGAACGTGTAATCGAACCGGCCGCGCGCCATCAGTTTGGCAAAGCCCGGGTGCGGCACGCGCACCATGGCGATCTCGTCCGACACATCGTCAACCAAGCCATTGATGGCGGGGCTGTAGGCGCGGTCTTTGGTGACACCCAGCATCAGGCCGCTTTCGCGCACGAAGGTGGGCAGGTCAACCGCGCCGCCCTCGTCCATAAAGCTGTGCACTGTTTGCTCATGCTCGCGCAATACAATCAGCCGGTTCGGCAGCAGGCGAAACAGCGGGTCTGTGAAGGCCATGAGGTTTTGGCGCTCTGCGGTTTTGAACACGCCCGCGATGCAGACATCGCCGCGCGACACCATTTCCTGGATCGACCGGTTCAGAACCGCTTCCACTTCCACGTGATGGTAATCAGGCAGGCGGTTTTCGATATACTTCAGGATGCGGTCACCCACGCCGGCGCCCGTGTCCGGCCCACGGCGGATAAACACCGGTGGGTTATGGTCAAAATGCCAGTAAATGGTTGGCTTTTCGCCGTCCCTGCCGGGCCCGGCCATAGCCGGTTGGATGTAAAAGAGTGAAGCTATCGCAATCGCCACAACAGCCATTTGGATGAAGCGCATTAAAAAATCCGTCAATAAGTTCCGTCTCGAGCAGGATGCACCCTAGCCATGCCGGGTTAATCTAACCTTAACGGGTATCGGAATACGGATTTTCGCGCAATAGGCGTTTTCAACAAATGTTCAGTTCTGATCGCCAGGCCGGGCGTCTCGCTCGCGCAGGGCCCTGCGATAGTCAGCGCGGGCCGCCACATCCAGCCATTGTTCGAAGTAGCGGCGGAAGGTTTCCGGGGCGCCTGCCTCAGATGCCGCGCGGTTGATGTCGGCAATGATCTGTCGGCCAAGTGGCTTGTCCGCGCAACCGATGTGGGAATCCATAAGCCGCACCTCACCCGCCAGGGGGAAGGTGATGAAACCGTTCGGGTCGCCCAGCTCGCGGAATTTGAAGGCGGCTTCATAAGGAAAACCGAAGGTATAGTCTATGCGCCCCCGCGCCAGCAGCCTGCCATAGCGCGGCTCTGGCATTTCCACATGGGGCAGGCGGCTTTTGTGGGTCTTCAGCCTGGCGTTGATCTGCGGGCTGTAGAAACGGTCTGTCACCAGGCCGACCATCAGGTCGGGGCTTGCAAGCAGCTTTTCAAGCACCACTTCGCCCGCTTCATTCAGGAACGGCTTCATGATGGCGGCCCGGTCGCGGCGCACCACCACCCGGTTCGGCAGCGTCGACGACAGCGGTTCGGAATAATGGATGAAGGCCTCGCGCTCCGGCGTCTTTAATACCCCGAAGATGCATGCATTGTCGCGGTCCTTCAGGGCTGAAAGGCCCCGGTTGAAGGTGGAACGCACAAACACATGGCGGTAAGCGGGGGTGTGGCGGATGATATCGTCCAGGATGCGGTCGCCGTAGCCTTGGCCTTTCATCTCGCCGCGCGCGATGAAGGTGGGCGGATAATCGCCGCCATACCACATGACGGTGGGCTTGGCCGCCGCGCCTTCGGGCCGCAGCACGGAAGGGTCGGTGGGCAGCGGAACCGGGGTGTCCTGTGCCCGTGTGGGCGCCAGCTGAAGCGCGCCTGCCACTGCCAGACATATGAACCAATATGCTTTGATCAAACCGCAACTCCGTGCCTCGCCCGCAGCCCAAAAGGGCCTGGATAAAAGCCTAACGGAGAAACTTTAAGTGCCCCTTAACGGGGGAGGCAGGCGAGAGGGGAAAGTGCAAAACGAGGACTGGGGAATTCCAAGTCAAAACTTTTACGTAGTAATCAGATTCAGAAACTCCAGTCTTAGCGCCGCATCGTCCAGGAAGGCGCCTCGCATGACAGAATTGCGCATTAATGCGCCATCGTCCTTCACGCCACGCCAATGCATGCAGAAGTGTGTGGCCTCCATGACAATTGCCAAACCGTCAGGCCGAATGCATGTTTCCAATTCATTGGCCAGCATTGTAACCGCTTCTTCCTGAATTTGCGGCCGGTTCATGATCCATTCTGCAAGCCTTACGTATTTGGACAAGCCGATCAGATCCGAGGACAGTTTCGGCATGACCCCAACCCACAGCCGCCCCATTATCGGACACAGATGATGAGAACAAGCGCTGCGCACAGTAACAGGTCCCACCACTATCAATTCGTCAAGATGGGAGACATTGGGAAATGCCGTCAGAGACGGTGGCGCTTCATAGCGACCTCGAAATATCTCATCCAAAAACATTTTGGCAACTCGCTTAGCTGTATCGATCGTATTGTGGTCGTTCTCGACATCAACCACCAAGGCACGAAGTACATTCCTTAATTGCAGTTCAAGTTCGTCGCGAAGCTCATCCAGTTCGTTTTCGTGAATAAAGTCAGCGATATTGTCGTTAGCGTAAAATCGATGTCCTGCCTCCACAAGTCGGCGACGGATACGCTCTGACGCGCTCGGCTCAGCTTCAACCTTAATGCTTTGTATATTGGGATCGAATTGCACGGAAATTTCCTTGGCTCAGGCGATAAATTCTGGCTGGACCCGTTGCACCACCCACAGAAACCTTGAGAAGGGGGGGGGCGTTTCCATGAGTGGCCTGGGAAATTTGCTCCCGGCATACCTGATGCCGGGACAAATTCTGCAACAGCAGATATCAACTCATCGGGCGGTGATTATGGCCGCTAGTGCAGCTTGGCTAACTTTACGTCCTTCATTCCCAGTGCTTGCGCAACATCATACATGGCCTGATTCAAAATTTTGTGCGTGGTCTTGTCTGCGGCAAAGCCAGCTTTCTCGTTGATGTCCACCATGACACGATTGTGGATTGGATGGGAAACAGCCTTGTCAAACATATAGCCGCTCCAGAATGTTCCATCCGGCGTCAGGCCAGCCTGAACCAGCACTTTTGCAAGCTCCAAGCCCGAAAGCGCTGCAGGCTCAGGCAAGGTGATGCCTCGTTCATCCGCCCGCTTGAGGCTATAGATAATCGCCATATCCATACCGCTGATAAAGGTGTGCACTTCCTGTGTGCCATACTGTTCAGTCAGCTTGGTGATTTCGGCATTGACTGTTTCCTCACCCAGCATGGTGACAAGAGCGTTAGCAAAGCTGAAATCCTCTACTCCTCCGCCAGCTTCAACCAACGCCGCCGTAACAGCCAGAGCCGGCTCACCAACATAGGCAGCACCGCCGAACATATTGACCGATGCAGATTGCTTGCCAACGGCGGTCGCCTGCATGGGGCCTGCCATCAGCGTGGCCACACAGGCCGTTAACATCAATGACTTGATTTTCATGGGTATATTCCTCTCATACTATCTATAAATTCGAATTTATTTGCCTGTGGTCAGTTCGGGACGACCAACCCCAGGCGCGCTAGTTGGCTCACAACATAGGCGGTTACGGAATCGCAACGTTTGCCTGCGAACTCGAAAGCTTCGGATGCCTGAACAAGCATTCTTTGGGCCAGATCCACACGAAGCATCTCGCGAGCGCGCGACAGACGTTTTCTTACGAGCACTTCACTGATTTCCAGACAGAAGCTGGTTTCAGCGCCCGACAGGCCCTGCACGTCCCGGAGCACAAAGACACAGCGATACTTCGACGGCAGGCGCTGAATGGCAGATTCCAAAAGCTTTCTCAGTTCGTGCCGTTGGGCCTCTGTTTCAGGGGTGGCGTGGTCAACCATGAGAAATGCCATTTCATCCCCTGGTGCTTTTTCGCCTTGCATTCGAATAACCTTCTCATCGCCTAACGAAACCATTGGGCGCTCGCGCCGCTTAAGGCTGATGGCCTGATTGACGACAATCCGTGTCAGCCACGTCCTGAGACTGGCGCGCCCCTGAAAGGATTGAAGATGGGTAAAGGCACTCAGGTAAGCTTCCTGAAGAACCTCTTGTGCAAGCCTTTCGTCATCCAACACTGCTCTGGCTGCGCGAAACAGCGCCTGATTGTGGCGACGCACAATGAGTTCAAACACGGCGCCGTCTCCCTGACGGGCCCGTGATACCAGGTCGGCGTCTGACAGGTCTGCCAGTGAGTGATCCGGCGCCGCTATTGAATAGGTCATGGTGGGTCTCCTGGTAATTCCTTTTGGAACGCCTGTGATGCATTGGACGCAGCCAATCTGGAAAAGGTGACAATTTTTTCCACACTGTTTGGATGAACGCCGCAAACATGTTGCAAGCAGCCTACCATATCGCCAGGCGCGTTGTGTCGATGGGCGGGATTGGGAAAAGAGCTGAAGCGAGAATGCTTGGCATGGGAATGCCCGAGGAACTCTCGTCTCTTCCTTCGGTTCAGGAATGGCCGTGTATCTGCGTACAGGTAACTGATAACCAATCCCACCCAAATATACGGGGGAAATATTTGGGGAAATAACGGTAGCCGCTAATAGGAGGATGCGGCGGCGAGGGCGCGGTCTGTTGCTGCGTTGAAGACGGCCGGGTCCGGCACGCTGGAGGGCAGGCCGAAGCCCAAGTCCAGATACTGGATGTGGTCGATAAAGACATGGCGGCCGTTTTGTGGGGCGCGTTCGTGGCTAAATTCGCGCGCGATGTCGCCCACACCGCACAGGAACCGTACGGTGCCCGACGCATCGGCAAGCGGCAGCGACGCGCCGTTCAGCCGGAGCGTGGTTTCGCCGTCCAGGTGGATCGTGCGCCGGGTGATCACGCCGCACGGCGTCTCCACCAGCTGGCGCCAGAAGGCCATGAAATAATCGCGCTGGTCGCCTTTGTAGGACGCCAGGAAGCTCTCGCCCGTCAGCCGGCGGCCCATCTGTTCATCAAGCGCCGATCCCACCAGCCGGTTCCGGAGGTCGTCGCCGGTCCATTCCGCCAGGAAGTAGTTCGGCAGGAAGGGCTTGAGGCGCTGCATGGTGAAGGCCTGTTTGGCCGGCACGCGGGCCGGGGCGTGCGCGTCTGCGGTTTGCTCATTCGCCAGTTGGCGCCAAAGCTCGACAAAAGCCGCAACCTGCCTGGACGCCGGGACGTCGGCCCCATTGGCGTGGCGCGTGAAATGAATGTCGGATGTCTGGAAACTCGTCATATGTGCCTGTGTGTCGTGTTTGCCTGGTGCGCCGCCTGTGCCTATGCACGGGATTTTCCGGCGTCTGTTGGGGCCGTGGTTGAAGCCCATGGGCCAACCATACCCGGCAGCCTGCCGGTTGACCAGCCCCTGTGCGCCAGGCTGCCTCCGGGCTGCGCCGGAATGCTTCTGGTGGTTTGAAACAGGATAGCCTGAGGGAGAGAAACCGAGGGCGCAGAACGGGAGGCACGGGAGGTACGGGAGGCACATGAGGCCGGGCGGCGACGCAGCGCCTGAAAACGCCGAAGCAGAAACAAAGAGGGCGGAAGGAAACTGGCGTGAGAACAACGGGCCGGAATAAGCTGGTGCTGGCGCAGAGGTCCAGAACAGGGCGGAGCAGAAACAGTGGCCCTGAAAAGAAAAAGCAGAAGGAAACAGAGGCCCTGAAAAGAAAAAGCAGAAGGAAAATGGTAGGCCCTGAAAAGAAAAAGCTGGCCCCAGGTTCAGGATCCTGGAGGCCAGCTACATTCGGTCACTATGGCTATCCCTACCCTGCAATAGCAGGCAGGGTCGGCGCAAGTGTTTTTTTGCTAAAATCCTAGCTTTTTCTGAATTTGTTTATCGGCTGGCGCAATCCACCTTTCGAAGCACATGATACAACCACTTATTCTGCCATCGAAATTTTCCATCAATCCCGTTACCCCGCCATGATTCCAAAGGCTTTTCATATGGCATTTTTTTTTGTATTGTGCGCCCAGTTGGGCTTGGGAGAACGCAATGAAACAGTCGTGCACAAACGCACGGCCAACACATGGCTTGCTGGTGTTGGTTGGCGTGATTACATTTTTTGCTTTGATCGGCAGCACATTTGTATGGAGCCTTGGCGCCATATAGTGGCGTGGCGCTGCTATTTTGCCGCGTCGGGCAGTCCGTACCCCAGGTCCACAAACTCACTTTGCAAGACTTTGACTGCAACATACTTGCCCGGTTGGATATTGGTCGGCATCAGGTCTGTCTTGCTGGCGGACACGCCAACAATATAGCGACATTCACCCTGCTCTGACGTCATCGGCAGCGACAATGTGGTGATCTCATGAGATTTACCGTTCTGGAAGGTGGCCTCGCGCTTGAAACGGTGGCCACAGGGGGTCGTCAGCACAGTCGTCACCATGTCGGCAACCATGTCCCGCGTTTCATCGGGACACAGATCCAGATAGTTGGCGCCGGTCATCGGCATGGGGGAAATGGCGTCGAGTGCAGTCCCCGACAGGCGCACCAGCAGATCATCCGGCGCCCGGCGCTCCATAAGGAAGACAAAGGGCAGCAGGTCACGGATTGCCACCGGGTTCAGATTTGAACGCCTGGGCACCCCGCCTTCCTCTTCCTTGAGGCGAAGCCAATAGGCCAACAATGCTTCAAATTTGCCGGCAGCATTAAGGGATGAATAGGTTTCCATCCCCTAACTGTTCGCCTACATGGTTAAAAACTGGTGAAGATGGGCAGATTTCTGCGCTTTAACGGATTTTACCAGTCGACATAGCCGCAATAGTATTTTTCATCCGACCGCTTTGCCCGGTAGCTGAGTTTCTGGGGCTTGCCACCACCACGCGGGCGCAGCACCTGGTCCACCATGAAAATCAGCCGCTGACCAACCTGGCCGGTGACAGAGTCGAGCTTGACGATATATTCCGTGAGCGGCTTCTGCTTGCTGTCAGGTTCAAAAATACCGTTCCACACCTGCCGGTCTGCGTCGTATCGCATGGTAACCCGCTCAATCGATGTCGTCACGTTGCAGCTGACCTCATTCGCCAGTGTATCCAGATAGATCTTATAGTTGTCCAGCGTGGGATCGGCGCAAAAGGTAATGGCTGGCTTCGCCTGCCGCCGAATCATCTGTTCTTCGGTTTTGCCGATTTTCTTCTGGAACTTCAGAACCCGGATGTGGCGTTCAATGTCTTTCACCTCAGGCGCCGCGCATATGGGATGGTCCTGCCACTCCTCCATGCTGCGGTCCTTATACATGCGGAGCAGCATGTCATTGACACGCTTGTCACTTTTCTGCGCCGCCACACGGCTGACGAAGAAGCTGCATGTCATGGTGAATTTATCGTCAATATAGGCACAATCCCCGGAAAGGGTTGCGGGGAAGGCACTGCGTTGGAGCTTCAGGTCCTTCAGGACAGGCACAACAGAAGTGCCCTCGGCGCCCTGAAGGGCGAAAGCGGCGCTAAATGAACTAAAAAACAAGGCCGAGAAAATCAAAATTTTCCACATAGTATCTACCAATTAAAAAATGTTCTCGACCCAATATCGTTCCCCAGGCGCCACTATACACAGCTGTTTCATTTGACGCTACGGCCTATTTATTTTGCGCCCCGCCTGTGTTCTCTACTGACGCGGCCTGCCCTGCATTTCAACCAACCCCGCCAGCCACAATAGTGCGCCATCATACCGGCGCTTAAGCGTCCAGCGGGACCAGGACACATCCAGACTGCGGCGCACCTTGGCCCAGGGGATGCGAGTGCTGCACTCACCGTCCTGGTGCCAGGCTGCCCAGAACAGAAGCTGCCTGTCTTCGATTTCCGGAAGCAGCAGCAACAGGTCCAGTGTCGGTTGCATCTGGTCAATTTCCAGCGCTGAGATACGCACCTGCCGCCGGGCCTGAAAGCTGGTGAGGCTGTCGCGGGCATAGGTGCCGGGCTCTGCCGCGGTTTCGGGCCACAGCGCACCCCGCATACGCAGGTACCCGGCCTCCCGGTCCGGCAGGCGGCGGAGCGTCCAGCAGGCGGAGACAAAGCGCATTTCAAGCCGGGGCGCGATATCTTCCCGCGTGGGTGCCACCATCCGGCCACCACCGGCGCAGGCGCAGCTGGCTTCCTCAAATATTTCCAGTGCGGTGGAACGCAGGGATCGCTGGGTCATGGCACGCTTGATTGGGTGCGCTCGGGATTGCAGGTTCATGGGTCCTCCTGTCGTCATGATGATTTCTTGTTGGCCTTGCCTGACGGCAAAACCCAGCCCCAAAGCGGGCCGTATTCAGCAACGATTTCATCCGGGATGGATTTGTTTGGCTTCACCGTGGGGTCAGGGTCCAGGCTGCGCGGCAGGAACTGCGGGTGGTCGGCGCCGATGCGCCAGTGCCGCGCCAAATAGTCGCCCCGAAACCGGCTGGACGGGTCGCCCAGGAACAAGCGCCAGTCCGCGACCGAGGTTGGGTCAAACCGCCGCTTAGGCGGGGCGGGTGGAAAGGCCTCTCTGTGTGCCTGCCCTGCCGTATGCGCCCCCAACCGCTTGTCGCGCGCCTCAATGATGGCAGGGCTATAGTAGGCAAGCGAAGCTGGCACCCGACCTGAGCGAGCCACCTCACGGCGGCGCAGGCGCTCAACGGCGGGCAAGATATCGCGGCTGAGGTCAGCGCCCGCTGCCTGCCATTTCAAAGGCTCGCTTGGGTCCAATCCCACAACATCAAGCCCGGCAGCAGCGGCAATATCCTGCAGACATAGATCAGCATCTTCTGCTTTTGGTTCTGGAGTCTGGATTCTGGTTTTGGTTGCCAGCTTCCTGGGGGTAGCGACCGCTTGGCGATCGCCAGATGTGCGCGCCGCCTTCGCCCTGCCACCCTTTGCCCCATTGGCGCGGTTCCTGGCCACCCGGGTTTCGACGCCCTTATAGACGTCCGTCAGCTTTTTCTGGCGCCACAGACCGTCTTTGACGGTGAAGAAATCGGCAATCACGGGCCTCAGCCGTCGCCAACGCGGCAGCGTTACCCCCACACTGCGGGCGAGGAAACGGTCATCATCCTTCAGGGCACAGCCGCGTGTCCGCCAGGCGCACATCAACAACAACAGATACACACCGTGTTCCTCTGCTGTCAGGTGGCGGGTGTCGGCCAGATAGGCGTCCGTGAAGATGGGAAGGGCGGGAAATTCAGCCACCGAAGCCTCCCCACAGCGTAACCACGAAAGGGCACATCAGAATGCCCAGTGCAACAAGCGCTTCGCGCACCACAAATCCGTGCGGCGGAAAGGGACCACCGGCAAGCCAGCGGCCCTGCGCAGAACGGTGCGGGGTCAATTCCTTAATTTCGCGAGGTCGCCCATCCTGCCCACGACGGAGAGACGCCCCTCTATTCCTGTATCCAGACTCATTCATAAGCCAATAATTACGTTATTCGTAATTTTATTCAAGCCAAGATCGTAAAAACTGCGTGACATTTTTTACATAATTCGTAATATTGCCCTTGACATGCCAAAACAAGACTGGATACGAGCCACCCTCAAAGACAGAGGGTATAAGCTGAAGGACGCAGCGGAAGCCCTGGGGATTCCGGCACCGCGGGTGACCGATATTCTCAAAGGCGCACGCGGCGTGCAGGCCCATGAGATTCTACCGCTGAGCCAGCTTTTAGGCATGAATGCGCCGTCACTGCTGGAAAGCCTGAAGACCGGGGAACAGACATTTGTCAGCGCCGGCGAAGATGGCCGCCTTCCACTTCTGGGCAGTCTGACGGGAAGCGGCACGCTTGCGCCCCTGCCCGAAGACATCAGCTTTACCTCCGTACCCCTGCCGCCTGATGCGGGCGCCAGCGACGGGCTTTATTGCTATGTCATGGGGGACGCCTCCATGGCGCGGGAAATCCCGCCCGGCAGCCTGGTGATTGCGGCAGACCCCAAGCATCATTATGCGCCGGTCGCGCCGGGTGCCCTGCTGCTGGTGGATCTGGACGACGGCAGACTGGTGCTTCGGCAGTTTACCAGAACCGAAAGCGGGGAAGACTGGCTGGTCCCCCTGCCCGACACCCCCAACCCGGATTTCAAAAGCTGGCGCTTCAGCCTGCTGAGCGACCTGATGCCGGACGGCGCAGGCACAGATCAGGAAGTCCTGCGCATCACTGATGTGGTGGCTTCGGTAATGTGGGTGCACCAGCGGCGTGCAGCCAAGCCGCAGCCGGCCTAGAAAGCCACCGGCTCACCCCAGTTCTTGTCGATTTTTTCGATGAAATCCCGGTTTCGCGGTGTGTCCTTGCACACCATCGACATGTGAATGGCGAACGCAGGCGAGCCTTCCAGCTTGCGAAAGGCTTCCGCGCCTTCAATATCCGGCAAGGTTGCTTCCAGAAGCGTGGCCGCCTCGACCCGTTTTGAGCGCAACATGCCGACGACTGAATCATAATTGGGTGCAAGCGTCCAATTCACCCGGTCGTCATCCTGGAAGGAACTAAACAGTTCGGCGCCACTTATGGTCACTGCCGACTGCACATCACCCGGGGCGGTCAGCGGGCTGCCCTGCAGCACATAGTACCAGAATTTGAACAGCATCATCGGCGCTGACGCGACTTCGCCTTCCTGGGCCCGGCCCGTAACACCCACCGAACACCCCGTCGGGTCTGACCGATACTGGGTAACCGCCCGGCGAACCGGTAAAGGCTCAAGATAATAGCCCACCGATAGCGCATCAAAGCGCTGGCGAATGAGTTTGACAGCCAAGCGCGTACTGTCATCGGGGCGATTGAAATAGGGCGATGGCCAATAGATGGTGATGTCATCCGCGGCCGACACCTGTGGCGCACTGACAAAAAGTAGCAAAGCGGCAACAAGGCTGCGTGTCATATCCATCCCATTTCCCTCATGGGCGCATTTTACACTGCAGGCGGGCATTTGCCACTCTATCTCACTAACTTTCATTTTTCGTAATTATATGATTGACAATTAATTACGTTATTCGTAATTTTATCTCACCAACACCGATGAATGCGGTGGGACGCGTGAACAGGCATCTTCCCCAAGGCCACCGTGGGCCGGAAGCAAGTGCCATCACAAATCCCCGGGATGGATGCCCAAGCCTCCTCCCCCCTATGGGCGCCCCCCGCGGTTACCGGCCCGGCCTGTCCGGCAATGGTATCGCCCACTGCGCTTATCGGCAGTTGGTCCCCAAAAGGGTCGCGCGTTCAAGCCGTCCCGGGGCTTCTTGCTAGGCATCTCCCCGCCTGTCCGCGCTGCCCCCGGGCGTGGCGTGCGGAGATGCCGACGCAAAAAAGACTATTTAACAATGGCTTATAAAAAAGTTATCTGCCTGGTTCCCAAAAGAGACCCCCCGCTCGTTATAGCATCAGACACTTGCCGGTCAGGCAGCGGCTTCCCCCCTTAGCCGCGCCCGAAGGCGCTAGGACCACAGCCTGCTGCAATGATCCTCCCACCCCTTGGATGCAGCAGGCCAACCAGCCCTTCGATACTGCCTCGGGCACTGACCGATGGCCGGAACGCAGAACACCCATCCAAGCCCTGCGTTCCGGCCGCCTCCTCATCACAATGAAGCAAAGCCGCAACCCACGCGCGTGTCACTATTGAGTGATCCTGTCGAAAAGAAGATGCAAACAAGCCTGTGCGCGGTATAAATGATGCATGTGCCAAGCTGGTTACCCCCATCAACGAGCTTGGTACTCAGGAAGGCTGTGAGCCCCTGCGGTATCACAGCCTTCCGTTTCCTTCCGGAAACAATACCAGCCCTAAATAAATCATGGCGCCAAATTGGCGCCATGATCAGGGAGGAAGCAGGTTTTCTAATCTTTTCGCTCAGTCAGGAAACCACTTTGCGTGGTCAGTCTGGGCGGTCACTCGGGGTCGTCACTCGGGCCGTGTTGTTATTCTTGAACTCAACCCTTCAACTCAGAACACCGTCTCGATTTCGAAAGCTGTCATTTCTCGGGTGCTTGTGCATTCTGGATAGCGCGCACCGCCCCCGTCGTCATCTGCGCTGCGACAAGCTGCACCCAGCTTGCGATAAACAGAAAACGCCCCGCGATCCATTCAGACCGCAGGGCGCTTTAATTCGCAATCGGATAATGGCTTAGCTATCGTCGTCGTCGCCTTTACCCATGGATTCCTTCAGCGCCTTCCATTCGGCTTTGTGGCGCTCTTTCATCTCTTTCTTTTCAGCCTTATGGGCTTCTTTCATCTCTTTCTTTTCGTCCTTGGACATGTCTTTCATGCCCTTCATGGATTCCTTGTGCCGGGTCATCATGGCCTGCCATTCTTCATGGTGGCGCTTCTTCATTTCGGCAGCTTCGGGGCCCATGGCCTCGTCATCCATCATTTTTCCGTGCTTGCCCTTGTGCTTGTCTTTCATCTTTTCATGCTTCTTTTCATCGCCGTGATGATCGAAGGCATAAGAGGCCGGCGCGGCCACTGAAAGTGCCGTCAGTCCCAGAATACAAGCTGTCGCAAGTTTTTTGATCGTCGCCATTTCACATTCTCCGTGTATGCAGAAAGAATTCAGCTATGGCGGAAGGTGCCTGAAAAGAAATCAGCCCTGGCACTCAATACTATGGTTGTCCCTACCGCTAGCAGCCTCACACTATTATCACAAGAAGGCGAAATCTGGGCATCCAAATCACGACTTCGGCATGAAGCGCAGGTCAACACCCGCTGCACCGAACACCTCAGCCATGTCGCCGGACGCCACAAGATTTGCCAGGGCTGCATTGAAGCCTTCGACAAATTCCCGGTTCTCCGGGGTGTCATGGCAAACCAGGGAAACACCAACCCGGATCAGCGCCAGGTCCGGGTTATAGGGCGGCAGCGGGCGCCCCAGGGTTTTGAAGACAAAGACATTATCCGGCAGGGAACCAGACATATGATCCACCCGCCCGGCAATCAGCATCCGCGCCTTGGCGGTTTCCGTTGTGGTGGGCAGGAATTTGGCACCATACCCTTCAAGGACCGTTGGTAGCGCGGAACCGTTCGGATAGGCGACCTTGCGGCCCTCCAGCGCCTCAAGCGACGGCAGAGGCGGCTCATCAAACCGGCTGAAAATGTGGCTTTCCACCCATATAAGCGGCTGGGCCTGGATATAGGCTTCAGGGTCCTCAATTTCCCTGCCCTTTACCATATGGCCGATGTCACTGGGATAAAGGCAGCTGCCGACATTGCTTTTGAAGTCAACCTTGGCGCGCTTGTAGGGCAATGGCTTATAGGCCTTTGGGGCCTCCATACCATGCAGCACAGTGTTCAGCACGTCATTATAGAAGCCGGTACCGTCGAGCGCCAGAGTCATGCCCCAACCGGTACCATATATGTCGCCGGAGGTTTCAGCGGGCGCGGGTGCAACTGCGCCGCCGTCAGCATGCGCGAAAGACAATGGCGCGCACGCCAGCCCCAACAATCCCAAACTCAATGCGGCAGCGCGCATCATCGGCAATCAGCCCCTTCGCACAACCCCCACGGTGCAACGAACAATCGACTATATCAGCGAATATTGCTGAAGGGTACCCGTCTGCCCGGGTGTACGAACCGAAGCTTCGATCCCGCGGCAGGTACAATGTCATTCAGGTCAGCGGCACCAGCATAGGGTGTTTCCGCAACGCCGGCAGCAGCCAGACGGTCTTGGAAGGCCGCGCTTGCCTGCAATTCGGTAATGCGGTCGTTCACCTGTCGGATGAAGGCCTGGTTGGCAGCGGTGTTGTGGCACACAACGCCGACACCAGCGTCAATCAAGAGAAAGTTCCTGTCATAGGATGCCATGCGGGTATCCAGGGACTGAAAGATCAGATGCTCATTCGGCAGCATGCCCGACATCATATCCACCCGCCCGGTAATCAACATCTGCGCCTTGGCTGTTTCATCGTTGACCGAGATCAGCTGCGCGCCCGTACCCGCCAGAAGCTTGAGCATGACAGACCCCGTGGGCACCGCCACGGTCTTGCCATCGAGATCCGCAAGCGATTTGGGCGGCGTGACACCCGCGGCTGCAAACAGATGTTCCTGCGCCATGAAAACAGCGTCTGTTTCAATCAGATCCAGGCCGACATCATGGCCACCGGACAGCAGAACCGCGCGCGCCGAAGGATACAGACAGGCAGATTTATCCGCCAGGAACTGCGCCCGCGCCCGCCTGTATGGCATCAGCTTATAGTCAACCGCCTTTTCAGGCAGCGCCGCCAGATCATTGAAGATGTCATTATAAAAGCCCGTGCCGTCCTGCGCCAGCGTCTGCCCCCAGACAGTGCCATACACGGTTGCTTTCGAAGTTTCCAAATCTGGAAATTGCCTGTCAGCTGCCTGAATACCGGTCGCCGCCAACAACAGCAACACTATCGAGACAATACCCGACCCCACCACAAAAAATTTACGCAACACACTCTCACCCAAAGCCTGATTATTATGCCAGGTCTCTGCTTCATGGCACCTCTCTCGGCGTCCCGTTCCCCCCGGTCTGCCATGCCATGTCGCCCTTTCCCGCAAAAAGGCTATTCAAAGGGAGGCCTCAAAAGCAATGTCAAAAGAGACAATTTACCTATAATTTTAGCTTTTTACGGTGCGAGAAAATCGCAACTGCAGGCGCCGATTTCATTATGCATCCATAAGAAGAGCACCAATATGGTTAACGCCGCAAATTCGCACGTTTAATGCCCGGCATTACAGATTTGAGGCTTTTGACAGATTCGGAATAACTATTCTGGGGAGCCAAGTCGCATCAGAAGCGCCCAACACGGGCCCGCTCCACCGCGGAATATATGAAGAATTGATCAACCGTTTCACCGTCTTTCGACAGTGGGAAATAGAGCACGCTGACATCAACATATTCCCGTCCGTCCGACAGCGCCTTTGACAGCCCCAGGGCCGGCTTCCGGCTTTCGATACAATGGTTGGCAATGCGGCACACCCGCCGCTGAACCTGCTCGCCATGATACTCACTGATCAGTTTGCCGGTCGCTTCCCCATAAAGCGAGCTGATCTCGGTCCCCATCAGGCGGTAACGGGCATCCACCACATTGCCAGCATCGTCCTTGACGGGTTCCAGGATGGTAATGCGCGGCAGATATTTGCTCAAGCTCGACGGCGACACATCAGAGCGACTGTTAAAGGGCCTGTCACCGCGCTTGGCGGCCATCAGGTCAACCAGCGCCGCCATGTCCTCCCGGATGGCCAACCCATCCTCCACTGTCACCACATAGAAATGGTCTGCCCGGGGCCCCATATTCTGGATTCGGCTGAGGTCATTCTCAAAAGACGACATACTCGTTACTCTCCCGCCTTCATGCTCAACATCACTGACTGATGGAAAAAATCAGCGCCGCCAAGCCGTTCCAGCGCGGCATCCAGCCGGGGCACCAGGTATGCCTTGTCCTTGGCCAGAACGTGATAGATCACAACATCATCAACCTTTGCGAACTGGTAGGCACCAGCATTCAGGGCGGGCAGCGGCTGCTGCTTAAAGGAAACAAACAAGACGAATTCGGCACGGCCACTATCCAGAAGCGCGCCGGAATCCTTGAAATCCTGCAATGCCAGAGAGACAGCCCCACTCGCCTTGACCCAGGCACTACACCAGGCGATGGCCGGCCGATGGGCAACAACTCTGCCTTCAAAGGTTGCGGGCATGCTGCGCCCACCATGCTTGCCATCATAGGCCACCATGGCGTCCAGCCGCATTATGGGGGCAGACAGTGTCACCACATCACCGCCATAGTCCTTCAGCCAGGCATCCGACCGACCAACCTGGCCATGCACCCGGCCCTGCAACTGCATGCCGTGCGCCCGCTGCACGGGTACATAGCGCAGCTCTACGCATAATCCGGCTTCCTTGTACAGCTTGCGGATCGGGCCATTCACAGCCTGGAACATCGGCAGGTCACTGTAGCTCGCCAACCGAATGCATCCGCTTTCCTCGCGCGCCTCATCATCCAGCGCGCGAGCGGGCGGCACGCCAGCAAAAATGCTGGCCAACAGCAACGCGAAAGCAGCGCACACCAAAAGGCGCGCACTGCCAACTGCATCCTCACATCGGTTCAGCGCGTTAAAGCTCATGCCTCATTATGGGCTTGGCCGGGTAAATAAATGCTGAAGCGAATTTCGCGCTAAACCCGCTCAAATACCTTCATACGTTGCACTTCCGGCCCTGCCACAAGGCTAATCCTGCAGACTGGCGTAAAAGTGCCGCAGCAGCGACCGGTGCAGCGCGTCTGCCGGTTTGGCCGGCGGATGATAGAGAAGCATCTCCCGCGTCAGCCAGAAACTCTCGCGCAAGGCCTGCGCGACATCGGCGCCCGAATGGGCCTTGAGCACCGTATGTTCTGCCGCCAGAAGCTCGCCGATCCTGTCGGCCGCCGCATCAAAACTGGGGCCCAGGCCGGAAAAATCGCCGGGCTCTGACATCTTCTGCGCCATATCAAGCGCGCGGATCACCCCGCTCCGTTCGGTGCACAGGCGCATAAACAGGCTCACCATCATGCCCGGCGCCTCGTCAATCAAGGCTGGGCAGGCTTCAAGCTCCCCAACAAGCGCGGAAACCGTCTGCTCGCATTCCTGGCCCAGCCGGCTGTCCAGGCAGCGCAGGAGCGCCGTTTTATCAACAAAGCGATTATAGAAGGACCCAACAGACGCATCTGCCCGGCGGACGATTTCCTGAACCGAAACCTCGTGCCAGTTGCGCCGGGACAAAAGCCCCTCGGCTGCATCCAGGAACCGGAAGAATGTTCGTTCGCTTCGATTTTGCGCCGGGCGCGACACCCATCGCCCGTATGTCCATGCGCTGGTTGTCATGGTGCGCCGCCCAGGCGCCCCGCCTTCGGCCGCAATTGCTGCCATGAAAATCTCCTCTAAAGCCTCTCAGCGGGCTTGCCGCATCGGCACCCCGCACACCCCAACCGCACAGGCATGAAAGCCGGAGCCGCCTATCATCAGCTCCCCTGACACCAAGACAAAAGCCACGCGGCTCAGCGCCCCGGCTTCCCTGCCGTGATACTCGAAACCCGCTACGCACTACAAAACTCGAAACACCCCCTTGGCCCGGCACACCGCACCAACACACAGCGACCGACGCCGGGCAAAAGCCCAGGCTGACGCAATCGCCGCCCCAAAAGGGATCTTGTATTAGAATTAGAATCAGAATTCTAATTCTAATACAAGAAAAAAATAAAGGCCCCGACTGGAAAGCGTGGCGTCCCTTTGTCGTCGGTCACAAATCGCTGGATTCTGCGTCACAGTTTCAGGACATTTCAAAAGTGGGTAATTTTAGAAAAGAAACGCCCCATTCTGACACAGGCCAAAATGGGGCTGATTTTTACGATTATTGCGCAACCACGCATTTTTATTTCGATCACTGATCGATGTGTAACCAGGTTATCAAGCGCCCAAGGAACACTACCCCCTACCACCTAGCCCGCTTAAGCCTCAACCACCCTTATTCGCAGTAGAAAGAGGGCCCTTCTTCTTGCTAATTCCTTTCTGAATTACACTTGCAAGGAAGGCCATCATTGATCCAGCGTTGCAAGCCTTCGATCATCTGATGATACGTCCAGTTCGCTTTGGCTAGCTTGTGAAGTTCACTTGCAAACTGATGAGCTTCCTCACGGTTGTCGCAAACGTGCTTCAGCTTCCCAATTATTTCTTCCCGAAGCAGGTCGTCGTCGTTAGAAATATTCAGAGTATATTGAGGAAGCTTCTCTTCTAAATCGGTCCCCTCGACTAATGCCTGTATTTCTTGAAAAACGCCGCTCTGGTCTGAAATGAGGAAGACACGTGTAGCCGAAATTGCATCAACAGTTACCAATCCGTACCCCTCAGCACGTGATGGCATTACGAGACAGTCGATTGAGTTAAAATCGTCGATAAGATCACCCAGATCGATAGCGTAACTTTTTATCTTAGAACTTACAGGAAGCTTACTTCTGTCTTTATCTAGTTCCGCATAGGAAAAGTCGTCGAAGCCTCGCAGCCTTAACTTGAAATTGCCAATAATACCTTGCTCTTGACCTTGAACGCATGCGGCAAGAAGTAAACCCCACCCCTTCAATGATGCGTCCTCCATTCGTCCCACAAAATAGAACCATGTCGGCGATTTGGCATCCCCTACCTTTCCCTTAACCGTCATAAAATCTCTATTTATAGGCGGAACCAAATAAAGTGCGTCGGGAGAATAGTTCCTTACATGATCCAAAATGCGTGGACCAACTGCTATGTTTACACAGGCATGCTGGCACAACGATTTCTGTATTTTGCTTTTTTGGTCGCCCTTTTCAGAACCGTGCTTAAAATTCTCATGCTTATACAGTTCTATTTCATCAGGAATTGTGTGGTAAACAATGGCTAACCTTGCATTGAGTTTTTTCTTAATTTGATAGGCGTGCCTTCCTGTTATGAGATCGTGGCCAATGACCAAGTCATAGTGGTCACCGTCAGACGGCTGCCAATGGTATAGGTTGTCAAGTGCATGGAAAGGTGCAGTTCCAGGTTCTTCAGCACCTGCGTCTATCAATGTAACCTTTTGAGCTCGTGCCGAAGATTTGTCCGCAGACTCTGCCTTGGGCACTAAGCATGTAACGCGATGCCCTTCTTCAGCTAAAGCAATTGCAAGTTGCCTGTTGAGTGTGGAAAGCCCCCCTTTGGAAGAACTCCATTCAGATGCTACTAACAATATATTGATCGTTTTGTTCGCTGTAGGTTCCTGAATAGGTGCATCTGGATCAGGAATAGCTTCTGGCGCTTCAACTTTTTTCTCTGACTGCTTTGGAGCGGGATTTTGGGCTTCAATTAAAGATTTGTAGTTTGCTCTAGTGGACTTGCTGCCAAGAGCCTTTTTGAGCTTTTCTAGGTCAATTACGTTGAGTTTAGAATCGGCATATTTTCGCCTAGCATCTTCTAGCCAACTCTTGACAAGGTGTGTGTCAGGGAACTCTGAAAATAGTTTCTCGAAGTATTGAACCGCAGTCTCTGTGCCACGAGATTTAAGCTCACTTCCCGCTGCGGAGCACACTTCCATTAGTTGGTCATATGCCGATACAAAACCGTCTTGCCTTTCATAATTGGCGGCAAGATAGATTTTGTATAGGAAATACAAGTCTTCTTCTTTTAGAGGCTTGATGATCGACACTTCACCCCATCGATTTCGATCAGCAACTGCCATCAAGTACCATTCGGCAGGTTGGGGATGGAGGGCGTGCTTTTCTCGGAGAAGTTTCCAGCTATTTTTCAAATTCAGCCTTAGAACTTCAGCGGCAATTGTGACTTTAAGGTTGGGAAAATGCTGATCTTGTTCGGTGTCTACTTCAGTATCCGCATCAATTGACGAGATTGTGTTAAAGGCCTCTTCAACCAACACAGGATAGTGCCGACCAGCTAAAAAGCGAACAATCTGGCGTGCATCCCCAATGTTAGTCTTCAGGCTGTTGGCGGCCTCCCATAACGCGCTGAGTAGTTCATCTGAAACATCCGCAGTGTCTGCAAAGAATGAGATTATTTCGCTTGGAAAATTAACTGGAGCGCCAGTATCTCGCCATGCTTTGATAGCTTTGATACAACAATCGGGAACTCTGGCAAATAGCTCAGCAAATAGCTTTGTCGTCTGAAAGTTTTGATTGTTACTGGTCAGCCGAATTCGGAATGCAGGTGCTGCCCAATGCCGCCATGCAGATTCTGTAATGTTCTTGAGAAATTGGGGTTCCTGTACGCAAAAATAGATTAAAGCTCTGAGGCCAGCCGCAGCGGGGCGGTGCAAACCATCTCCCTTGTCCCAATCATCTGACAACGGTTCCAGGTTGATATAGTCCAGCATATGTTGCTGGTATATTCGCTGTTTGTCGTCGCTCAGCTCTTTCCAAGCTTGGCAACTAGCGAGGTCTGCTTCCAAATCGTTTTGGTAGTGATTTCTCGCGCCGTCGTGCTTGCTCACTTTCTCACGAAGAATAAGGGCGTAGTCTAGTTGCCACCATTGTTGCGGCAATTGGCCTTCGAGACGGTCTTCAGTATTAGCTAACACTTCCTGCAAGGACAGGTCTGGCTTAGCAGTCTTTTTCTGCTCCCTTTGCCATCGCTCCTTTTCGTGTTTTGAATGGCCGCTTTTTATCTCCCAAGAGAAATAGTTCTGAAGGCGTTCATCGAGTTTTTTATAACGCCTAGAAAGCTTTGATGTTTTTAGATCATTTAGAAGCTTCCAAACCTCTTCGATTTCATCGAAACTCCGCCCTGAGATATACCTAAACAGTATATCTAAGAGCATATCTTCGTCGTCGAGTTTCGTTGTCAGCAGTTCGCGTCTTATTTGTTCAAAATCTGACTTTCTGACGAGATCAAAAAGGGAAAAGCTATACCAGTACATTTCGACAGCACCTTCGCGCACTGTACGAATTTTCTTAATAAGGTCTCTGCGGATATCCCATGACAAGGATTTGGAAGCGTCATCGATAGGAAGGCGTTCATCTCTGGAAGCGTAATAGCCAATCTCGCTAATAGATTCGATGTTCTCTGCAATTGCTTCGCGAACCTTTTCATTATCGAGTCTCGGAATTATAGCTGCACAGATATTGGCCTTCGCTCGTTTAAAAGAATAATCGTCCGAAAGGTCGTCCGTTGAAAGCCATTCAATTGCCTGCAACGCTTCTCTAGCGTTGAGATTTTCTACTTTTAACTCACACAAGAAATGGTGATAAAATCCGATGTAGCTTTGCTTCTGTACTGGTTTGAGGAAGCCGAGCAGTTCGCCAAAGGATAAAAACTTCGGCCATAGGATATTGAGCAGTTTCCCTCGCAGTTCTTCGCCACTTTCTTCTCGGCTATTCAGGCTCACCAGCAGTTCTTTGAATTGCTTCGAATACTCTTCTGATAGCTTGTTAACCGCGGATATCGCTTCTCTTCTTAAATGGCTGGGTTCCTTTTCATTTTTCGCAATGTTCCAAATGTCTTCTGTTAGATCGTTAAGGCCAAACTCTTCTGCCAAGTTGATGCTGAAGCGCCGCGCCATCACGCCGAGATCTAGATCTTGAATGGCCGTTCTCAGTTGATAGACAATGGTAGGATGGTGGAGTTGAGAAACTGTGGACAGCTCCACTAGACCCCAGTCGTAAAATTTTTCGTCTGAGAGAGCTAATAGAAGGCTATCAACTAGGTGGTGTTTCGACTCGTCATCCCACATTGCCAGGTCATGCCGGGCAAGCGTGTCGGGTGCCGACTGTATAAGTTTGCTTCTAACTGCTTTGTTGAAACATGAAGCCCACTTGAGGATTTCAATTGTTGACTCCGCTGGTCTCCATTGATCATCAGTGCCAGTAGGGGAGCCGAGGTACTCTTCTGTTAAGTGGCGGGCATTAGGCAGGTTAGCCAGATAATAACCCGCCATGAATTCTGGGTAGGATTTGTGTTCCCATTCACCTGTTTTTTTTATTAACGGGGCAACTTTAAGAGCCTTCCAAGCAAGCTCTTCGTCAACTTCCCAAGACCTTTCTTGGCCTGTAGCTTTTTCTCTGGTTGTTATCTTTGAACCTACAATTTCAGACCAATGGAACTGGTTCTCTTCGAGAGATTGAGGCAGTGCATTCAAAGAAATGAGAGACTTGTGCGCCATTAAGCTAAGAAGAGATAGCCTTCCTAGAATAAGGAAATAAAGCTCTACCTCATCATAGAGTGAAACCGTTTTATAAATTCTATGGCGAACGAATTGCTCATAAAGGCCAGCAACGCTGGTGTCTGATTCATCCTCGCTGGCTGCTTCGATATAGAGCGCTAAAAATATTGGGCGACGTAGCAGTTCTTTAAGATTGGAAGGAACTTTTTCATACTTGTCTTGCCCGAGAGCAGTTTCCACATCGTGCTCGATCAGTGGTTGAAGCACAAATTGTACTTCGTCTTTTGCGTCAATTCTTAAGGCAGACTTTAGTGTGTCTGTATGCGCGGCTTCCCAAGCTACAGGGCGCGTGGAAATTAGCAGACGAACTCGGTTGCCCTCTCGTAAATCTGACGGTAACTCGTTGATGGCTTTAGCAAGCCAACCCAAGACAGATGTTTTTTCCAAAGCAATTTCATCGAAAGCGTCGCAATAGACGTGGAGCGCATTGTTTGTATTCTGAGAGGTTGATAATGCCTGTGCTTGGTCAAAAATGGGTGCGAAAATGTCCTCTGAAGACGTGACTTTTCCCAAATCAATGAATACACTGGGTACGCTATTTCTTTTGCCAATTTCGTACTCTGTTTTTAGAGCTTGAGATTTTCCAATCCCTGCTTCTCCTAGAAGAATAAGCAGGGATTCGTTTTCTAGCTCAGAGAGGCGATACGCTTTCTCATTTAGTTCGCTTTCTACAGCCACCAATGGCTTCCATAGCCTCTCAAAATTCTCCAATTTCAGTCCCCCGATAGCAGAAAGTTGAAAACAATCTGGACAATTACATAAAGCCACTAAAAGTTGAATATCTAACTATATTTAGCTCAAAGGCTATTGAAATGCGCGGACCGAAACTCAACAGGCTCATTCCCCCAACCAAACTACTTGGCCAGCCGATACAAACTTGCACGACTGATCTCGAACCGATCACATATGGCCTTAACGTTCCTGTTTGGCTCTAGCATGAGCAACTTCATCATCAGAATGTCCTTATCGTCCCATTTGCGAGGGCGGCCTCCCAGGCGGCCCCTAGCGCGTGCAGCAGCCAATCCAGCACGGGTTCTCTCTATCATCAGCTCGCGCTCAAATTCAGCGATACTGGCGAACACATGAAAGATCAGCCGGCCACCCGGGGATGAGGTATCCAGCTTTTCAGTGATGGAGACAAATTCCGCCCCGCGGTCCTGGATCACGTCGATGATCTCCAGAAGGTGTTTCAGTGACCTGGCCAGCCGGTCCAGCCGCCAGACGATCACCTGGTCCTTCGGCCGAAGTTGCGACAGCATGTTCTCCAGCTGTCGGCGATCGCGCTTGGCTCCGCTGCCCTTTTCCTCAAAGACCTGGTCGCAGCCGTATGCCTCCAGGGCATCCAGTTGAAGGTCCAGATTCTGCTCATGGGTTGAAACCCGAACATATCCGATCCGGTATTTGCTCATCTCCGTCTCAAAAACGTGTCTAAAAACCAGCCCTACTCAATGAGACAAAAAGACGAGTTTTAAGACAGCTTTCCCCTAAAAAATGGCAGATGCAGAATCTGCCTGTTTGATGTCTCAAAAACGACCGTTTTTAAGACACATCCAATTCATCAAATGCTGGTATCAGCTTCCTCATAATCCCTTCGAGGTTCCATGACCGCCATTTTTGGGACCGCGCATCAAAACGCTCCAAAGTTGGCTCCTCGACTTCCTTCTCAAGTTTGCGCCAACGTTTTGTGCCGAACAAATAAAGCAACCAAGCAGCACCAAAAAATAGTGCGCGACGGTAATTGAGCGAAGGTATTAGTTGGAATGACGAGAGTCTGCGGCTGGCGAGCGACAATCTCGGCTTGCAGCTGAACAGTACATCGGTTTCATGTTCGCCGATGTTATTGATGCATTGAAACAAGCTCATTTTCTTTCGAAAATCTATGCCTTGGGCGATTACGCCTGCATGCAGGGTATCCATAACATCGTAATAAATTGAGAAACCAATTGGGCATTTGAAGTATTCGCCCTGCCCAGAAGCAGCTTGCTGCACTCGTAGCAGTGTCCGATATATGCTGCGCGTCGTGCCACCAAAGAAAGGCAGTGTTTGAAAAACGCGCTCACCGCAGAAATCGCTGCCGGTAATGATGGGGACCACGTGTTTCTCGCAGATCAGGTACAGAGGGCTTCTCCATAGTCTCCGGACAAAGGGAGCCCTTTTAGAGACGATATCTTCGCCGTAGCAACATGGACAGGTTCCCTTTTCCGCGACATCCGACAAAAACCACGTCCCCGTCTCTCGTAGTTTCTTGAGGCGCCCACTCTCCATCCAACACACCCTCTCCAGGCGCTGCAATGATGTTGGGGAACATGTTCCGTTAACCTCCTCCTCGCCAATATTCACACCATGTGTATTCAGAGACTTAAGGAGTTTTTTTGGCGTTAGGCAATGAGCATGGGCTAGGCGAGAAAACCAGTGATCTAAAGGCTCGTCCCGGTAAGGACGAGGAGCCATTGGCAACGTATACCTACTATTTTGCGCCTGTTTCATCCTACCACACAGCTGCCTCAATATCTTCGAGACAAAGGCGCTCCCTACCTTCGGACAGTACATCAACGGCAGCATTTCGTAGGATTTCCACAATCCCGTTAGTGGTGCCATCAGAGTTCTTCAGCAGGAGAGAAAGCCCAGGCTTCTCAAGGATCTCTGACTCCCAGGGCTCTCGCAGCGGCAAATGCATCAACTGTGTTTTCACAAAGGACTGCAACGCTGTACCAATTGTCCAAATCGGTATTTCCCAACGCCTGAAACGACTAGACAACTGTGTATCACGGGAAAAAATCGGAACTATCTCTGGTGTACCCAATCCAATGATGGGCCGTTGCGTGACATTGCCTAACCACTTTAGGATGTTACAGCAGTCTCTCGCTACTTTGATATTGGAATGCGCCAATAATCCCAGCTCATCAATTGCGATCGCCCGCACATCAAATTCCTTTAGTTGCAGCTTTATGATGGAGGGCACATCTTTGGGCTGAACTGTGTCAAGCGGCAGGCCAAGAGCATTGCCAACTGCAGCGTATAACTTGTTGGGATGCGCTGGCGGCTCAAGCTCACAATGCAAAATTGGTATTGCTGTAACACCATTTTTACCGTCTTGCTTGTGCGGGAAACGTCGAATGAGCTCGTGAACCAACGCTGTCTTCCCCATGCCGGGTCTTGCTGCCACCAGCATACACCTTGGACGGAGCCGGTCTGGCTGATGAACCAAGCGCTGCGCCATTCTTAGCACGGGGCCGAGGGTGGACACCTCGAACCACCGGTCTTGCTCCGCCAAGCTTATACGCTTCTCCACAGGTTCACCCAACCAGGGCCGAACAGCATCGAACACATGTTCATCCGTCATAGCTCGTCTCCAATATTGCTTGCGCAGACAACTATTTCATTTGCAGGCAACAGCTTGGTTTCAGCTTTGTTGACTTGCTTGTCATTCCGGACACTAACTCGCCTAGCCTTTTCCTTGGCTTTTCGCCGTTCATCAATAAATTCCAGCTCCGCCACACGCATGAGGTTGGCAAACCTCTCCTGACGCTTGGTTTCCGCAACCATTACCGGGTCGTGGCGCTTTAGGTGCCAAATATCGTGATGAAAAATGTCCGATCCGTCTGGAGAGAGCTGCAATTCAAGGTGTTCAGACAAGCCATCAAGGCTGAGTGAAGCTGTTCGCATATCCCACGGCTGATAAAAAACAATTGCATCGAGGCCGCCCATTGCTTCCAGTTCTGGATGCCAATAGGTCCTGTGCTCTAAGGTGATGCCCTGCTTACCAATCTTCAGCCCCTTAGATGGCAGACACGCATACCGTAACCTGCTTAATGATGGCTGCCGTAGGGCGCTAGGCGGCATTTCACCTTTAAGCTCTTCATACTTTTGCAAAGGTGTACATCCAAGGATCCGGTGTTTGGTATGATGGTATCTCAAAATGTCCAACAGAAACCAGGTATCCAGTTCATCGATGGTCAGCAACGCTTCCTTTTCCGAGTCATAATCAGACTTTTCGACTGTGTTACTGAAGGTCGTTCCAGGTAAAATCTTGGTTCGCCCCATCAATGTGCCTATCAAGCGCTCAACATGACCGCCGAAAAATGGGCTTCCTATTTTCCTGTAGTTTGGATGGATTCCCAGTTTCAAACAGGCATATCTGACATGCTCACTTTTCAGATCAGAGCCATTGTCCATACTGACCGCTTCCATCAGCCGGTCAAACGGCATTAGGTCGGTTTCTGCAGCTTTCTTCAATCCATCAAAAGACAGCCCCCTGCTTTCGAACAGATGTTTCTTTGGCATCATTCCTGATAGAATGGCAAACATGAAGTTCCAAGAAGTGGGCGCACGTACAGATAAATAGTAGCCGTAGATAACGCGCGTCGCGATATCAATTGCCACGGTCAACCAGGGGCGCCTCACTCCCAACCCAAATTCTCGCAAGTCGGCCATGACGTTAGTCATCGTATGATCCAGCTGCACTTCCTGAAGTGGATATCGCTTGAAATGGTGACGGGGGTGAGCGTCCCAAGCTGTTGAGGGCCCTTTCAGCTTTCCAGCTTTAGCGAGGACCTTCTTTGGGTTCTTTGGAATGCGGCGATAGATTGAACTTTCAGATGGGACATCTTCACCGACTTCTATGCAACGTGTTTCAACTTCGGCGTAGACATCTTTGGGGCCGGTACCCTCTCGTCGCCCAAGGTAAACTTCTTCTATGCACTGCTTGATGATTTGTTCAACGACCAGGGGTAGCCTGCCATTAATGACACCCGGCTGTTTTTTGGGGGGCTTGGGAAGAAACGTATCAAGATAGGGCCTTTCCCGACAACGCTTAATCCGGGCGTAAACTGCAGACCGTGACAGACCGAGCGCTTTCATTGCCTGCTGTATATCGGCATTGCAAAGTCTAAACTTTGCCGCAAGCGGACGTATGACAGACTGCTCCAACAAAGCCTGTTCTTCGACATGTTTGGATATATGGTTGTCGGTAGCCATTGCTCCACCTCGGTGAAACCCTATGCATATTTGTTCGGCCTGAGAAAGAAGTTTGTATAACCCATTGGGAGAAAGTCGCTTTTCGGAACAATGACAAGCATTCTATCCAGTCCAACAGCATCGACTCGTAGGATGATATTTTATATATATGGCATCAATATATATTTATATACCACATTTATAAATATTTTAGACTTATATTCTAATTTTTTTATGTATGATTTTAACCTGAACCGAACCTAGGGAAAGCGCCCCAATGTCTGCCAGATTCAAACACGTCCAGCCAGGCGAGCTAAAAAAAATCGCGGAACAAATCAAAAAAGAAAGAACCAATTCGAAGTTTGGGCTTACCCTAAACGCACCCGGCGGCCTATCTCCTCTTAGCAAAATACTTCTCGAAAAATTATGCCTCAAAAAATCCCGACTTAGCTGACCGAAACGATAAGCCGGCCCAAGAGGCCAAAGGTACAAAGATTTGGGGCACCATCCACGCCACAAGAGTTTCTGCGGCTACGACGGCCTCCAAAGGTACAAAAAATTGGGATCCTCGAAAATACTCCACTCCAGGAGCCCCAAAAAAGGAAGGGCATAACTGTCCGCTTCTGGCCTATTCCGTTG
>NZ_DGNR01000008.1:0-30924 GCF_002389025.1 Kordiimonas sp. UBA4487
CGTCATTGATCGCTGCGATATTCAGGGTCGTGGTGCCGACCAGAATATCCTGCCCACCGCCTGCGCCTGTATTGCCGCCATCATTGATTACCACGGTCAGCGTCGCCGATGTGTCGTCATTCTCAGCGCTCTGGTACTGCACGCTGCCGCTTTCATTGAGGTAGGCGTTGAGTTCGGATGCCGAGCCCGTCAGGGTGATTTGTGCCGTGTCCGTGTCACCCACGATCACTCCGCCTGAGTCACCTGCTATCAAGACGCCGCTGTCCACCGTCAGGGTGAGTGTGATGTCCTGGGCGCCTGCGTCCACATCGGTGATCGCAATTGGCGAGAGGTCAAGATCGCTGACTTCGTCTTCCGTTACATCGAGATCCGCAGGCAAGCCCGTGACCACGGGATCATCGTTCGTCGGTGATAGTGTCACATCGATCAGGCCAACTTCAACCGCCGTGCCGCCACCGGTGCCGGTGTTACCATTGTCATTCAGGTAAACACGGATCGTGTCGCCGCTGTCTTCACCGTTGTTGAGATACTGGATATTGGACGGTGTCGCCAGATAGCTCTGCAGGTTGTCGATCGTCCCTGTTACGGAGGAACCGGAGACCGTGACATCTGCCCCATCACTAAGGGTAAGCCCTCCTTCACCCAGCACGTCAAACGACAGGGTGAGTTCGGCACCGTTGGCATCCACATCAGCCAAAACCACACCCGACATATCGACGCTGATGGACTGACCTTCCGCGCCGCTGACGAAAACGTCATCAACGCCGGTGGCTGTTGGATCGTCATTGATCGCTGCGATATTTAGGGTTGTGGTGCCGACGACCACATCCGTGCCGCCACCGTAACCCGTGTTACCACCATCATTGGCGACGATGGTCAAAGTCGTGGATGTGTCGTCATTCTCCGCGCTGGTATACTGAATGCTGGATGAGGTATTCAAATAGGTGTCGAGGTTGGATACTGTACCCGTCAGGGTGATTTGTGCTGTCCCGCTGTCAGCAACTGTAACGCCGCCCGTGTCGCTGGCTGCAAGGGTCCCCGCCTCCACTGCCAAACTCAGGGTGATCACGTTCGATCCGCTGTCCGGATCCGAGAAGGTTGCAGCAGACAGATCGATATTGCTGGCAACATCCTCCGTAACATCGATACTCGTGGGCAGGTCGGACATGGATGGATCGTCATTCGCCGGCACAACCAAAATTGTTCCGCTTGCAGAGCTAGCAGCTCCCGCATTGTCTGCGACGGTAACCGTTATCTCGCGAGTGGCAGTCTCTTGCCCTGATGTAGGGTCATCACTGGTATTCTGATATGCCAACGACTGCACAACTTCGCGAACGATGCCTTCCGTTGCGTTACCGTTGAATGTTATCTCCAGAACATCCGTTCCTGATACAGTGCCGCCAGAATGGCTGATATCACCAATATCAACACCATTTGCGAGAATATTGGTGCCGGAAACGGTGATGGTAACCGAACTGCCATCTGTGTCGGAAAAGGAAAGAACGTCCGATATGCCCGCTGATCCGTCCAGCTGGGCAGTCAAGGTGCCACCATTCCACTCGTTCCCATCTGCATCCGACACTAATGAGGTACCCGAGGTTGTTATTGGAAGAGCGCCTTCAGTATAGGCAACATTAGTAGGGCTAAGGGCAATCTCCGGCGCAGTGTTCAAGTCGAAGCTGCTGATGCCGCTATCCGAGAAGGCCGACACATAAAGATGTTGCTCGCCACCAACGGAAGCTGCATCAATTCCCCAGACATTGTTCAGGTTGATTGTGCCGTTGTCAGACAAGGAATATGCTTGGGTCAAGCTACCATCATTGGCAACTTCATAAAGCTTAACAGTATTTGAGCTGGACCCTGATGCGGCCAGATAGGTCTGGCCGTTATATTCAAATACATCCATGCCTTTAATAGCGCTTAATACACTGGAGCCCGTGTTCGCGACGTTGGCAAGATTCCCGTTGCTATCAATTGAGAAAACGCTGATGCCATTGTCCGTGCTGCTACCCACAAACACATAGCCAGTCCCATTCACGGTCGCCGTTGTGATGGCCGAAGCACCTGTCAGGTTCATGCTGCCGCTGTCTGAAATCGTTTCTGTATGCGTGAGGGTGCCGTCAGAATTAATTTTAAAGGCACTGATGCCGTTGTCGTCATATCCGGCACCAATGACATAACTGTTGCTACCTACTGTTATGGTTTCAAGAGACCGCACATCGGCAAGTGCCAGCGTGCCATCATCGTCGGCATTCCCTGTGTGGGTCAGTGTGCCATCTGTAGCAACGGAGAACACGCTGATGCCGTTGTCATCCGCACCCGCGACAGTCAGATAGGTCGTGCCGCCGACGACAGCTGTAGCCAAACTCTGGGCGCCATTCAGGTTGACAGTGCCACTGTCAGCAATGTTGGCGACATTCGTCAGCGACCCGTCGGTGCCCATCGAGAAAACGCTGACGCCGTCGTCAATTGATCCCGCTGCAAAGACATATGTGGTCCCGCCTACATCCGCAACTGCCAGATCCCTGCCGCCTGAAAGCTGGAAGGGACCGCTGTCGGCTACGTTGAATACATTGGTCAGGGACCCATCGGCATTGGCTTCAAAAACACTGATCCCCTCCAGCGTCCCCATAGCAAGCAGGTAGCTGGTGCCCCCCACCTCAACCATCTTCACGGCCACAGCCTTATCCAGCATCAGTGTGCCATTGTCGGTCACATTCGCTTCGTTAGTAAGTGATACGGTCGGCATGTCTTCTTCCTCGCTCTTCGCGCTTTCGGCACCGCCGTTTCGCGCAACTTCAACCAGCCGCCCAGGTTGATGGTGCGGCAATGAACTCCGGCCTGTGTAGCGAGAAAAAACGGGAGAAATGCAGGGAAAACCACCCCATGTCCCCACTGGACACGAGCATGTCCCACACCGATAAAGACAGCTGTTCCCGAGGGTCTATCCGGGAGCCGAATACGTTGGGAAATCACCGCCCGCCTGTTGATTCGGTGGCGCCAGAAAAGCGAAATGCCGCCCTCAAATGAGGACGGCATCGCGATTGGTTTCCTTATGGGAAGAGAAGCCCGAGGGCGTCACTCCTTTTTGCCGCCCCCCCTGAAGCTCGAGGGCGCTTTGCCAAAATGCTGTTTAAACTGTTTGGAGAAACTGGATGGGCTTTCAAAGCCCACCGCGTAAGCAATCTGCGATACGGTATCTGCATTCTGCTCCAGCATCGCTTTGGCACGCTCGAGGCGCCTGTGGCGCATCAAATCACTTGGCGACAGGTCAAGAAGGGCACCTGTTTTGCGCAAAAGCTGCCGCCGGCTGAGACCGACCTCTTTTGCTAGTTCGTTCACACCAAATTCGCTGTCCGCAATGTGATCATCGATCAGGCCAACCATCTTCTGCAGGAACCGGTCGTCTGCCGTCTCAATCGGCATTCTGTCGGCTTCAAGCATGCTGTTGCGCTTATAGTGGGATTTCAGCTTTTCCTGCTGCACCATGCGGTTCCTGACCCTGAGATGCAGTTCCTTGGTGCTGAAAGGTTTCGACAGATAATCGTCGGCGCCGCATTCAAGCCCCTCGATCCGCTGCTGCCCTTCCGCCTGAGCCGTCAGCATGATAACCGGAACATGGGATGTGGAGAGGTTCGCCTTCAGCTCCCGGCACAGCTCCTTGCCATCCATCTTGGGCATGGTGATGTCACTGATGATGATTGCAGGTGGTTCGGTGCGGGCAACTTCAAGCGCGTCCAGGCCATTGTCGACCGCGATCACCTGAAATAGGCCGCTAAAGCTGTCCGCCAGATAATTGCGCAGGTCGGTATTGTCTTCCGCTATCAGCAGCACGGGCAAATCGGTGGCGCCGTCCACAATTTCTGGATCGAAGGCTTCATGGGGTGCCAGTACGTCGATATCTAACTGTCTCGCTTTACCTAAAGATCTGGCGCCCGCATCTGTGTCAACAAGCTGCGTCGCGGCAAAATGGCCATAGCCTTTTTTGAGCGCCACAGTGAAGATGCAGCCTTCGCCCGCCTGGCTTTCAACCGTCAATTTGCCGCCATGCAGTACGACGATTTCCTTGGCAAGCGATAAGCCAACCCCAGTACCCACGTAAGACTGGTTCTCATAGGTCTTCGCCTGATAGAAGCGGTCGAAAACAAAGTCGATTTCGTTCGCCGGAATGCCGGGCCCCATGTCACGGAACTCGATGAAGACCTCGTCGTCCGAATGATACTGCTTCACCCAGACACTGCCATAATCCGGCGAGAATTTGAGGGCGTTCGATAGCAGATTGTCAAAGACTTTGCGCAGTTGCTCGGCATCACAATAGATCTCGTCATCAATCGCCTGCGTCTGGTTGATGATGGTTACCGTACGGCTCGTCGCCAAAGGCATAAAGGCAGATACCGACTCTGAAATCAGCGGCAGGAGTTTTTCGCGGCGCACTTCGAGCTTGATGTCGGTCGATTCCATTTTTGCCAGTTCAAGCAACTGATTGATGAAATAGAGAAGCCGCCGGGCATTCCGGTGCATGATCTTGAACGTTGACCGCATGGACGAACTGAGCGGCCCATACCGGCCATCCAGCATATCTTCAATCGGCCCCAGGTTCAGCGTAAGTGGCGTTCTGAATTCATGCGACAGATTGGTGAAGAAACGTGACTTCATCTCGTTCTGCAGTGCCAGATGTTCATTTTTCTCCGACAATTCCCGAGTTTTGGCGGCGACTTGGGCACTCAGTTCAAGATTCCGGCGGCGGAGTTGCCTTGACCGCCACTGGGATACCACCCAGACCAACACGGCCAGGAGAAGGAAATAGGCTGCTATCGCCCACTTGGTTTGATACCAGAAAGGCGGCACGGAGAAGTGAAAGCGAGACACCGGGCCCACCTGGCCAAGACCATCAATCGCGCGCACTTCATAGACATAAGATCCAGTCGGCAGATTCTCATACCGTCGTTCCGCAACCCGGGTCTCAGGCTCCCATCTGCCGCCGTTGCCCACCAGCCTGTGCTGGTAATGGACCTTTGCGCCGGTATCAGCGCCAGGGGCCGCAACCTTGAAGGTGACGCACCGACATTCAAGGCTCGTCTCTTTTGCTTGCAAGGACAGGGCACGGTCCTCGGCCTGGGCCTCGCGAAAGACAGCGGCTGGCGCACCGGGTAACCGAAGCTTTGTCACATCACGGGGTATTTCAATCCGCATGAGCGTGTCAAATCCCCCCAGCCAGATCACGTCGTTCGCCTGATCGGCTTCCGGGTACATCACATGAAGGTTTGGGAAATAATTGTCCGGCAACAGAAACGGCAACCATTTGTTCCCATTCACGGAAGGGATAACCCGGACCAGCCGCCAATCGTTGGCATCAGGTTTGGCCTGCACGGCGTATGACGGAGCGAAGGGTGCGCCTGTGAGCCCCATCAATCGATTTCGGGGTTCAGGCAGGATGGACTCTATGTAGCTTTGCTTGAAACTATGGGTTGCCTTATCAAAAATGAATGCGCCGCCCTTCTCCGGCGCAAACACAAGGGATTCGCCGTGGCTGAAGAAACGAATCTTGGCGCCAAAATCCTGTACGAGGTCAAAGCGGTCCACATGCGGCTTCTGTTCTGGCCCGTTAGCGAACGAAAGCCGAAAGACCCGGCCGCTGTTGCCTGAAAGCCAGAGATGGCCTTCCGCGTCTTCAGCGATCGTGGAAATAAATTCGTCTATACCGTCAAGTCGGTCATGCACAATGTCCCACGTTGCGCGCGCCTTGTCATGCTTGAGGACAGCCAACCCATGGCGATACAGCCCGACGAAAACAATGTCCGGGTTTTTCGGCGAAGCATAAAGTTCATACGGCAGATCGCTCAGCTGAATCGACTGAACCTGCTGAAGCTTGGCGTTAAAGACGGAGATGCCTTGGGCGTGCGAGATCAGGAGCCTATCTGCCGTTGTCGCCATAGAACTGGTCTGCACCTGCAGGTCTGGCAGGCGTTTGAATTTTGCTTCACCGAGACCGGGGTTCTCCGGAAGATAAAACGCGCCTTCGGACGTGGAGACAAAGATGCGCCCCTCGAACCGCAGGATCGCATTCATATAGCCAAAAAGTCCCTGTTCCCTGGAAAAACTGGTCCAGTGGGCATCATGCCCGGTAGGGATGACCACCCGGCTTACGCCCAGACTTGA
Organism: Kordiimonas sp. UBA4487; assembly: GCF_002389025.1. Classification (NCBI taxonomy): domain Bacteria; kingdom Pseudomonadati; phylum Pseudomonadota; class Alphaproteobacteria; order Kordiimonadales; family Kordiimonadaceae; genus Kordiimonas; species Kordiimonas sp. UBA4487. The sequence goes on from NZ_DGNR01000008.1 coordinate 6,160, forward strand.
GGCAACCCACAGCTGGCCGTTTTTATCCAGTGACAGGTTGGTCACATTATTGTCCAGCAGCCCCTCGTCTGCCGAAATCTCTGATGTCACGCCACCTTCGGCGCTAACGAAAACTAGGCCGTTGCTGCGCGTTGCAATGATGTGCCCGGACGGAACAGACAGCATGCGCTTGATCCGACGACCACTGAACAGCTTCCTTGTGGAATCCGAGAATGGTGCGAGCTCTCCTTCAAGAAAGCGCACCAACCCATTATCGGTTGTTGGAACGATCAGGCCGCCATCCATTGCCCGCGCGATACCCTCTTCCACCCGAATGTTTTTGAAGGCGTCTCCACCTGGGACCAGTGTCAGCTCATTGTCAGAAAACCGAAGCAGGCCTGCGCCCATTTCATAGACATAAATGTCATCACCGACCACCTGGACATTATAGAAGCGGCCCTCGTCTGAAAGCGTTTTCCATTTGGCCAATGATGATCCGTCGTACCGGAACAGATATTTGTTGGAGGTGAAAAAGATAGCGTTGCTGGTCGACGTAATCGACCAGATGGGATCAGGGAAAGGCACCTCGACACCCAGGTCCTCAAACAGCGACCGGTAAACGGCCACGCCGTTTTCCTCGACCCGGATATAACCGAAATCCGCTTCTTTTCCGACATAGACGCGCCTGTCATCCCCAAGATGGACAGAGGTCGTCAGCAAACTGCCGCCAGAGACCCGGCGCCATTCAATGCCGTCAAATTCAAACAATCCGGCCTGACTGGCGAAATATTTGATACCCCGGGCATCTTCGCCCACATCCCAAATCTGGAAGGCTGAGTTATCTATCTCGCGCCAGGTATAGTTGGTTATAGGCCAACGCCCCAGTTCTGCCTGCCCGGCGAACGCAGCAACCATACCGGCCTGAAAAATCAGGAACCCCGTGATAATTTTTACGAACCAATGAAACATGCTTTTTGTCGATCTAGTTCCTGAAAAGTTTCACATAGAGAAACAGCTCATTCCCGGAGCGCCCCTCCTTGTCCCATGCCCGGGCCAAGCCAAGGGATATTGTGGCATCCATAACATGGATGTTCTTAAGATATCCATTAAGCTGCACGCCAATATTCCGCGTCCAGGCATTTGCGCCGCTGAAGCGACTATATAGCTGCTGATGGAAAAGCGTGACATCCACTGTCTTGAGGAAGGCAGGCCCCAAGTCCCAACCCACATCGACCGCTGGGAAGCGGTTCTCGACCGTCAGTTTGGCAAACCTGTCTGCCACCTGCACCTGGTTGGCGAACCCCGGGAATTGCTCTTGCTGGCGATAGCGCCTGTTGCTGGCTTCTTCAAGGTAGGGCTTGCCGAAGCCGCCAAAATAGAAGCGCCCCTCGCCGATAAAATCCCCCCAGCTCACCCCCGCATCGAGCTTGATAGCCAGGACATTGTGCGGCGTACCCACGGGCGTTCGCCACCCGGCCCCGGCCTTCACCCAGCTACTGTGTACAGAAAAGTCGTCAGTGCGACGCGTGTGCTTGATCTCAGCGTCCCACTCCAATCCCTTTTCAAAGTCGACCGCACCAATGGTTTTGCGCAACATCTTGCCCGCAAACCGGGTCCCCATGCTCAGCGTCTTCTCGTTGCTGGTTGCGCCGAAATCATCAAAACGCCACTGGTTCCAGCTGGCGAAATATTGCTGCGTCACCTCATGCGGACGGTCGAAGACCCAGTATTTTTTATAGCTGGCATGAAGGTTGTTGTTGGCGCGCCTGACATTGCGCTGGTTGGCCAGGTCATAGAAGCTTGTGGGCTGGTGCCGGAAACCAAACTGAAGGATATCGCGGTATTCATAGCCGGCATCCAGGTGCCAGTTGCCGGCCACGTCCGTGACAGACGAAAGACCCGCATCAACGAATACCCGGTGATGCCCGAGCGGGTCACGCATCTCGAAGAAGGCGCCGACCGCCGTTTGCCCCGCGAAGGAGGCGACAGTGGGGATAAGCGTCGTCTTTTGCAGGCTCGCAAGGCCGTCATAGGACACTGGGTCCGGGAGGCCTGGCTCGTCGCTCGTGTCCAGTGTCAAAGCCTTGAGCTCGGTATTCTTTTCAATGACATCCTGCCCCCGAAACCGGATCGCCGCCAGCCCGGCAACCGTCTTGTTGGGCACAATGACCGGTACAAAACCGTCGCTTGAATATTCAAAGGCAAACAAGCGACCATCCCCAAGGTCAAGGGGCCGGAAAAGCCCTGTCGGCACATTGCTGACGGCCTCGAAATCAGGGTCCGACAGCTTCCGCCGATAGATGTTGGAAACCCCGTTCAGCGTGGCGTTCCAGAAAACGGTTTCACCGTCCTGTCCCCATGCCCCAAACTCAGGCGAGCCTTGATCAACAAGGGTCGTATAGACAATACGGTCGCTTTCGCGCAGCACTTCAAGGTCAATAAGAACCAACGATTGCTGGCCCCGGTTGTCGCGCAGGGTTGCCAACAGGCGCCGCCCGTCGGGGCTGACAGCCAAATGCGAAAGCTGCGTGCCGAAGGGCAGGCCCACGGTTTGCGTGATCTTGTCGAACGGGGCGGCCATCGCCACCAGCGCCGCTACCGCCCCCCGCGCCTGAACGCCCCAAAGCATGTCGTGGGTCGGGTCAAAGGCGAGCTCGCCAACGCGCCCGTCGGTGATCAGGCGTTTCTTGCCGTCTCTGTCCGACATCCACAGGTCTCGATATCCCATATTGTTGTGTGTGGTAAAAAACAGGCGCCCGCCCAAGACGTCATAGGCCGTCGAGGCCACGCGCACAAAGCCTGGGGTTGGCAGGCTGACAACACTTTCCAGATCGCCGGATGCCAAATTCAGCCTTTCAATCGCAGCGAAAGCATCGGGTCGGAAGCTTGCGAACAGGATATCGCCATCGGCCAAATGAGGTTTTCCAACCCATCCCATCGGGCCGGAAAGTGCCTTTCGGTCACTGAATGGGTAAGTCTCAAGTCGCGCGAGATTGTCATGCTGGTGGATTGTTTCAGATTGCTGAAAATTTTGCCACGCCCCATCAAGAGACATACCGAAAGCGCGCCTGAACCGGGTCCCGAACGAAGGATAGCCGCCATGCTCTTCACCGATGATGGTGAAGCGCCTCAGCGCATCCCAGCCATATTCTGTCGCCAGATAAGCCATGAACCGCCCGCCATAAAGGTACGCCGTCGACCCCAGAAGGAAGCTGCCGTCATTGTCATCAACCTTGCGGTGGTCAAGGAAGCCGGACGGTGTGCCGGTTCCGGCCTCCCACGCCAGGCTGCGGAAATACATTTCGTCATAGCTGCCCAGCAGTCGGCCATGGCCGCCGCCGAACCAGGTTTCCATGAAAACCGCAATGCCTTCCTGATACCAGTTGGGTGTGAAGCGGCCCGGGTTGGTCAGCAACGAAAATGGCAGCGTCAGCGGGCTTTGCTTCTGAGGCATGACCTTGCCGAAGATGCGACGGAACCGCTTGTGCAACAATGACCCCTGGTCGGAGACGGCAATATGCACCAGTTCGTGGCTCAGCATCCAGACAATCGGGTCGGCGAAACGGATGGTTTCATAGTCCGCCTGGGCAAAAGGCGCGATATCGATGGTGACGGTGTTGTGCGGTAGGGCAGTGGCGCGCGCGGCGCCCACATCCCGGTAATCACGCAACACCACCGTGATCACCTCAGACGGGCGATAGTCAAACAGCCGCTCTAGGCTGTCGAGCGTTGCATTGGCAGCCGCATCAACCTGCGGCACAAGGCCCACATTTGCGCCTTGAAACAGATAGCGAAACCGGCCAGTCTCGATCTGCTGCCAGTCGGCGGCACGGGCCGGGAACATGGCGGAAAGCACAGCCATGAGGGCGATAACAACCAGCCTCACGTGTCGCCAACCAACGGCCATGCGCCTTACTCCATACAGTCTTCCGAAAAAGGAAAGCAGGGAGGAAAAACCTCCCTGCCCGACATCAGAACCTAGACGTTACCGATCTGGCCGCCCAGCTCGCGGACTTCGGCTGCGCCCATCACGCCCATGGACGTGCCAAGCTCTTTCACTTCGGCGGCACCAATTTGCCCAACGTCAAAACCGCCCAGCTCACGCACTTCTGTAGCGCCCATCACACCCATGGACGTGCCAAGCTCTCTCACTTCAGCCGCACCGATGGAATTGATGTTGCCACCCAGCTCTCGTACTTCTGCAGCACCCATCACGCCCAGGGACGTGCCAAGCTCTTTCACTTCAGCGGCGCCCATAAGGCCCATGGAAGAGCCAAGCTCTTTCACCTCAGCAGCGCCGATGGCATCAATGTTGCCGCCCAATTCGCGGACTTCGGCAGTGCCAATAGAGTCGATGTTGCCGCCCAGCTCGCGCACTTCAGCAGCACCCATCACGCCCATGGACGAGCCAAGCTCTTTCACTTCGGCGGCACCAATTTGCCCAACTTCAAAACCGCCCAGCTCACGGACTTCCGCAGCACCAATATTGCCGATTTGACCGCCAAGCTCGCGCACTTCGGCGGCCGCCTCACGCGTTTCAGCAACTGGTGCGGATTGGATGGCAACAGCTGCAGTGCCGGGCTGGACATCAGCGCCATAACGCTCCGCTGTTTCAATCTGGCCAGCCTGCGCTGCTGCGGACATAACAACGGCCATGGCAGTTGCTGCAAAGAATGTCTTTTTCATGGATCAACCTTTCCTGTTTGCCGGCGCGCCTGCCCGAGCAGGGGTATGGTTCGCCAGCTTCCTCCCCGGGGCCTGGACCATCCAGGACGGGATAAGAAAGGATAGGATTAACTAGCGGAAATAGGCCATGGCCTGACGGGACATCCTTTGTTCCCGGTGGGACACGGCGCTGCAACAACATCCTATGAGATCAAAATTCGCGAAAAAGAAGTGTCGCGCAACCATCCCTCCGACCTTTGGACTGCCGCCTGAAAGGCTCTATCCCGACCAGAGGTGACACCTGCCCCAACAGACAACTACTACGGTCAAAGCCACTGTTTTCCTCTTCACCCAACATGTTCATCATGCGATTTCAGCGAATAAAACCAGGGGTACGGGACATCACTGTCCACCATGTCCCCCCGCGACACGAAGATGTCCCATGGGGCCATGGCCCAAAGCCATCCACCAACTGTATCCTCCGCGCCGACCCGGCCCTGAGGCCAGGTTTCAGGGAAGCAATGGGCTCGCAACTTCGGCAGGAAATCATGTCCCGCAAAACAATGAGACCTTTGCCGTCAGCCTTCAAAGGCCCTGACAATCAAAAACGATATAAGGAATAGGAGGACCATATGACATTGCATGCTCATGGCTCCGGCACGACAGTCAATTCAAAACGCAGTATCAATCTACGCTATCTTCTATGTGGGGCATCCGCACTGGCTTTTTGCGCCAGCACACAGGGGATCGCCACAGACGCCCGGGACCAGCCGATCGATGAGATCATCGTGGTTTCGGAACGCGGCGATACCGACCGCACTGAAATGAGCCGCGGCACAGAGTCCCTGCTGAAAACCGCCGGCAATTTCGGTGACCCATTGCAGGCCTTGACGTCCCTGCCCGGCATCACCTTCGGGGGTGGCGACATGGATGACCCGGTCGTTCGCGGCTCGGGCCCACAGGACAATCTCTATCTGATTGACGGAATGGAAGTCGGCTATCTGTTCCATGACCTGAGCGACAGCGTGATCACCGCCAACATAGTCCATTCCTTCGACCTCAAGGCTGCCGCCTTCGGGCCGGAATATGGCAATGCAACGGGCGGTGTGATCACCGTGGACCTGCGGAACCCAAATGGCGAACGCCTGCGCGGCAACCTGAACCTGAGCATGCTCAAATCCGGTTTCCTGCTGGAAGGGCCAATTGGTGACAATACAGCTTTCTATATCGGCGGTCGCTACAACACCGCGCATCTTTTCCTGACCCGGTTCGAGGAAAATGCCGGTGGCACCACCAGCAATATGCCGAAAAGCCATGACTATGCAGCCCGGGTAAAATGGACCGGCGATGGATCTTCCATCACGCTGACCGCCATCGGTGCCCACGATAGCCAGGAAGAAGAGCAGAATGAAGATGCGGTGTCCGACGTGCCGCTCGGCAACAAGAAAAAATACTATTATCACACTCAAGGTCTGAAATATGAGCGGGCATTCGAGAATGGAGGCACTCTGGAACTGACCCTGTCGCATACCCTGGACGATATACAATACGACTATGGCGATCAGCGGTATGAGGACCGCAGGAAGAACAGCACCCGCATCCGCTCACTATATCGCCAGGAATTCGGTGCGCATGACGTCAGTGTCGGCGTCAATTTCAGCCATGTCAAAGGCACCTATGACTATGACACCGTGCTGGCTTATTGCGACGATTTCCGCCCCAATTGTTCCTTTTCGGACGGTTTTCAAAAAAATACGCAAAAGGGCACATTCAAGGACAGCCAGGTCTTCCTGCGCGACAGCGTCAGCATCAATGACAGCCTGCAGCTTGACCTTGGCGTGCAACTCGCAAAAGATCACTATCTTGGCCAGGACTTTGTCGAACCCCGTCTCGGGCTGTATTGGGATGCCAGCGACACCAGTCAGTTCTACGCCCGCTATGGCAGGTATCACCAGCGCCCGGACATTGATCATATCCTCACATTGACCGACACACCAAAAGTGCAGAGGAACGAAACATCAAGCCATTTCCTTGTGGGGAACCGCTGGCAGTTTACCGATGGCTGGCACATGAAGGCAGAGGCCTACTATAAGGATGTCTACACCCTTCAATTCCCGACCACCTCGCTCGAAACCCAGCTTGACGGCACGGCTTATGGGGTCGACCTTCTGATTGCCAAGCTGGTCCAGGACAAAGGCCTCTATGGTTGGCTCGCCCTGAGTTACGGCAAGAGCACCCGGAAGGACCGGATCACCGGGTCAAAAATCGATTACCGCTACAATACGCCGCTGAGCGCAACTATCGCACTCAACTATAATTTTGGCAGCGGCTGGAACCTGGGCGCCAAGTTCCGTATCCAGAGCGGTGATCCTTACACGCCAGTCAACAGCGTAACCCTGCACCCGGACGATTATTACGTGTTCGAGTATGGCGAGACCAACAGCCGACGGACGCAGGCCTATCAACGCCTTGATGTCCGGCTGGAAAAACAGAGCAATTACTCGTTCGGCCATGTCACCTATTATGTCGACCTGTTGAATGTCCTTGGACGGGACAACAGCTCCAATCGCGACTATCCCCATAATCTGGTGATGCCAACGTCGGATGGCGGATGGCAGGCGAACCCCGCTGACGATTCAGGCATCCCCTTCTACGGGGCCATCGGCGTCAATATCGCCTTCTAGCATCCCATTGCATAGGCTGGGCCAACGGCCCAGCCGCCGTCCACCTAACGAGCCAGTACCACCGGGTATCTTGCATGCTTGCCACAACCCCTTTGATGAGCGAAGAACGGATTGAAGGAGCACTTCATTCCCAAGGCCAATAGCCCGAATCCTGTTTCACCGAAACTGTCACCTTTTGGCGAACTTGAGACGAAGAAAGCGTTTTCGCGAACGCCTGCTTTACCAACGTATGCGGACAATGGTTCACAGTTTATGTCAAAACTGTTTTTGACACGATCAGCGGACTTCTGACCGCAGCTACCGCTGAAAATCTAAGAACTTAAGTGTTGCCAAGTGATTGATATCTAATCATGCGGACTGACATCATTTGTGAGCTTCGACAACTCGTCATGTCAATTGTCGAGGTGTTGTCCCGTGTCGAGGGCCACTCTTCATGTCAATTTCGGCCACATTGACCTCCTCCCCATAATTATGGCCGCTCCCTGAGCTGCGGCGTTCTATTTCTGGGCCTGCCCCAATCTGTGCGTCATCGGGCACGCGGGACGCGGGTGAGCACAGCATTCCCATATGAGTAGATTCCGAGGCTACCTAGCCAGGCCGCCTAGGTTTAAAACACCTACTTAGACTGGGTGACACTGGCGATTGGAAAAAACATACATCGTCTGGTTCTGACTGCACTACCGCAGGCCGCTTGGTATCTTTAAAAGAAAGAATAAATCATGACGGACTTCACGTATGGTTCCGGCTCCTTCCTCAGCACGACATTCACTTCACCCGTAGCGGGGACGGATGATGTCATATCCGCTGAAAATTTGGCCGATTTCACCATCGACGGCAATGGCGGCCACGACAGCGTCACCACCGGCAACGGTAACGACAGCATCACCACCGGCACCGGCGACGACACGATCGTCGGCGGCGAAGGCAATAATACCGTAACCGCCGGCGACGGCACGAACGCCGTCACCACTGGTAGCGGTAACGACAGCGTCACCACCGGCAGCGGCAATGACGTGATTGTCGCCGGAGACGGCAACAATACCGTGAACGCAGGAGACGGCACGAACACCGTCACCACTGGCAGCGGCTTGGATACCATCACCACCGGAAGTGGCGCAGACAATATTGTTTCCGGCGCGGGCGACGATGTCGTCACTGCGGGCAGCGGAAATGACGTCATCGATTCCGGCGCAGACAACGACCTCGTCACCGCAGGTGACGGCAACGATCAGGTCACTGCCGGAGACGGTACCGACACAGTCATGGGCGGCGGCGGAGACGACACGCTCATGGGTGGTGCAGGGCTCAACATTCTTTCCGGCGGCTCAGGCGCAGATAAATTCGTCATTGATGCATTGTCGGACGATACTATCTCAGATTTTAGTGGCGCGGCCGGGGATGTCATTGACCTGAGCGCGTTTGCGACAATTACCTCCTTCGCAGACGTTTTGGCACTTGCAACCGAAGCCTCTGGCAGCATTACCATTGCCCTGCCCGGCAGTTCCAACCTGGTTTTGGTTGGCGTCGCAATTGCCGATCTAACAGCCTCTGACTTCGGATTTGCCAACAGCCCACCTGCTGTGACGGCGACCGGCAGCACTACAGCTTTCACGGAGGGTGACGGTGCCACGGCGATCGACAGCGCACTCACCGTTTCAGACGCCGACACCGCGACACTATCCTCAGCAACGGTTGCGATCACAGGCAACTTTGTTTCCGGCGAGGACATTCTGGCCTTTACCAATGATGGCAGCACGATGGGTAACATATCTGCCAGCTATGTGGCGGGCACAGGTATCCTGACACTGGCCTCCGCAGGCGCAAGCGCTACTGTTGCCGAGTGGCAGACGGCGCTGCGAGCCGTGACATACGCCAATGTATCTGAAGATCCATCGGCCACGGATCGCACTGTTAGCTTCATCGTCAACGACGGCACAAACAATAGTTCTGCAGACACGCAGACCATAAGTGTTGCCGCCATCAATGATCCCTCCACCCTTTCGGGTCTGGTGTTGGACATTGCGGCAACAGAAGACCTAGCCGGTAACCTTGACCTGTCAGCCAGCAGTTTTGCAGACGTGGACAGCGCAGGTGATATCACCGTCACACTCACGGCAGGCAGCGGCACGATGACAGCGACCGGTAGCGGCGGCGTCGCCATAACCGGTAGTGGAACCGACACCCTTGGGCTTGTGGGCACGGTGGATGAGATCAATAGCTACCTGGATACGGTCTCGCAGGTACAATATACCGGCGCAGCCAATGTGAACGGCAATGACGCAACGACAGTGGCCATTATCGCCAATGATGGCGATGGTTCAGGCAATGTGGCCCTCGGCACTGTGAACATTGACATCGCGGCAGTTAATGATGCCCCAACGGGCACTGGCAACACTGTAACCATGAATGAGGACGGTGCCCTTGCCCTGGCGGTGCTGGACTTCGGCTTCACTGATGTTGATAGCGGCGATACGTTGGCCTCAGTGCGCATTGACACCTTGACATTGACCAGCGGGTCGTTCCGTCTGTCCGGCTCCAACGTCAGTGCCTCAGATGTAATTTCAGTTGCCGACATAAGTGCTGGCAACCTGGTTTACACGCCTGCAGGCAATGCCAATGGTGATGGCTTGTTAAACCTGACCTTCAGCGTGAACGACGGCACTGTCTTTGCTGCGGCCCCCTCAAGCTTCACGGTCAATGTCACACCCGTATCGGACAATCGTGCACCCCGGGATCTCGCGCTCAGCAACCTGAGTGTCGATGAGGAAACCAATGGTGCCAGCGTTGGTACCGTATCGGCAACAGATCCTGAGGGTGGAACAATTACATTCCGGGCGTCCGACGACCGCTTCGAGATTGTTGACGGCACGCTCAAGCTCAAAGCTGGGCAAAGCCTTGATTTCGAAACCGAACCCACGGTGCTGATAGCGATCAGGGCAACTGACACTCAGGGCGTTTCCAGCAGCCAAAATTTCACTCTGCAGGTCAATGATCTCATTGAGCCAATTGTCGCAACCGGCACAGCAGGGAGCGATACGCTGGTCGGCGAAGGCGGCAATGACCAACTATCCGGTGCTGGCGGTGACGACTTGATCCAAGGGGCTGCAGGCAATGATATCTTACGCGGTGGTAACGGCAATGACCGGATATCGGGCGACGCAGACAATGACGTCCTATACGGCAATGCCGGGGATGATACGCTTGAAGGCAACAGCAACGATGACCTTTTGAACGGTGGCACCGGCAACGACCTGATTGTCGGCGGTGACGCCAACGATAGCGTCGACGACAGCAATTCAACCCCGGCAGGCAGTGACACCTTGATCGGCGGCGGCGGCAACGACCATATCGTCGGTGGATCCTACAACACGGATACCGGCGCAGCTGTTGGCACCGGCGGAGGTGAAAATCTGATCTGGGCGGGCGCCGGTAATGATACCGTGTCCGGCGATGACGCTGGTGATACCATTGGTGGCGGCGCGGGCAATGACGATATAGACGCTGGCGCTGGCAACGATTTGATATTTGGCAGCACCGGCAATGACACGATTAATGGTGGAGCCAACGACGATACGCTGTTTGGTGGTGAAGACGACGATATGGTCGATGGCGGCCTGGGTGATGACATTATCTGGGCAGGCGCCGGCGATGACACCTTGACCGGCGGCGCAGGTGCCGACCAGTTTATCTTCGGCGACATGAGCGGCAACGATACCGTGACCGATTTTGATGCCGGCGAGGATATTCTTGATCTTCAATATGCCTCCACGGACTTTGCGGCGCTGGCCGATGTGCAGGCCGCCTCTACAGAGACCACACAGAACGCCCAATCCGGTCTGTTGATCGACCTGGGGGACGGCGACTTCGTGTTCCTGATCGGCATGGGCATCAGCGACCTGACCACAGGCAATGTAACCATTTAACCAGGGCCTTGACCCCGCTGCTTGGGCCCGTCGTCCCGTTCTGGGATCGGGCCCGGCAGCTCGCTGCATCGAACCGATAGAGGCTAGCCGAAAGAAAGCTTTGCAGGATTGGCTGACCGTAGCTACTGTTCGGGATGTCCATTGATCAAATCGGTTTATTCGCAATTCTTGCTGGCGTCTTCCTGCTTTTTGCCTGGGGTCGATGGCGCTATGATGTCGTCGCTTTTTCTGCCCTGATGGCATGTGTCCTCTTAGGCATCATCCCCTCCGATCTTGCATTCGACGGTTTTGCACACCCCGCCGTTATTACTGTTGCCGCAGTTCTGGTGATCAGTCGGGGGTTGGCCGCTTCGGGGGCCATTGACCGCATCGCGCATATCGTTGTTCCCCCCTTACATAACCTGGCAATGCAAATTGGCATTATGTCGGGGTTTGCCGCCGCGATTTCTGCCGTGATGAACAATGTCGCGGCGCTTGCACTCTTGATGCCCGCCACGATGGAAAGCGCCAAAAAATCCGGCAGATCACCCGCCCTCTTGCTTATGCCGCTCTCCTTCGGCTCCATCCTAGGCGGTTTGGTCACGCTGATCGGAACGCCGCCCAACATTGTCATCGGCAATTATCGGCAGGATGCCCTTGGCGCGCCCTTTTCCATGTTCGATTTTGCGCCGGTCGGCCTGGCCGTCGCCGCCGTTGGCGTGGCCTACCTCGCCCTTTTTGGCTGGCGCCTTCTGCCCAAGGAACGCCTGGCAAAGTCCGCGCCTGATGAATTGTTCAATATTAACGATTATGTTGCGGAAGTCCTTGTGCCCGAAAAATCAGACGCCGTTGACATGCGGATATCAGAGCTGGAGGACATCGCCGACGCAAGTGACCTCAGAATTGCAGGGATCATTCGCAATCACAAAAGAATCCTGAGGACCACAAAGGCAACCATCATACAGAAAAAGGATATTCTTCTTTTGGAAGCCGGCCCGAAGGAGCTGGACGTTTTTGCACACAAACTCGGTCTTGAGATTAAGGGCGACGTCAACAAGGACCGCAGTATCTTTGCATCAGAAGACGTGGTTCTTGTTGAGGCGGTCGTGTCAGTAGACAGCCGTATTGTTGGCAGGGAAACCAATGCCCTGCGCCTAAAGTCTCGCTACGGCCTCAATCTGCTGGGCGTTTCACGGCAAGGAAAAGCTATCCGCAAGCGATTGCACAAGGTTATCTTTCAGTCAGGTGATGTTCTTTTGCTGCAGGGCGACAGCGACAGCATCTTCGAAACTCTTCAGCGCCTGAAGATGCTTCCATTGGCCGAACGCGGGTTTCAGATGGGCAAACGCAGTCAGGCCTGGATTGCTTCAGGCCTTCTTGCAGGGGCCGTCGCAATGGCTGCAATGGGCATTGCAGGGCTTACCATATCCTTGGCTCTCGCAGCGCTTGGCATGGTTTTATTCTCCATCGTGCCCCTGCGTGATTTGTATGAATCCATTGACTGGCCTGTGATTGTCCTTGTTGCAGCGATGATCCCGATCGGGGGTGCCCTGGAAACCACGGGTGCTACCGCGCTGATCACGGAAGGCATTCTGAACATTTCGGCGGGCCATTCGCCTGTCCTGGTTCTGGGGTTGCTTTTTGTCGTCACCATGACGCTGTCGGACCTTATGAACAATGTTGCCACGGCGGTGATGATGGCACCTATCGGGGTTGGGCTGGCTCGCGCCCTTGAGGCCAATCCAGACAGTTTCCTGATGGCAGTCGCGGTGGGGGCATCATGCGCCTTCCTGACGCCCATCGGCCACAAGAACAATGCATTGGTCATGGGCCCGGGCGGCTATCAGTTTGGCGACTATTGGCGCGTCGGATTGCCCCTTGAGATTTTGATTGTGATTGTCGCGCTACCCATGATTTTGTGGGTATGGCCACTTTAAGCTCAGCATGCGCGTGGCACCATTGGCTGCCCGAAGGCGGCATTCAGCTGTCTTCTTCCGACAGTGTCTAACGTTTTGCCGGCAGCGGAACTTCCATGGCCTTGAGGAACTTGAACAGCTCACTATCCGTGGACAGGATCAACGTCGTATCCTTGCCAACCACCGCTTTGTAGGACTGCAGCGTGCGGGTAAACTCATAGAAGCGGACGGCCTGCGGCGACTGATTATAGGCCCGGGTATAGATTTCAGCCGCGGCCGCGTCGGCAAGGCCCCGAATTTCCGCTACCTGCTTGTAGGCTTCGGACTGAATCTTATCCAGGTCGCGCACCCTGTTGCCGCGAATTCTGGCAGCCTCGCCATTACCCTCAGACAGGAAGCGCTCCGCGATCTGGCGCCGCTCGCTGACCATCCGGTCATAGATTTTAGGCCGGACGCTTTCGTTATAATTGATGCGCTTGAACCGGATATCCAGAAGCTCGATCCCGAACACCCGCACCTTTTCTGCAGCCGCGGAGAACAGCTCCCGCTCCACGAGCGCCCTGCCTTTCTGGATGGGCACAAGGGCACCAATATCCTGCTCGCGTTCAGCATCCGTCAACAGAGCATCCCTGAGCGGAACCCGGGCTTTTGTCGTACGGATAATCTCGATCAACTCGTGTTTTGCAACCGCGTTCCGGGTTTCACTGCCCAGGATATCGTCAAGGCGCGACTGGGCGCTGCGTTCATCCCTCAGGCGCAGGAAATATTGAAGCGGATCTACAATGCGCCACCTGGCGTACAGATCGACCGAGATATAGAGCTTGTCCTTGGTTGGCATATCCGATGGGTTGCCGTCCCATTCCAGCACCCTTCGGTCGATGGAATTCACCTCCTGAATGAAGGGAATTTTCAATTTCAAGCCAGCTTTTGTAACCGGCTCGCCAACCGGCTTACCAAACTGGGTGATGATGATTTGTTCCACTTCGCCCACAGTGTAGAAGGAATTCGAAATTCCGGTCGCCAGCACGGTGAACAGAAAAAGCAGGGCGATTTTGACTGAAAGGGACATTATTGTTCTCCCGCTTTGCCGTCGAGGTTCAGGAGCGGCAGGATGCTCTGAGCCTCAGCATCAATGATGATTTTGGACCGGATACCCGGCAGCACGTCTTCAAGGGCTTCGATATAGAGCCTGCGGCGTGTCACCTCAGGCGCCAGCTGATACTGCACCAGCAGCGCTTCGAACCGTGCGGCATCGCCTTCCGCCTCATTGATCCGCTTCAACCGGTACCCATCCGCCTCCCTTATCCGCTGGTCCTTCTCGCCCTCGGCCAACGGGATGACCTTGTTATAGTCACGCCGGGCCTCGTTGATCAGCTTCTCTTTTTCCTGCTGGGCCTGGTTTACTTCATTGAAGGATTCCTGAACCGGCCTAGGCGGATTGATATTTTTCAGTTGAACCTGATCGATGCTCAGCCCCATGACGTATTTGGTCGACAGTTCCTGCATCTTTACCAATGCCTCGTTTTCGATCTCCTGTCGGCCGATCGTAATCACTTCATCGACGGTCCGGTCCCCCACAACCTCCCGCATCACGGATTCCGAGACGTAGCGGAGGGTCTGCCTGGGTTCACGAACTTCGAAAAGGAACTTTACCGGGTCGGAAACCCTGTATTGCACCACCCATTCGACGAGGGCGGCATTCAGGTCACCGGTCACCATCTGTGTCTCCCGCTGCATGTCACGGGTTTGCGGGCTTTGATAAGCATCGCGGGCACCAGGTGTGGCAAAGCCGAATTCCTGTTTGAGCTGGCGCTTCACTGGAACAAGATTGGCGTTATCGATGCCAAGCGGCAGCTTCATATGAAGCCCGGGCGGTACTTGCTTAAGGTATTTACCGAAGCGCTGCACCACAGCGACAGAATCGCTGGGCACCGTATAGACCGAGGACCAGAGCGTGAAGGCCACTGCTAATCCAAGCATTGGCCACAGGTATTTCCCAAAGTTCCCACGCGGCAGAATTTCCCGCAGGCCATCCTGCAGTTGGCGGACAAAGTCATCCTTGTCGATCCGGGGAGGCTTCATTCCACGCCAAGGGTTGGGCCTGTCGCCAGAACCATTATTGCCGTCGTTATCATTACCTGAGGCCATGTATTGGCTCCTTCTTTATCGTTTGATCTTGGTGATCTTTGTGCCTTCTATGCTGACACTGGCCATCAGGCCCTGCTGGCTGAAAATGAAGGCATAGGCCTCGTCCTGAAGGGACGAACTGGTCAGGTTCTTGGCGGCACCTTCGTCGACCACAACAATCGTCGGGCCGACACCGATCTCCCAGCCATTTGAGTTGGCAACATAGTCAACGGCGTCTGGCGTCATCAGGAATACGACGTAGGAAAAGGACTGGGCACCGATCTGGAACCCCCAGGATGCGGAAACCGAATTATAATAATCATCCACCGCTGAGCCTTTGAGCAGAACCCCTTCGCCATAAGCACCGCCAAACACTAGGCCAGCCTGAACGATATTGGGGAAGACCAGAATGGCCGAGGCCTTTTGGCGCATTTCCGAGGCCAACTGATGGGTCTTGGACAAGGTTTCCAGTGCCTGAATGGCGTCGCGGTCAAGGTCGGCTGCGGTTGCGGCGAAAGCCCGGCCGGTAAAACCAATGGTCAGCAGTAGAAACAGACAGGCAAGCGCCATAAAAACCTGTTTCGTGCGCGGCGGCTGCTTCATTTGCAACACAGGGGTGCGCCAATCTTGCCTGGCGGAAGCGGTATAGCTCGGTACCATTTTCTGGTCCTCCTTGGGGTGAAACGTTACCAACCTCGCGCTTCTCATGAAGAACAAGGAATTGAATAGGGCCGACCGGTCTGGCTTTCCTAGCTTTCTGGAGCCGGGGGGAGCATGCCTTCGTTTTCGGCACGTTCTAGCGCGACTTGGTCAAGCGCCTTCCTTCTGGCCTGCCGCAGCCGTCTCACTTTGGCGGCACGACGGGTATTCCGGTCCTTCGCAAGGGCGTGCCACAGTTCCTGCGGCGCAAAGCTCAGGCTTTCCGAAGACCCCCGCGGGGACAGGCTTGGCGGCAGATACAAGGTTACCTGCTTTCGCAGGAACGCTTGAAACGACAGGCCACTGATCGGCTCCTCGTCAATATCGACCCTATAGCTGCCCGCAGGAAGTTTTGGCCCATAGCCAGGCAGCACAAAGGGGTAAATAAAGTGCACCGTTTGTTGAATCGTCCTACGGGTCATGGAGCTCTCGCATTCCTTCGCCGGGCACAAGGGTGTGTGGAAAGATACCCTTGTGCCCTTTGACGCTGGCTACGCTTTTTTGGGCTGGCCCGGTTTCCCAGACGTTCCAACGGCAGCTTTCTCCGCCGACTTCACTTGATGCTCATCAGCCTTGGGGGTGCCTGCGGATATTTTGGTGTCTGAATTGGGCTTATTTTTCATTTTAAGTATCTTTCTGTTTGCCTGGATGAAATTCCAGAGCGTCAGTATAACGGGCCAAGCCGCCGCCTTGCAGGATCGGAAACTACTCAGGCCGCTAGCGTTTGACGCGCTTTTGCAATCAAACAGCAGGTTTACCGTGTGCTCGGAAGGTGAGACTGCGGCCAGTGACAGGGTGCGTAGTTTCCGAACCTGTCGCGAAGGCCTGTTTGCAGTGCATGATGCAAGTTCAGGGCTTTTGCCTTCAATCGCACTGCTATGACCAGAATGGTCCTCAAGCGACGTCACGAAGCAAATAGCGCTCTGGAACAGGAGCTAAAATGTCACATTCCTTAAGAATACTCGCCGGTGCCGGCGTTATCACCGCCGCATTGAGCACTCCAACATGGTCACAGATGATGCCGGAACCGCTTCAGGTCAGTGTTGACCAGAAGCAATTGGCTTCTGGAGACCGCACGTCAAAAACCATTGGGCGTTCTGTGGCCAATGAGAAAGGTGACGTGATCGGCACCATTGATGATTTGATTATCACGTCACTTGAAAGAGAGCTGTTCGCGGTATTGTCGATTGGCGGCTTCATGGGCATGGGAACAACCTATGTCGCGGTTCCTTACAGCCAGTTCACCGTGAAAGACCACAAAATGATATTGAACGGCGCGACCAAAAAGTCGCTCCAGGAACTCCCCGAGTTCGAATATAGCGGCTGAACCCTGCAAACTCGCGGGGAACATTTCCTCCCGATGGTTTCCCGCCATTTTTTTGAACCTCTGCCTCAAACCCAACTCAGGTCGCTCCCTTGATCGACCGCCGAACACACAAGGACCTCAGCCATGACGTTTGGTACAATTCTCCTCATAATCTTGCTGCTGATGCTTGTCGGTGTGCTGCCAAGGTGGCCCCACAGCCGCAGTTGGGGTTATTACCCCAGTGGCTTGTTGACCATCTTGATTGTGGTGCTAATCATCATGGCGTTTCAGGGTGCGCTATAGTCGTACGGACGCCAGCACAAGCGGTGCGGTGCTGCACGGCCCAACCATCACAGGGCTTAGGCTCAATGACCCCAGTAAAATACGAGCCCCATCATCAGGACATAAAAGAAAACCATCGCAATGGTCGCTTGGCTGTGCTTCGGGCTGGATCGGGTTTTCCTGCCGCGCCGAATGGGCAGATGCGGCAGCAGGTTGATCAACCGCTCAGCCGTTATGCGAGGATCCAGGCCAGTTCCCGTGTCAGCGGGTAAGGTATCAATCAAGGAAAGTACTCTTGGCATCGCGCTCTCAAGCTGCAGACGGTCCAGCCGTGCTGCCTCCTGCCAGGGATCGATATCCTGACGCGCAAGCGCCGTGAGAACGCTGATCGGAAGGCCATTTAGGTCCCTGCCGATGGACGCATACAAAAATGCATCGAATGCAGTATTCAGAGACGAGATATAGGGTGAGGATGTCATGTCGATTACCTTTCTTGGGTGCTGCACACTGTGCCTAAACAGCCGCCGCGTGTCCTGGTGGGATTCTGTCCTTCCCTGGCCGCGAATTAATGCCCGTTTTTGGCTCGCATGCACCGAACAGCAACACGGCTCCAAGTGCCCGAATGGAAGGGCTGTCTTGCCGTTCATTTGGGCACCTCATTCGATTCCACCTGCCAGAGTTGATGGTCAATATTGCGGGATATCTCGGTCAAGAGGTCCGCCGTGTTGATATCCCCAAAAGCGGCTGCTCTGTCACTGGCCTCATGTGCAGCCTGACAGTAAATCGACAAGACGTCAGAGACGGCAGCAACGTGCTTCTGGCTATCAGCGATACCCAGCGGATATTGCGGCAGAAAGGATTTCTTCACGGCAGCTTGAACAGTGCCTTCCGCAGTGCCCCCTATACTTCCGGCACGTTCAGCCATGCGGTTCGCAAAGCCGTCGACTTCCCTGGCAATCTGGTCAAACAACCTATGCAGTTCAACAAAGCCGGGCCCCCGAACATTCCAGTGCGCTTGTCTCATTTGACCGTGCAAATCAATGGATGCCGCCAGATATTGGTTCAACAACTCGATCGATTGGATACGAATTCCTTCTGACAGCAAATTCCGCGTTCGCTGCATTCTATGTCTCCAAAAATGGGGGTGCGAGCATGTTTAGGTGTGAAGGCAGAGTATACCCTTGGGCTCTCATTCCGTGCAGGATCGGAAACTACCTAATTCTCTTCCTGAGCCCAATTCTCTTTATGGTGCGCTTTTCTTTCGCAAAAGTTGAGCAAAAGTGCTATCATAAGTCTTGCTTTCCTTCGGAGAGCTATAGCTTGAAAGCACTCAGATCATGGCCATTAAAGACCCCTGTGGGGAGCAGAGCGCTCCGCCGCAGGCGAACTTGCGTCCCCGTAAACGCCCTTCCCGGCCCGCAAAGCCGCAAGCACGTCCCACCGATTTTTCAGTAGTCGGCATCGGCGCCTCTGCGGGCGGCCTTGACGCCTGCCAAAAGCTTTTGGATACCCTCCCGGTTCCGACCGGCATGGCCTTCATTTTGGTTCAGCACCTTGATCCAACCCATGAAAGCATGATGGTCGAATTGTTGGCCGGGCACACTGCACTGACAGTGCTGCAGGCGGCCGACGGCATGAAGGTCGAACCCGACCACCTGTATATTATCCCGCCTGGTGTCTATCTTTCCGTTACAGACGGTGCGCTGTGCTTGTCGCCGCCGCTGGCGCGCCACGGCGCCCGCCTGCCCTATGACTTCCTGCTCCATTCACTCGCCAAATCCTATGGCGCGCGTGCCATCGGCGTTGTCCTGTCAGGAACCGGGGCAGACGGCAGCGACGGCGTGATGGCGATCAGGGGCCAGGAAGGGCTTGTGGTGGCACAGGACCCGACCGAGGCCAAGTTTGACGGCATGCCCAGAAGCGCGATCGCGACCGGGGCCGTCGACATGGTGCTGCCGGTCGCCGAAATCTCGAGCGCACTCGTCAACTATGCGCGTGGGCTGACGCCCTCTGGCGCTTCCCGCGAAACGCCGGACTGGTTGCCCCAGATTATCGAGCTTCTCAGGGCGCGGACCGCCCATGATTTCCGGCTGTATAAACCAGGCACCCTGCAGCGCCGGATCGAACGGCGCCTTGCGATGACCTCATTTGGCGCCGATGGGATGGACCGCTATATTGAGCTTTTGTCAAACGACCCTGACGAACTTGAGCTGCTGGCCAAGGACCTGCTGATCAATGTCACGAACTTCTTCCGCGACCCTGCGGTATTTGACCACCTGGCAGAAAATATCATACCGGATCTTGTGCGTGGCCGCGACCCCAGCCAGCCGATCCGCGTCTGGGTCGCCGGCTGCAGCAGCGGCGAAGAAACCTATTCCCTCGCGATACTGTTCCGTGAGGCCGTGAACGCGGCCGGTCACCATGTCAAGCTCTGCTTCTTCGCCTCCGACGTTGACCCCGACGCCATTGCGCATGCGCGTGCCGGACTATACCCAAAGGCAATCGAAGCAGATGTCTCGCCAGACCGTCTGGCCCGTTTCTTCACCAAGGAAGAACACGGATATCGAGTTGCATCAGAGCTGCGTGACATGGTGGTTTTTGCGGTCCAGGATGTATTGACCGACCCACCATTTTCGCGCCTCGACATGGTATCGTGCCGAAACCTGCTGATCTATCTGCAACCGGAAGCGCAGGCCAAGGTCATATCCTTGTTCCATTTCGCACTGCTCAATGACGGCATCCTGCTGCTGGGCACCACAGAACGGGTGGGCAAAGCCGACGACCGTTTCATGCTGGTCTCCAAGCCGTGTCAGCTTTACCGGCATGTCGGCCATCGGGACACCGTGGATCTCGGCATATCAGCAGGGGATGCAACTATCCACAGACTTGGCGGCCTGGCACAACTTGGCAAAAAGGGCGCACATGGGGGCGCGCTCTCCGATCTGTGCCGCCAGTTAGTGCTGGACACATACGCGCCCGCCGCTGTGCTGGTCAACGCCAGGCAGGAGTGCCTGTATTCGCTGGGCCCGATCGAGCGGTATCTGCGGCCCGCCCCTGGCTACCCGACCCATGATCTCTACGCGATGGCTGATCCGGACCTCAGGGTCAAGCTGCGCGCTGTGGTTCAGCAAGCCACACAGGATAACAGCCGTGCCACCATTGCCGGCGGCACGGTCGGCGGAGGCAAATCCGGCTCCCCATTCGATATTTCCGCCCAGCCGGTCATGGACGGTGGCGAGCCCCTGATACTGATCTGTTTCATTGATCAACCAGCCCCGGCAAAAGTGCCAAGCATCAAAGGCGCTGCAGGTAAGGCACTGCGGGTTGCTGAACTGGAACGCGAATTGAAGGCGACCCGGACCGAACTTCAAGGAGCCATTCGCAACCTTGAAGCCGCCAACGATAGACAGAAAGCCATCAATGAGGAAGCGCTGTCGGTCAGCGAGGAGTTCCAGACCACCAACGAAGAGCTGCTGACGTCGAAAGAGGAATTGCAGTCGCTCAACGAAGAACTGACGGCACTCAACAGCCAACTTCAGGAAACGCTGGAACGCCAGCGGACAACCTCCAATGACCTACAGAACGTGCTCTACAGCACCAATGTCGCCACGCTTTTCCTGGACACCAAGCTGAATATCCGCTTTTTCACACCAGCAACCCGGTCGCTGTTCAAAATCATCCCCGGCGATGTTGGCAGGCCGCTTGCGGATCTCCGGGCATTGGCAGCAGACGATACCATGCTGAGCGACGCCCAGGCGGTGCTGCTAAATCCTCATCCCCTTGAAACTGAAATCGAGGCGCAAGACGGCACCTGGTATGCCCGCCGCATCCTGCCTTATCGCACCAAGGACAACCGGGTTGAAGGCGTGGTCATTACTTTTGCCAACATTACTGAAACAAAACAGGCAGCAGAAGAACTTGCCGCAGCAAAACGGCGGGCCGACCAGGCCAATATCGCCAAATCACGCTTTCTTGCCGCCGCAAGCCATGACCTCAGGCAGCCGCTTCAGACCTTCGCCCTGTTGCAGGGCATCCTGTCCAAAATCGTCGACGGCGACAAAGCCCAAAGACTATTGGGTCGGCTGAACGAAGCCCTGGGGGCGATGTCCGGCATGCTCAATGCGCTTCTGGATATCAATCAGATTGAGGCCGGCACCATCCGGGTCGAGAAGGTCGATTTTTCAATCGATGAGCTGCTCGGCCAACTGAAGGACGAGTTCGCCTATCATACAGAGGCACAGGGCATCGGATTCCGCTTCGTACCCTGTCACGTCATGGTCAACAGCGATCCACGTCTGTTGGAACAGATGATCCGCAACCTGCTGTCGAACGCCCTCAAATACACAAAAAGCGGTCGTGTGCTGCTTGGATGCCGACGCCGCGGCAGCACGCTCAGCATCGAGGTATGGGATACCGGGATCGGGATACCATCTGACGACCTGAATACAATCTTCGAAGAATATCACCAGCTTGATAATGCCGAGCATGACCGAAGCCGCGGCCTCGGCCTTGGGCTTTCGATCGTGCAGCGGTTGGGTGCATTGCTGGACCACCCCATGCATGTGCGTTCGGAACTTGGAAAAGGCTCGGGTTTCAGCCTGGAAGTTGCAGTGTCCCAGGACGAAGCAAAGTCAGATGTCAAAGCCAAGAGGCCCGACGGGACCCCTGAAACAGCCGCCGTCATCCATACCGGTACAATACTGATAATCGAGGATGATCCTGAAGTCCGCGATCTTCTTGACCTGTTGCTGACTGACGAGGGCCATCAGACTATCGCTGTCGGCGATGGTGTTGCTGCGCTTGAAATACCTGCCTGGGACCAACAAAAGCCCGACCTGATCCTTGCCGACTATAACCTGCCGGGCGGCATGTCCGGCATTGAGGTTGTGGCAAAGCTCAGGGAAGCGTGGCATGAGCCTATTCCGGTCCTCATCCTGACCGGCGATATCTCTACCGCAACCTTGCGCGAGATTTCCACCCATGACTGCCTGCCCCTGCACAAGCCGGTCAAGGCAAGAGCCCTTTCGGAGGCTATCCAGCGATTACTACCCCAGCCCCCCGTGCCAACCGCCCACGCCGCGCAGGCCGTCACCCTCGACACCTCCCCGGTCACATCGACCATCTACGTCATAGACGACGATCGCCACGTACGCGATGCGATCTGGGAAGTTGTGGAGGAAGAAGGCTATAAGGTGGAAGGGTTTGGTGATGCCGAGGATTTTCTGGCGGCCCATGGCGCGGAAACCGAAGGCTGCCTTTTGATAGACAACTGGCTGCCTGGCATATCGGGCCTTGAGTTGCTGCAACGGTTGCGCACTGACGGAAATCAAATACCCGCAATCATGATAACCGGCCGTGGCGATATTTCGATGGCGGTCCGGGCGATGAAGGCTGGCGCAAGTGACTTCATCGAAAAGCCATTCAGTCGCGCAGACCTGCTGGCAAGTGTTAAACGCGCCACTGAGCTGACAAAAGACGAAGCCAGCATGATCGCATGGCGCCAGAAAGCCGCAACCCAGATCGCGGGCCTAACGCTGCGCCAACGCCAGATCATGGATCTTGTCCTGGCTGGCCATCCAAACAAGAATATCGCCGCCGATCTTGGCATCAGCCAGCGCACCGTCGAAAACCACCGTGCGGCCGTGATGAAGAAAACCGGCGTGAAATCCTTGCCGGCCCTGGCAAGGCTCGCTGTTACGGCAGCCAGCCATTAATCCACATCAGTGCAGGCGCACATACGAGGAACATCACCGAAAGGAGCTGATATGTCTTTGATCATTTGGACACTGCTGGGAGTTGGCTTGGGCCTGATTGCCAGCAAGCTTGTCAGCACCACGGGGGAAGGCACTGTTGTCGACATTCTGATTGGGGGGATTGGCGCCCTCACTGCTGGCTGGCTGTTTGACTTTTTTGGCGGCATAACGATTACCGGCTTCAATAGCGACGGCGTCTATAGTGCCGTCGCTGCAATTATTGGGGCGATTGTATGCCTGGTCGCTTACCACATGTTTTTCCGGCAGCAGATGCGCTAGGCCGTGCGTGGCCGCCGTCTGGCATAGGGCTGGAAGCCGGCTAGTTGGTAGCGTCCTTGACGGAGTCCGCGACATCATCGCCAAATTTTTCCATATCGCCTTTCCGGTAATCATTTACCAGATAAAGGGAGACACCGATGATGGCCAAAACGCCGACAACGGCCAAAATTCTTTTCACGTCCATTTCATGCTCCTTTGGGCAGGGGGTGAAGGCACGGATATAAGTCCTTGTGCCATTCAGCAGGCTAATAGCTTTGGGCGTATGCCGGCCGTGCACCGATCGCTCCGGCATATATCAGCAGGATTGACCGGCGCACTGGCACTCCAGACACTGAGAAACGCAATCAGCACTGGATCTTGGAAATCTTGGTTCCCTGGATACCGGCCTTGGCAATATGCCCCTGGCCTGCATCCTTTTCACCGTCGGTTACCATGACGGCCTTACTGGCTGGCAGGTCATTGTCGACCTGCCTCTGGTTATCCTGAGACGCACTGGAAAACCACTGTCCGCGTCCCATCGGCATTGACGACGAGATCGTATGCAACCTGGCTGGCACCGCTGTTCATGCAATAGATCTCCGCGTTATGCGTTGCGGCCATCAATTCCCTGTCTGTCCGGTAGTCAATGGCCAGGTTGGGAACATAGTCCGGCAGTGGCCTTGCCTCGGCAGTTTTTGGGGTACATTCGAAATAGATTGTCTTGGCGCCATCTGTCGCGGTGTCATAGCGCGCGGTAATCGGGATAGAGCCATACTGCTCGCAGAATGCCACCGAACGCTGGTTGGCCTGGATCAGCTCCCGGTCGCTTTTATATTCATAAGCAACGGTCGGGTTGCTCGCGGCTACCTGCTCCGGTGTTGCCTGTTGGGAGGCCCCGCAGCCTGCCAATACGAGTGCAGCGGAAATGCCAGCTACGGCTGTCCATTTTGTTGAAAACCTGTTAGCGGCGATTGTCATTACTGGATACCTCCTTCTCGGGCCGTGCATTTGCACGGCGAGCCATGAGCCAGGATGACCAGCACATGGTTTATCCCATTACTATAAACGTGGAAGGGAAGGCGACGTCAGACTCGGAATCTACTCATATGGCGCCATGGGCGGAACCGAATATCTGCCCGAAACGGCGCAAGAGCTAGAGGCCGCTTCTGGCGTATTCCGTTGAAAAACTGTTCT